>JBAXLR010000060.1:0-15399 GCA_037134655.1 bacterium | reverse complement strand
CCAGTAGGCATCTTCGCCTTCGGAAAGCTTCTCAGCGAAGAATGCTGGAGCCACCACAAGCAAGGCTAGACCATAGCGAACGCCAAGGCCCACAACAAAAAATACAAAAAATCCCAGTAAGTTGCTGATTCCAAAGACCACGCCTTCTGCAGCAATTCGTGAAGCAAAGACTAGGAAGATCACAATATTTATGAGTAGATTTGGCAGGTTGCTAATTATGAATTCATTAGCCGCATGCATTGCTAGGAGCGGGTGTAGTGGCTTTAACAAAACGTAATCCATGCGGCCCGACCAGACGAAATAGCCTGTGTGAAAAAGTCCGCTAATACAAAGGGTGGTGAAGATTTGGTGACCAACGCCAAATATACTGGTCACAAACATTACCTGGTTGAATGACCAACCACTTAGATTACCTCCCGCGAGGTTGACACCCAGGGCAATGCCGCCCATGTTGGCGACCAAAAATAATGATTCAAACAAGAAAAAAAAGAGAAGATTGCTTCTGTAGATCAACATGCTGGAAACGCTGATGGTAGCGATTTGTTTAGCAAGTCGTGCGTAGTAGCGCATCATATTCCAATAGCCTCAAACTTCCTTAGGCCTCTGCGCCACATCAAAAACATAATGACCAGCAGCGCAGTAAGCACCATAGTGCCTCGCCAGCACTCTGCATAAAAATCCTGCGGTGGAATTCGTCCCATTAATGTGAGCACGGGAAAGCCAACCATGTAGTACATGGGAGTCCATTTCACCAGGGTCAAAGCCCAGGTAGGTAGGAGATCAATTGGGTAAACGGCACCGCTTGCAGCATAGTAGAGTGCGATGAAAAACGTATCAGGCCCCCAAATTTGCGCCATATTAAAAGCAAGCATTCCAACAACGAGACGGATAAACCAGCCACAAAGTAAGGCTAAAATCAGGGCCAGACCAAAGTTTGAAAACGCCGGTGATGAGATGGAGGCTGAAAACTGTTGCCAAAGGGAAGGGGTGAAGTAAAGGCCCAGTAAAAGAAGTGGTAGTAGCAAAATGATATATACAAGTGTGCAAGCGACGCTACGAAGGGTGGCCTGCAATAGAAAAGGAAACGGGCGAATAATAGAATAGGAAAGCTTTCCAAGCCTGATATCGCTGCCAAGATCACGTGAAGCTGTGTGGTGTTGAATGCTGTGATGAAACATAGAAAGGGCAAAATAGTAGACAAGGTTTAATGGTGAGTAAATTTGTTGGGCTGGATTAGACTGCGCAGCTTTATACCAAAAGGTTATAAAACCGGCGTAGGCAAAACCTTCAGACACAATAAAGATGACCAAGGCGCTGCGGTACAAGAGTACTGCCTGCAAGCATTGGCTAAAATACACGAGCGAAGCACGCAGAATTATCCGCATATCGGTCGCGTAATTTTCCAATTTGCCGAAGGCTGAGCTTTCCAACATGAAGTCTTAAGTCCTTGATTCCGAAGTCCGGCGATAAATTTCCGAAAAAATATCTTCCAGGCTTCGCTCACCAATCGTGAAATCCTTGACGTGATCGGCTGGGATGATTTCAAATATCTTTTTTGCAGTGTTCGGCGCAAGGCGCGCGGTCACCGAAAAGGACACTTCGCAGGGGTCGTCCGTTGCAGGGGTGATAATACTGACTTCAGGCGTTTTTTGGAGCCAACTGACCAATTTGGTACTGGTTGTTGAATCAGCAAGTACCATGGTGAATTGCCTTTCACCTTGGATTCTCTCGTCTAGGGCGTTGAGTGGACCGTCGAAAATGGTCGTGCCATGATTGACTAAAATCACGCGACGACAAAGTTCCTCAATGTCTTTTGTATAGTGTGAGGTTAGGATGATCGTGATGCCAAATTTTTGGTTGGCCTCGGCAAGGAATTTTCTGATCTGACGGGCAGCATTGAAGTCGAGTCCGATGGTGGGCTCATCCAAGAATAATAGTTCTGGCTCATGTAAAATCGCGAGAATAAGCTCCATTTTCATTCGTTCGCCGAGTGATAGCTTTCTTACCGGAATATTCAGTTTTGCCTCGATCTCAAAGAGGCTTAGGCAGGTCTTAAGGCGGTCATTAAATCGTGCCTCGGGGATATCGTAGATCGCTTGACTTAATCGAAAGGAGTCAATTGCAGGCAGGTCGGGATGCAGTTGGTTTCTTTGTCCCATGACCATGCCAATACGCCTTAGGTATGGTTTTGGTCTTTTTGAAGTATCAAATTGTTCAAAGGCAAGGCAGCTGCCTGATGTCGGAGGAATGAGTCCCGTCATCATTTTAAGAATGGTTGTTTTTCCAGCACCGTTGGGCCCGAGAAGTCCGACAAACTCACCCTTCTTGATCGTAAATGAAGTTGGTTTCACGGCTCTGACGGGGACGGTTTCGCGCTTGAAAAAGCTTCTTAAAGCTCCGGCAAACCCGGCCTCCTTCTTGAACGTCGTGTAGGTTTTTTCTAGTGCTTTAACTTCAATGGCAATGTCGGTCATCGCATTTCCTAGCAGCTTGTCTGGCGATCAAAATGGATTAATTAGTTGAATGATGCGCCAAAGATGGTAGCGTTGCAAGGGCTCAAAATTTAAGGGGAAGATTTCTTGCTGCGAGCGTTCATCAACGAGTTTATTTTGTTATTTGTGGCCATCGATCCGATCGGTACGGTGCCACTTTTGGCAGCACTTACTGGTACCATGGACGAGCCTGCACGTCGGCGCTTGGTGACACGCGGCGTGACAATTGCCGCATGCGTTTTGTTTTCATTTGCCATTTTTGGTCAGATTCTTTTGACAGCTCTCGGCGTTTCGTTTGCTTCATTTAGAATTGCCGGTGGTGTGCTGCTTTTTCTCGTGGGTGTGCAGATGGTTTTTCAGGCGCATGCTGCCGACGATAAGCATACTACCGGTGAATTTAGTGGCCGTGATCTTGCGATTTTCCCGATTGCGCTTCCGTATATTGCAGGTCCTGGCGCAATATTAGCCGTGATGGTTGTGATGCGTGGGGCTCCAGATGTCAGTAACTTCATGTTAAAGTGTGTGACGCTTGCCGCCGTGATGGGGACTACCCTGTGGCTGCTGCTCTCAACGAGCAAGCTCAATAAGTTACTTGGTAGGACTGGTAGTGAAGTGATCGCCCGCGTTATGGGAATTTTGCTGGCAGCCCTTGCAGCAGAGTCGGTTGTTCGGGGAATTTTAGAGGCTTTAGGCCGGTCTCCTCTTTGATTGGAGAGATGAATAAACTAATGTTTAAAGAGAGGTTGTAAACATGACAGCAGCTAGCATCTATGGTTTTCAAGTGAAAAGCATCTCGGGTCAAGACATGTCGTTAGAGTCTTTAAGAGGGAAAACACTCCTCATCGTTAACGTTGCTAGTCAGTGCGGGTTCACGCCGCAGTATGGTGGTCTTGAAGCTCTTTATGAAAAATATAAGGATCGAGGTCTAGAGATCCTAGCTTTCCCCTGTAACCAGTTTGGCGGACAGGAGCCAGGCGCAGAAAGTGAGATCGAAAAGTTTTGTAAGACGAATTACGGCGTTTCTTTCAAACTTTTTGCAAAAGTTGATGTCAACGGGGCAACGGCAGCGCCCTTGTATAAATTTTTAAAATCATCGGCCCCGGGACTTCTTGGTACTGAGGCTATCAAGTGGAACTTCACTAAATTTCTCGTCGATAAGAACGGCAACGTGCTGAAGCGTTATGCTCCAACTGATACGCCGGAAGCGATTGGTAAGGAATTAGAGAAGATTTTGTAAGGTCTTGTTTTTTTTGGGGGGCGTGATGCGTTTACTTGGTTTAAAGCTATTGATGATCTGCGGTATGGTTATGACCTGCGCGAAAGATCAACCCAGAACTGTTGATACGCATACAGCCGTAAAAAAGCCTGAATCTGCTCCAGCGCCGCATCCGATCACTGCCGAAATCAATAAGCAAGAGTTTGATAAACCTGTGAACGTTGCTGCTGCAGCTAAGGACGTTGCGAATCAATCTAAGCCGACTCGGCTGAGGCTTGTTTGGATGTCCTTAGATGGATTTCAACCCAAGGCTTTGGAACCATGGGTTGCAAAGATTAAAAACCCTCATCCCAAGGGTCTAATGTGGTTGCTGACCAAGGCGCGCGGCAGGAATGATTTTCGCGTGATTAATCCGACAATCACGGCTCCGTCACACATCGCTACGATCACCTGTTCACCAGCTGGCACACACGGCATCCTCGATAACTCCTCGTGGACAGGAAGCGGGACTGTTAGTGGTTTTGGAAAAGCCTATGAGCCAGAAAACTGGATTGCTCGCCTCCGTCGTGAAGGGTTGCGCGTCGGAGTTGCTTTTTATCCTTCCATTGATTGGAATGGGGAGTCTAGGTCAGCGGATGTTGGAATCGCCTATGACACGGCTGGATCTTCGACTCAGATGATTGCTATCAGCAAAAATGCCTCCGCTGACGTGATTATACCGGCACGATCTTCGGTAGAGAAGTCTTTTACCTTGCGATTGTCATCTGGTCCAAATGGCGAAGTTACGGGTAACACGCCTTGGGGAGCCATCCCACAGTTAACTGTGGCGAAGCCGCATGATTTTTTATTTAAATCTAAAGTTAATGGCAGTGATCGAACGGCTGCCGTTTCAGTCTTGCTCGTGTCGGTTGGCGAAAAAAGTGTGGTTGCCGTATCCCCAGTGCAGTTCATGCCAGCTTTTGGTGAAGAGTTTCGCACATGGGTCGACCGTCAAAATATATTCTTCTCGTCTCTGAAGGATTACAAAATGCAAAGCCATGTACCATCGTATTTGGGGGCAATGGCACATCGCCAGGATGATATTATTAAAGTGAACCTTGAATTATTGGGTCGTGGCGATCTCGACGCTGTGTTCCTTTATTTTCCGGATCTCGATAGTCTTCTGCATGGGTTTTATCGCGATTCGGCCAACGAGCGAAACGTAGTTGAGTATTTGACGCGATTTGATCGTGAGCTTGGCAAGGTCATGACTGCCATTCCGAAGACGGCCGACTTGCTGGTTGTTGGTGATCATGGGATGTCGGCCATCGCGTATTCGCTCAATGCCAGGAAAATTTTAGGTGAGGAAACAGCTGCCAAAGGGCACGTCACCACATCAGGCGGTGCTATGTATTTTTATCCCCCTGCCGGTAGCTTGAATGCATCTGCGCCAGCTGATGTTAATCTTGAGCTTATTGCGCAAAGACTTCGGAAAATGGAATTTGAAGTGACGAAGCAAAAGATATTTGCCAAAGTCCTCGTCCGAGGCACCAAAGAAGCTATCAAAGAGGGTCTCGCTGGCGATGAGATGCCATGGATCATGGCATTTGCCAATGACGGTATTGGCTTTAAAAATTCTGTTGAAGATCGACTGCTTTTGGCGCGAGCCCCCTGGGCTTCGATCCCGGATCATTTGAAGGGTAAATATCCAGATCCTCTAAATAACGGTGTGGTAGACCGACCGGTGCCAGCGGGACAACATGGTCACTATAATAGTCTTCCGCAGATGCGAACCCGTTTAGTGATGTCTGGCCCCAGACTTTCCAAGGTGCCATTATCCAAAGTTGAGAGATCCCTGCAGCTGGTGCCCGTGGTGGCAGATGCTGAGGGCTGGCCACGCCCCAAGGGTTGTGCGAAATAGTCGCTAAGCTATTGAAAATAATGATTATATTTTTATCTTAGAAATGCTTATTAAAATTCTATTAAAATAATTTGACGATTTTAATGAATTTCGTTAAAAATTGGATTCTGATCTGAAATAAGGCCGGGTATTTTCGGCCTTTTTTCAAATTCGGAGACGCCTCAAAAATGAAGTATTTACTCTCCATTTTGCTGTTTTTCTGCTCGGTCAGTGCCCATGCACAGACCTTGTCTGATCGTTATTTGGGAGTTCTCAAACATTCATCCCTTGCTCAAGATCAGTTGGCCCGACTGGATATAATCAGAGAAGCAGACGGCTCAAATTCTGGACGGATTCGAGCAACGCTTGTGCTGTATTTTGGTGATTACACGAGTGATGAGTATGCCAGTTACCACTACCAAAACGTTCGATGGGACGAAGCATCAAGAACATTAATTTTTGATGGTCCCGAGCGTGAAGTTATTTTCGTTCTTAATTATGTCGACGGCCAGAGACTTGAGGGTGATGTGAAAACAGGGAGTGGCCATGTTGGGCGACTCATTCTTAGTACTGGACGTGAGGTCAATGTGGAGCGACCTTTAGTGCAGAAGATATGGGGTGAATATCGAGGCATTTGTGACGGCGTCGGTCGGCGCTTACAGGTGCAGTCAACTCCACTGCGCCCCATTGCAACAAACCGCTCCGACCCCTTTGCGCCATTCATTATTATGGCTCAGATTGGCGATAATGGCGGCGCTGGATGCCCTCTCGGGGCAAGCACATGCGTAACCAAGACTTTTATCGATGCTGACTACGATATTTTTTCTGGGCACATTGATTTCCACGGACCGTTAGGTGCACTTGCGTGTACGGTAGATGATTCTGGACTGACTTGTGGCGGTTGTCGATACAACCGCTCATCCACGGAAGTGGTTAAGCCTGGCATCAAGACTCTTCCCACGAGTCAACCGAATTGGTCTTTAATGTCCAATGAGAACGCCCCAGCAACAGAACTAGATGGCCTTTATCAAGGTTTCATACATTTAAAACGGCGAGATATTTATCACTCCATGAGTCTCGCAGTGACCACCTACCGCGAAGGCAACAAACGTATAGCGTCCTTGGTTGCAAGTGTTCGGTACGGTGGGCACACGCAAACTGACGAGTCCATCAATACAAAATTCGATGCCAGAGCACTTAACGGAAGCTTGGGCGAGATGGTGTTCGACCGAGCCGATCAAGTTACTGACATGATCATAAAAATCAAAAAAATTGGTGGTGGCGTAGCCGAGGGAACTTGGTATTCGCGAAAGTACGGTTTTGTTGGCAATTTTATTTTGACGTCAGCAGGGAATGTTAGTCTTGCCGATACTACGAAACTTGCGCCGAATCTTTCAGGAAGCTATACAAACGGCAAGTTGAATGTGTATATGAGTATCGTGATGGCTGACCGGGAGATTAGTTCGAAAGACCCATTTTCACCGTTGATTATAGAGGGTAATCTCTGGCTGACGGACATTACGACCCGCAAGCCGTTTACGGAAACGGCCTATGATCCGTTCACGGGCAAGTTTTCTTTAGAGACAGATGGTCCTGGAGGAGCTTATATTGGCTACCGTACAAAAAATGGGCTCAAACTTAAGATGCCCAATCAGGGTATCCATCGACCGATGCAGCCCCACAGTTTTATTGAACTTCAAAATGTGTCCGAATGAATGAGAGGTGTTAGATGAGAAGAATTTTGATAGCAACCGGTTTTTTAGGTCTTGCATCCTCAAGCGTTTCCGTCGCGCAGCCTGAGGTTCATAGCTATACGATTCCACGTGTTGCCGCGACTGAAGAGCAGTGTCATCAGGTTGAAAGTTGGGTCGTAGAGAAATTTGCTAGGCTTGCTGATGCAAGAGTTTTAACCAGCGGCTGTGAGCGGAATCCGCACCGTACGTTTGATCTTGTCATAGAATACGCTCGATCTGTATCGGCAAACCTGGTCACTACGTTTGATGATCATGCGTATGCGAATGCACTCTATGATACTGCAGAGGTATGCGTTGCTAATCGCGAAGCGGATATGGCGACATTTAAAGAAGCGACTGGTTTAGAGCCATTGATTGCCTACTGCATCCAGGATCGCCGCGACCACGATATTGACAATGGCTGGACCATGCGAATCGATGGGTTTGGCAAACCAACGCTCTCTCCGCAGCATTTGTCACGTGATTTCTACAATAACATTAATGGCGACGTACAGAGTCTTCAGGAGGCTCTGAAGAGTACTTTAGAGTCATACGGCGCTAAGAACGTCAAAGTTAAACTCAAGGCTAGTTCTAATCATTCGATTGTTCACGCAATGTACTATGCGTCTCGCCGCCTGCCTATCCTCCAATACAGCGAGGGCCGGTTTAGCAGCTTAGAGAATTGTGAGCGTTACCGCGGTGAGATGGCAGAAATCTATTCTGCTGCCGGTGGCCAGACGGCAATCTTCTTCTGCGGCGCCTCCTCCTACTCATCAACGGTTTACGTCTATTCTGCTGGTGTGGTCATGCAGCCTTTGGCTACCGATTTGACCGCTGTTAAATACAGCACGGCTGAAGCCTGTGAGTTGAAACGCGAGGAATCTGAGGCTTCCTGGCGCGATGGTTTAGAGAAAAATGTGGTTGGTTCAGTTTGTGCCATCGAAGATGCTGTGACTTACGACAATGTTCGCATGCGCATGTTCTGGCTGGAATAACGCCGCCAGCGGGCCCACGCTTTTTTGGAAGATGCTGGATTCTATTTTTTTAATTACTCAGCCGTTCCGACCCCCTTCTTTTGATTTTTAGGGTCGTGCGGCTGATTTTTTGCGACCAATTAGGCTGGCCCGACTAAAAAATACGCTAACTCCCCCCTCCCTCAATTCCGGCGGCTTAAATGTTTAAAAAATAATCAAATCAAACTTAGTGAACAACAACACCAGCAAATATGCCGGCATGGTATAAAGAGAATGCTAACAGCGACATAGTTGGCGGCGTTCGTGTTTAAGGAATAAGCAAAATCATATCAGATGCTTAGGATTCGCCTATATCGTTCATAAAACAGATGTATAATGAACGAATTTCATTAGGTTAAAAAAATTAATAAAAACAGGATGTTATGGTGTATAAGAGGTGTATTTTGAACGAACCTAGGCCCAATGATGGCCATTTGTGAAGCATTTTTCAGGCATGCACCTGGATCTGCCTAATATTTATACATTTAAGCGTTCAGGCAAAAGTAGGGGGTGTCTTCAAAAGGGGGACACCCGACTGATTGAGTATTGATTGCCCAGGGCGCACCCTGTGCGCGTTTTAAGAGAAGGATACCCGACTGATTTTGATCGCCGCAGGAGTTGGAGTTGATTAGTCGCCTTCGATGCCCGAAATCACTCAATAGCTAGAGTGTTGAAGCCACTCTTTCAAGTTAAGAGTCACATTTTTAGCTTTCAGAAGTTGTGAATAAAAAGAGCCTGTCACTAGTAGTGTGACAGGCTCTTTGTTAGCGATACTTTGCGATGGAACTCAGTCTGCTTAATCAATACTCAATCAGTCGGGTGTCCCCATTATGCAAACTTAATTCTTCTGAAGCTTGGCACACTCATCCAGCATGTAGCTTTCACGCGACTTATCGCGTACTGAAATCATCTGGTCAAGACACGCGCGAGATTCTTCAAGGCGAGCTTTGAAGTCATCTTTTTTGCGAAGGACAAGTTTGCCTTTAACTTGCATCAGGTCATCACCAGCTTTTTCACGATCGTTCACGACTTTTTTCATACAAGGGATAGTCAGAGGGCCTTCTTCAACTTCGACGCCTTTTTCCCTGGCCTTGGTGCGGCGGCAGAGGGCTAGACCAGCCAGGTCACTTTCAACTTTCTGGCGCTCTGCATTGATTGTATCGACGGTTTTTGTGTACTCAGCAACAGCGTTACGGTCAGATTGCAGTGAGGCGCTGTCACCTTTGACGATTACACGGTCATCGCCAGTGTAGCCACCAACAAAATCATATTTTTCTTCTTTTTCTTTTGGCGCATTTCCCGGAGTGCTACAAGCTGTGATTGATCCGCCAACAAAAACTGCCAGTGCCACACCAATAGTAAGTTTCATAACGATTGACCTCAATAAATTTGGACGTGTGTGAATGGAAAACCTAGTGCAGTTATTTTCGCATGTTGAGCGGCTGGATGCAAAAGTTAAGGGTAGTTTTTAGTGGTCTTTAACTTGCGTCTTTTTGGCTTTTGCCACAGGCCTTGCCCCTTTTTCCTTAACCGTATTGTGACGAATGGCCATATCGTAAGGTATGGATTTTATCCCGTAGTCGCGCGCCAATTCAATAAATTTGGCCTGAGACCTGATTTCGCGGTCGTTTTGCCCGCGCTCACGACGTTTATATCCCCCGTTAGACTCTAGGTTCCAAGACTTCGTATTATCAGCGAGGTAGGTGGCTAAAATGTGGTTAATGATATGCTCTTTAACTTCAGGTGACTCGAGTGGGAAGCACACCTCGACACGGCGATCCATGTTACGAGGGCTCATGTCGGCACTGGCCATGAAGACTTCTTTTTTGCCGTTATTGTGAAAGTAGTAAATGCGGCTGTGCTCCAAGAAGCGGTCAATAATGGATGTCACATGGATGTTTTCCGATAGTCCTTTAACGCCTGGTCTGAGGCAGCACATGCCGCGAACAATCAAATGAATTTCAACGCCGGCTTGGCTAGCTTCGTAGAGGGCGTCAATGAGTTCTTTGTCAGTTACTGCATTGACTTTGATAACGATCATGGCCTTGTGGTTTTCTTTTTTGAACTGAATCTCGCGTCTGATCAGCTCTAATAGTTTGGGTCTCAGGGTTATTGGCGCAAGAAGTAGTTTTTTCATTTCAGGGATCAGTTGTTTTCGTTTCAGTTTGATCTCGCCAGTCAGAATATTGAAGCCTGTCAGGATGTTAAACAGGTGTCCAATGTCATCAGCTAAATCACTGTTGGCACTAAAAAACCCCATATCCGTGTAAAGCTTGGCTGTATTGGAATTGTAGTTGCCGGTGGATAGGTGGACATAGCGGGCGAGTTTACCGCTCTCGCGGCGAACAATTAAGGTCGCTTTGGCATGGGTTTTAAGGCCAACGAAACCAAAGACCACGTTTACTCCGGCGCGCTCGAGGCGCCGTGCCCACAAAATATTGTTTTTCTCGTCAAATCTGGCCTTAAGCTCAACGACCACCGTGACTTGCTTTCCCAGCTCTGCTGCCGCAATGAGGGCGTCAATAATAGGGCTATCACCGCCGCTGCGGTACAGGGTTTGTTTGATGGCAAGGACGTTTGGATCGTGGGCCGCCACCTGTAAAAGCTCAATAACCGGATAAAAGCTGTCATAGGGATGGTGCAGAAGGATGTCCTCTCTGCGCATCAATGCAAAGAGGTCTTCGTTACTCATCATCTGCATGGGAAGTCTTGGGTTAAACGGCGGATCTTTGAGGTTAGGGGCAACCAAATGGTAGAGGGTCATAAGGCCCGGAATCAACAAGGGCTCTGGGGATTCGTAAATTTCCTTGGGCGTGACATGAAGTTCTTGTTTTAAGATCTCCATGACACTTTTTGGTAATTTTCCACCAAGCTCCAAGCGGACAGCCTCTTGGTGTTCGCGGTTGGTGAGTTCGCGCTGGACGGATTTGAGCAAATCAACGACTTCGTTTTCGAGCAACGTATAGTCGAGATTTCTCGTGACACGGATAGGGTGAGCGTCAGCCAATTCGTAGCCGAGAAATATACTACTGATGTTAGCTTTGATGAGATCCTCAAGCAGCACAAATTGCTTTTTGTCAGGCTTCCCGTTCACAGGAATCAGTCTCGGTAGCACTGATGGAATTTCCACGAGACCAATGGGTGGAGCGCCGATTTGGCTGTTGTAGTTAATGTCTTTAAACAAAACGACCAGGTACTGACAAAGGTTAGTAAGAAACGGAAATGGGTGGGCCGGGTCCACGGCAAGTGGCGTTAATACCGGTAGTACGTTGTTTTTGAAATACGCGGTCAGTATTGATTTTGCATCAGCTGGCAGCTGGCTCATGGCGACGATCTCAATACATTCGGCTTCAAGGCCTGGAAGGACGTCTTTTTGCAGGGTCTCGTATGCAACGTGAGTTAATTCAGAGATCCTCTGGCGGATTTGTTCCAAGATGGCTTCACCGGGCAATTCGTCTGGTGAGTCAGAGGACGATTTAATATCTTCCTGAACCATTTTCCGTAGGCCGGCTACGCGCACCATGAAAAATTCGTCCAGGTTACTCATGAATATGCTGATGAACTTGAGACGCTCAAGCAAAGGGACTGTCGGGTTAATGGCTTCTTCGAGCACGCGGGCGTTGAACTCAATCCAGCTAAGCTCGCGGTTCAGATAGCGGTCCGTGTGAATCCGCGGCAACTTACTCGTGGCTGCAGACCGCAAAGCCACCTTGGGCAGCTCGATAATTTGAGCTGCAACTGACGGAACTCCTGTTGGAGTTACGGGCTGACCTGCCGCTGGCACGCCTGGCGTGTCGAGGGCTTCAAATTTGTCAGCGTTTTTTTCGATTGGTTTTTCGGTTTGTTTCTCTGTCATAACTGTATTTTAGCCCGAGTTTTTCACGTCTGTCCGCGGGTAGATTCTGCCTGGGTGGGATTCTCTTAGGCACCCTACCACCATGTCCTTGTAACAAGTTGATGACTACTTCAGGCTAATTCCTAAATCTTTTCAGCATTGATTGGAATAAACGTGAAAGTTGTAGCATAATCGGAGTCATATCACTAAGGAGGCATTCTAATGCGAGAGGCTAAGCCAAGCACCGTGGCCATAACCGGAACCGGGATGGCTGTGCCGCCGCGTGTGGTCACTAACGATGACTTAGCTAAGTTGATGGATACCTCCGACGAATGGATTCGTCAGCGAACCGGCATTGAAGAAAGACGCTACGTGGCTGAGGGAGTGGGTGCCGCGGATCTTGCTTATGAGGCCGCACTCAAGGCTTTAAAGTCATCTGGCCTTGAGCCTAAGGATATAGATTTTGTCTTGGTGGCTACCCTATCGCCACAGCAGTATTTTCCTGGGACTTGTTCTTTTTTGCAGGCCAAACTCGGTATGGGTACGAAGCCTGGATTAGACATCAGGGCCCAGTGCACGGGATTTATTTATGGTCTTGAGATGGGTCAGGCCTTGATCATGTCGGGACAATATCGCCGTATATTGCTGGTTGGAGTTGAGGTGCAAAGTGTAGCCCTTGATTTGACGGACCGTGGACGAGATACGGCGACCCTCTTTGGCGACGCCGCGGGAGCAGTCGTCCTTGAGAGTTCTCATAATCTCGACATCGGCATCAAACGGGTGATAACCCATCTTGAGGGACAGTTTGCCGATAAGTTGGGTCTTAGATTCCCAGCCGCCATTGGTGGTGCGTGGATCAAGCCTGAGCATATGGCTGATGGCGCTCACAATCCCTACATGGACGGACGTTTCGTGTTTAAACACGCCGTCACCCGGATGCCCGAAGTTATCGGCGAAGTTCTTAGGGATCAAAATCTGAGTGTTGATGACATCGACCTCTGGCTTTTTCATCAAGCTAATTTACGGATCAATGAGCATATATGTTTGACCCTTAAGATTCCCTCCGAGAAGGTTTATAATAACATTCAGAAGTACGGTAATACGTCATCGGCGACGATTCCGACACTACTCGATGAGTGTGTCAGATCAGGGCGACTTAAGGCAGGCGCGAAAGTCATGACGACGGCTTTTGGTGCAGGATTTACCTGGGGCGCAGCCCTTGTGATTTGGGGGTCCTAACAATGAGAATACTTACCAAGGTCATTTGTGGTGCTACCTTATCGGCTTTGTCTTGGCAGGTGTTTGCCGCGGGCCGCTGCTGCAATAATCCAACGGTTTGGACCTTTAAGAATTTGGATAAGTACCCCATCAAGCTTAGCTGTACGCTCGAACGATCAGTGGCATGGGCTGGTAAGCCAATCGCAATGGAAACGGAAACCATTAAACCTGGTGCATCGTTCAAATACACATGGGATGCCAACTGGTATTCAGATGGTATGGGAATGCTGCCTGGAGCTTGGAGTTGTAAGCCTTCTGATCCGAAGCTTGCCAAAGAGATCAAGCCTGTGAAGTTCAGCACCGATTGGGGTGAAAATATGACAGTCAGCTGGCGTAAAGAGCGATTTGCCGTCAGCCGTCGGCGATAGCCCCGAGTCTTTTTGGTTCAATGAGAGTTACGGGCGAGTGGTCGGGATTCCATATCGGTTTTGGGGATGGATACTAAAACGTCATGCCATTTCCGAGTAGAATGTAAATATTACTTCCGGATACGGCGAGGCTGTTACTTGTGCCGCCGCGGGATTGAATCATTTCATACATGATTTGGAAGTCCACAACCCAGCGACTGAAAAAATGCATCATCATACCGCCACCAAATACGATACCCAGAGAGTTTGCTGAGAAGTCACCAGCACCCTCTGCGATGGGTTCAAACAGAATATGGCCGAGCCCCAGAGAGGCCTCGGCGTAAGGCTTGTAGCGCGAATCAATGGAGATCGTGGCATCACCCGTGGTGGTTAAAACAGGTAGCCCTACTCCCATCGGAAAAAAGCGGTAACCGCCGTACGCAGAGTGATAGGCGTCACGTTTAGTCGCAGAGTCAGTTGCTTGGCGGAAGCCAAAAATCAGTGCTTGATTGAGGCGGACGTATCGTGAGTACTCGTAGTTATATACGGATGCGCCGCCAGTATATGTTTTTTCACCATCTGTTTTAGTGAAATTGATCATGCCGAGTCTAAATGAACCAGTGGAGTCATTGAGGTCGCTTGATAACGTGGTGGCGCCCATCGCAATCGGTCTCATGCCCGATTCCAACAGTAGCATTAAAAGAACAATTGCGCATGATTTTAAAGAATTACTCGTCGTCAAGATTTATCCTCTTTTACTTTTTCGTTCCGAGTTTTTCATCAATCGTACTTAGCATTTTTGTCGTTTCGGGGTTTTCCGGATCGATTTCAAGGGAGCGAAGCCATGAAACTTTTGCTTTTGCCAGATCTCCTTTGACAAAATATGCAGCGCCCTCGATCTCCCAGGCCATGGCAATGTTATCGTTCATAGACTTGATATTTGAGGCTGTTTTCAAAGCGTCATCAACTTGCTTCATCATGATTTCGCGTTCAGCCTGCAATACAAGTTTTACAATCTTGTTCATATCGGCAAACGATCCTGGATTTACGGGCTTGAGGTTTGTGTCAAACTCGATCCGCGATCCCGAAGCGTTTGGAACGTATAGGTTTTGCGTAATGTAACCAGGTTTTTTGATCTGTAAGATGATCGGGCCACTATTTGCCGCACTCCCCAGATCGCCCAACTTTCCCTCGTATGGAGTTTTACCAAGAGGCTTTGGATCTGCGCGCCCAGGTTGCATGAGAGCAATTTCAGCCTCACTTGGGGAGCTTCTGATGGCGACTGTGCCGCACGAGACAAGAGGGGCGCAAGCAGCTAACAAAGCAAGCCCGCGCGCCAGATTTTTTGTTTTTGCCAATGATTTTTGGGGGTTCATGAGTGAGTCGCTCCCAACTAAGCCCCGCCTCCTGGTCGCGAGGTTTGTGACTTTCTCTTATAAATTCAGGATATTCCTCATGAAAATTATACCACAAATGGACTCAATCACCGGGGGCTGTTTAATTCGAAAAGTTAAAAACCTGCAGAATCTGATTTATCGCAGTCATTACAGGATTATATGTGTTCGATGGCCCGTGTGGCTAAAGGCCTAAGAAGATCCCTCCGACC
>JBAXLR010000059.1:0-15907 GCA_037134655.1 bacterium | reverse complement strand
CCATTGTTTTCGCATCACCAAAACCAATGCGAGCTGTTGAAATTCACGACTTGTTGGCAGAGCAGGGCTATACATTAAAAGAAATCCAGGATGCCTGTGATGAGTTGATTGAGTTTTACCGCGACCGTGCTGGTGGCTTTCATCTGAAATATATCAAACGCATGGGTTATCAATTTCAGACGACCCCCGCCGCGAAAAGCTTAATGGAAAAGCAATTTGCCAGCCGCCCAAGACCTCTGTCACGAGCGTCACTTGAGACCCTGGCAGTGATCGCTTACCGTCAAAAGTTGTCAAAAGGCGTGACACGCGCAGAGGTCGAATTCATTCGCGGAGTTGATGCCGGCTCCATCTTCAAGACACTGGTCGAGCGCAATCTTCTGACTTGTATTGGCCGTAAGGAGATCCCAGGACGACCCATGATGTTTGGTGTGACCGATGAGTTTTTGAAAATCTTCCAACTAGGGTCGATCAACGATCTACCGCCCCTTGAAAGTTTCCAGACACCGCAAGATATCCTCGATGCGGCAAATCAGAAAATCACGGCCTTCGAAGCTGAACAAGAGGGTGTCGACACGGAGCAGTTCATCGCGGATGAGGAATACTCGGAAAATGTTCGTGGGGAGGCTGAATTTAATCCACTCGCAGCCGATGTTCCGGCCTATGCGCCGTCCATTGAGCGCAAGCCCGAGGGCGAATTTACGGGCCTGGAAAGTGAAATAACCGCAGCCGAAGAAGAGAAGTTTGAAGCCGAGTCGGCCGTCTCCGATGAGGGCGAGTCTCAGGCTGACTTGATCGATGTATTGAATGAAGGACAAGTTGCCTGGACTGCATCGCAAGATGATGGTCTTGAGCGTCCTGTTCAAGGCGCAACCGCTGGTGAGGTCATCACCTCAGTGGATGCTATCGATGAGAGCGAGTGGGGGGATGTGAAACCAGTCGAGATGACTGACAACGAGTCGGTTCAGAGTGTGACGTTAGAAACCTCTGACCACCAATCCGATGAGGCTCTTTTAAATGAGCGAAATGCGACTACAGAAGTGGCTCTCCCAACTGGGGATAGCCAGCCGCCGCGAGGCGGAGAAGTGGATCAGTGAAGGCCGGCTTGCCGTCAACGGCAAGCGAGTGGTCGAGCTGGGTACAAAGGTCAACATAGAGACGGACCGGGTATTTTTGGATGGCAAATTGGTCAAATCCAAGGTGCCGCCCAAGGTCTACTGGCTTTTACACAAGCCAGATAAGATTCTCACCGCCCGCAGTGATGACAATAAGCCAACGATCTATGACATTCCCACGATCGCCAAGGCGAAATTTTTAGTTTCACCCGTTGGTCGCCTTGATTTTAGAACTGAAGGTTTGCTGCTCTTAACCAATGACGGCGAACTGAGTTATAAGCTGTGCCGCCCTGAGTATCATGTGCCGCGAGAGTATCAAGTATTGCTTGATGGCCGCCTAACCCGCGAGCAAGAACTGGAAATTCGCAAAGGCGTTCAGCTTGAAGACGGTGCAGTTAAAAATGTTAAGATTACGTTCGTCCACGGCGCCAATATGGGAGTGTCCACGGGTGCCTGGTATATCATTACAGTTCATGAAGGGAGAAATCGCTTGGTCAGACGACTATTTGAACACTTTAATCGGCGTGTCGTGCGACTCATCCGAGTTGCTTTTGGTGAGATCAGACTCCCTGCAGACTTGCCAGCTGGAGAATATCGTCAATTGACCACGGATGAGGTCGTGAAACTTAAAAAAGCAACGGATGCGCCTGTGGAGAAATCCTCAGGGGCGTCAAAAATATCTAAGGCCAGAAAGCGCGCCTTACGTAAGCCTCTTTCTGCAAGACCAAAAGACGCCGCTCCGAGATCTCTCAGTGCAAAAGCGCGCAGGCCTAAGGCAGAAGCTACGACCAGCCCGCAACGAGATTCCGGTCAATCTCGATCAAGTGCGAAACCATCAAAAACCAACCCAAGCAAGTCAAAATCAACCCGATCAAAGTTCGTGAAAAAACCAGCCTCTAGCTCATCAGTAGGAATGAAGTCTCGACCTTCATCTAAAAGCGGTCAGAAAAAATCTGGACACTCCAAAACATCAGGTTCAAGACGAGGGTGATGATTTATGAAACTAGCCACCCTCAAAGATAAATCTCGTGATGGCAGGCTTATTGTCGTGGCGCGCGACAATGCAACCTATGTCGAGGCGGCTTCCGTTGCCAAGACTATGCAAGAAGCACTGGACCGCTGGGATGAGATAAAACCAAAACTAGAAGCGCTCTACCGCGATCTTTGCGACGGCAAGATAACGGGCACTCCTGTTAAAGAAGAGCTTCTAGCGGCTCCGCTGCCGCGTGCGTATGAATGGATTGACGGCTCGGCCTATATCAACCATGTTTTGTTGGTCCGCAAAGCTCGCAACGCGGAGCCTCCAAAGACTTTAAAAACTGACCCGCTCATTTATCAAGGTGGCTCGGGCGTCCTCTTGGGTCCAAGAGATCCAATTTATTTGGCTGATGAGTCGTGGGGCTGTGACTTTGAGTCTGAGGTGGCCGTCGTCTTGGGTGATACGCCGCAAGGTACAAAAAAAGACGCGGCAGGAAAATATATTCGGCTCATTATGATTGTTAATGATGTGAGCCTACGAAACTTAATTCCAGCAGAGCTTGAAAAGGGTTTTGGATTTTTCCAAAGTAAGCCAGCCTCTGCGTTTGGCCCTATCGCGGTCACACCTGACGAGTTAGGTGATGCTTGGAAAGATGGCAGAATTCATCTGCCCCTAGTCACCCATTACAATGGCCATAAATTTGGTGACCCCAATGCGGGCCCTGAAATGTTTTTTGGATTTCATGAGTTAATTGAGCACATCACCAAGACCAGGGCTTATACGGCCGGCACTATTCTTGGTTCTGGAACAGTGTCAAATGAAGACCGGGCGCGTGGCAGCAGTTGCCTCGCGGAAAAACGCATGATTGAGACTATCGATACCGGTAAGGCTTCGACGCCTTTTATGAAACCAGGTGATAGAATAGAAATTGAGATGTACGACAAGGCTGGCCGCTCAATATTTGGTAAAATCAGCCAGCAAGTCATCACTAAGTAAAACGGTTGCCTTTTAGCCTTTGTAATAAACGAAAGAGAGGGGAAGCTCGATGAAAACAAGATCATGCACATACCTGCTGGCATTATCTGGGATCACATTTAGTTTGGTAGCCCCACAACCAGCTCTTGCCCGCAACGAGCTACATAAGACTCAGATACTGTCCTACAAAGAAGAAGGAAGTTTTGGCAGCGTTCGTCCAAATGAGGTCGCAAAACCGGCTGCCACTGATATGACGCCAGAGAAGTACGCCCGTGCCATCGACCGTGAAGGTTTTGATGAAGAGCCAAGGGGTTGGTCGTCATCTGAAAAACCAAAATACCGAAAAATTTATGAAGAGATGACAAAGCGGCAACGTGGCTACGGTGATGAAGAAGATCTTGGCATCGCCATTGGTATCGGCTTGGGCTTTAAGACATTCTCGGCCAATGCTGGCGTGACTTTCCCCTTTAGTCGCTATGCAGGTTGGGGCGTTAACGCTGGTTATATCGCCCGTGAGGAAAAAGAATTTTCAACAACGAGGACCTCTGCCGAGGGAAATGTTGTCATCAAACTACCTAATCCCAGTCCTTTCACCCCATTCGTGACGTTGGGTGCGGGCTACGAGGGTTGGCGTCGGGCCAAAGACGAGGGTGAGGGGCTTGAAGTCTTTGATGACTCGGCCAGCCCAACAATTAATTCATCCATGGGCGGCTCCATTCGCTTGGCACGCTACGTGGCCCTTGTGGGCGCCATGAAGTCCACGACCTATACAGCTGATCCGCCAAGGGTTTTTACCGGAGACCATCGTGCCGCCGAATCGCGCACGGATGAGCGTTTTGACCTGGGTATCGCTTTAATGTTCTAAATGATAAAATTTTATCCCCAAAATTTTTTAAGGATAGTTTTATGTCAGACGTGAAAACACTCGCCATGTTCCCCGGCCAAGGAAGTCAGTATCCAGGAATGGCCAAAATTCTTTTGGATAACTTCTCTTACGTCAAAGAAATCTTCCAAGAAGCTGAAGATGCGGCCAATGCACCCATCACAAAACTCTGCCTTGAAGGTCCAGAAGATCAGTTGAAACTGACGGCTAACACTCAGCCGTGTATCGTCACAACCAGTGTCGCCACGTGGCGTGTTATGACCAATGAAAAAGGTTTCAAGGCCGATATGTTTGCTGGCCATAGCCTTGGGGAATACTCGGCCCTGGTCGCCTCTGAACGTCTGGGATTTGCTGATGCCATTCGACTTGTAAGGGCCCGCGGTACAGCCATGCAAAAAGCCGTGCCTGAAGGCACAGGCGCTATGACCGCCGTTCTTTCCATGGAAGCATCACGACTGGAAGATTACTGCAAGAAAGCAGCAAGTCCCACTGAGCCTGTCGAAGTCGTCAACTATAATAGTCCCCAGCAACTGGTCGTTGCGGGTAACGCCAAGGCCGTAAAGCGCCTCGAAGAAGCCCTCACTGCAGAGGCCGTGAAGTTTGTTTCTTTGGCAGTGTCGGCCCCGTTTCATTCATCCATGATGAAGCCAGCCAGAGCTGAAATGACGCCACTACTAACGGCCACGAAGTTTACTCAAAACAAAACAAAAATTATTCCGAATCTCACCGCTCAGATCACGGAAGACTACGGCCCAGATTATCTGATCAAGCAAATTGATAGCGCGGTGAAGTGGACTCAAACCATCGAAGTTTCTCACCATGCCGGCATTAACCAATTCGTTGAAATCGGACCGGGCAAAGTACTATTCGGCCTAGCCAAAAGGATCTTGCCAAAAGGTGACTTCAAGCTAATTCAGACCGATAACGTCAAAGAGTTTTTAGGCTGATTATTACGGTGTAGGCAAGTTGTCGATTCGGCTGTCGCTTTCAAGAACACCGAGGAATTTGAGGAAGAAATCCTCGCCAATCTTGTGTCTATGACGAGCGTATCCCATGGAGCCGTAGCAGATGTTATCACTGGCTTTTTGATAGCCGATTGGGCAAGCCTCGGTGCCGTTAGAGGGCGCTGGGAATCTGTATTCGTATGTCTGCACGAAGTGACGCACATTGGGAGAGCATTCATTTGATTTCCTAAAGGGACTTTGGTCCCAATGCAAAAGCGCATCTGATTCGCTATGAACTGTCATGGCGTACCGCGCCCGACTGTTAGGGTTGTTATCCCAAGGTGTCAAAGGTGCAGGTGGAATTTGAGCTGGTGCCGCTAGGCAAAAATCTAACGCAGAGTTCACTAGTATGACTGAACTCGATTCCACCGCGCTAATCAGCTGGGTTGTCGGAAGTGAGGTTAGAGCTGACGTAATTTCAATCTTAGGTTTTACATCTAAGGCGATGGTGTCATCAGAAATAGTTCCCTTGTTCAGATTGAACGCGGCTCCTTGAAAATCTTTGATGGCAATCGACAGTGGAGTGTTCTGATCAAGCATAACTTGCTGTGCCTCTGTTAGATCAGCTCTTACCATTATCTGATCTATTAATTTAAGTTTCGCATCTTGCAAAACAATACCATCGCGAATATTTTGGATTTCAATTTTATGACCTGGCTGAAGAGACGCCGTGGCATTCGTTAAACTCAAGCCTTGGTCAAAATCTTTAATTTTTAAAGAGAATGGCTCTACTCCTATTGTAATCAACCCTGCGCCAAGAATATGAATTCCTGGAAAATCAGATCGCTTTGGATGCTTTGAATTTATCGTAGCGCTCCCCATCACGACAATTTCGCCGGCTAGATTTATGACTCTAGTGTCATTCGGAGCTAGAAGACCGCGCCCGCTGTCTGTAATCGTGACATTCCTAAGACCAATAGAGCTGGAATCTGAAAGCCTCACAGCAGTTTCGTACTGAGATATTTCCATATTTTCAAGTGCGACTTTGGATGATCTAGAAACTACTGCGCTGATACCCTTGGCTTGACCCTGACCTTTCAACGCGAGGTTACGGATGATCACGGCGAAGGTGGATGTGAAAGTTGAACTTTCTAGTCCTACCAATGTGAAATGCGCTTTATTACCAGACGGTTGGTTGATAATCGGTAATTTACCATCTTTAGATTTCACGCCCTCAAATATAATTTGACCAGCATGCTGCAGTTGCTTCGTGTTTATTAAAATTGATTCAATAAATTCCAGGCCCACGATTTCGATCGTGATTTTGCAGCTGATAATGTCGGGGAAAAGATTAATTGCACTATTAATCGAGGGACATGGTCTGTCTTTCGTGCACAGAATATTTTTTACGTCAGCAGTTTTATCAACATAGTAAGTGACGTCCTCATCACACGTGGTCGCAAGACGTCCTTTGAGGGAAGCCACCAACATTCGGGGCGAATTATCAAAACTTGCAGAGATTCGAATTGTGGCGGCATCACTCGGCTTTAGATTAGCGACTTCAACGCCGACCGAGTAGTTACCAGCCGAGGCACCACTAACAATCTGTGCGGCGTTAATCACCTCACCAGACGATGTGACAATCTCCGCGGTTGTTCCAACAATAGAACCGGTAAAACGACTGCCATCGTCGTTGTACACCAAACAGCCGATGTTTGACGACGTTGCATCGTCCGTGTCGCGGTTAAGCACACTACACTGCATCGTCAGCCCAAAGCCGCCTGAGACTTCAGTTGGCTGCTCGGCTTGACGCGACTCAACTTTCTTGCCTGAGCAAGAGGTGACACTAAGTAATGTCGCAATGACACCGAGCACGAAACGCATGACACCCCCCCCGAAAAGGCTTTGGAGAGGATCGGAGTAACTATCAATAACTTTAAGGGATTTTCTTTATCAGTTGTATCTTCCCAAAAAGGTTCACAAAATCACTATCCTCGATCAACGATTGGCCGCGTCAGTCCGAAAGACTGCCTTGCAGCATTAATGATAAATGAGACTTTTGTAGGAAATGGCGTCCCCAAGGGGATTCGAACCCCTGTATCCACCGTGAAAGGGTGGTGTCCTGGGCCTCTAGACGATGGGGACAGGACGGAAAAAATGCAAAAAACAATCGAATTAAACGCCTTTTCTTGTGAAAGTGAGCCCGGATGGATTCGAACCATCGACCCGTACATTAAAAGTGTACTGCTCTACCAACTGAGCTACGAGCCCTTAGCCTTCACCGACGAAAACTTCGAGGGAGATTTATGTACAAAAACCCCACCGTGCCGTCAATGTGAAAGTGCCCCTAGCCCCCAGCCAGAGCCAAAATAATTATCCAGCCGTATCCCAGAGCCCTCGGCAGGCCCCTAGGTCCCTGATACCACATCGAAATCGTTGCATATTGCCGTGTCCTGTCCTATGCTCCCCAAAGGCTGAAAAGGAGACCTAAAGAGACCTGCCAAAGACGGTCAGCTCAAGGGCTTCAAAAGTGGTACCAAGGTACCAAAATTTTCAAAGTCAAAAACGAGTGGGTAGGTCCTGTTTGACCACCCATCAAAAACAAAAGACCTGATATAGAAGACCGAGTTTTTGTCTAAAGCAAGATCATCCGGCTTCTGGAGTTACAATGACCAAAGTAATCAAACGTGACCGCAAAGAAAGTGCCGCTGATCTTGTGTCAGCCATCGATGAACTGAATCCATTGTTGGCAGAACAAGAAGAGCATGATGCGGTGGCTCATTTGAAAAAGGCGTCAGCAACCTTAAAGAAAGCGGCTCTTGGGTCACCGGACTATGTCAAAGCGGTCGAAGATGTCATTGACGCGTTTGAGGGTGATCTTGAGTTGTCCGCCTATACGATGGCGCGCAAGGACTCAAAAGAGTGGACTGCCGCCGAAGAACTTACAGTCGCAAGTTGCCGAGTCTTGAACTTGGCGCGTCGGATGAAAAGCTAATATCAACCGAAGAATTTTTTTAGGAAGCCTAGGTCTTATGTCAGAGAAACAACAAGAAGAAGCCACCGAACAAAAACCACAACACACCATGAAAGAGCGAGTCGAACTCCAAAGGGGCCGCAATGTCCCCATCGACTACTTTTTGTTTACCTGTCTTGAGCACGAGAGAACCCAGCGGGCAACAGCTGCGCCAGCGGGCGAGGGTGCGGATGAAGTGGTTTTAAACAAAGGTCGCTGGCCCATTATGGTGGGTGCTACTTTGGAGACACTTCCTGGTGAGCTCAAGTCTATGGACCTAAAAGGCCTTATGGGACGAATGAGTCTTTGGTATGCTGCCCAGTATCCGGAGATGGTGGAAGAAACTCCACTGGATCACATCATGCTCAATAATATCGTTGAACCATTTATGAAGTTCACACTTGATCTGGCTGATTTGGTTCTACTGAAGACTGGCACGGCTCTTCCTGCCCATAACGCAGAAACTGATGAGAGCAAAGAAGTTTGGGCGACGATCTCGGTTGTCCTCAAAGAAGAATTCCCAGGCTACTACGCCTATTTTGACCGTTTCCTACGCTGGGCATTTGCTGACGTGGAGCCTGAAGAGATTGAAGAAGGATCTCGTCCTCCCGTTGGTAAAAATATGCCCAACTTCCGCGGTAATCGTCAGCCTCAAGGCGGCGGCCCTCAGCATCGTGGCCAGCATGGCGGTGGAGGCGGTGGACATCGTGGCCAGCAAGGCGGCGGACACCGTGGTCAGCACGGTGGTCAGCATGGCGGTCAGCATGGCGGTCAGCATGGCGGTAGAGGAGACCGAGGCAATCATCGTGGTGATGGCCAGCGCGGACAACATCAAGGTGGCGGTCACAAGGGACGTCATGGCGGCGGCGGGCATAATCAACAAGCTGACGCCGAAACTGAAAAACTTGCACTGGCTTCAGTGGATGATGCGATGGCTAAAATCACCTCAGGTGAAGTGGAAGAAGTTTTCCTTAAGCCCATGAATAGTTTTTATCGCCGTATTCAGCACCAATATGCAGTCGATAAGGGCTTTGAGTCCTGCTCCGTTGGTGAAGGTAACGAGCGCGGCGTGAAAGTTTCTAAGAAATTATGATCAGCACTAAATCTCCTCCCACAATCGTCATCACTGGCGCATCGGCTGGTATTGGTGAGGAGACGGCTATTTTGTTTGCGGAAAAAGGCTGGAAAGTGATCGCGTCTGCACGAAGGCTCGAGCGACTTGAAACCCTTTCTAAACGCCTTGCCAAAAAAAATGCCCCAGAAGTAGTCGCTTTAGAGCTTGATGTCACCGATCAGCAGTCAGTCAAAGACTTTGCGTCCAAGGCTCTAAAGGCCTGTGGTGGAAAGGTCGACCTTTTGTTTAATAACGCTGGCCTCGCCCTCGGAGTTGATCATGTGGCCACGGGTGACGTTGGTGATTGGGAGACCATGATCGACACGAACGTCACAGGGCTTCTGCGTGTCACTCGTGAATTTTTACCGGCCATGAAAGAACAAAACCATGGCCATATTGTGAATATGGGAAGTATCGCCAGTACGGTAGTCTATGAGGGCGGAAGTGTTTACTGCGCCACTAAACACGCGGTTCGCGCCATTACCAAAACATTAAGACTAGAGCTTAACGGCACGCCTATTCGCGTGTCTTTGATTGATCCAGGGATGGTGGAGACGGACTTTTCAAAGGTACGGTTTAAAGATGACCAAGAGCGGGCCAAGAAAGTCTATCAGGGTCTAAAGCCCCTAACGCCTAAAGATATCGCAGAATGTATTTGGTTCATGGCGGATCGCCCTGCGCACGTGAATATTGAAGAAATTGTGCTCATGCCCATTGCCCAGGCCTCGCCGCATAAAATTAATCGCACCTAACGCCTAGAAAAAGAAAGATCAAATAGCCATGGCTCCAAAACCCTTCAAAGGTAAACCCTCGACAAAGCCTTCTGCAAAACCAGCTGCGAGAGCAGCGACAAAACCCTCTGCAAAACCAGCTGCAAGACCCTCAAGATTTAAACCCAAAGATAAACTTGGGGCTAAATCGCCATCTTCCGGAAAGAAATCTCCCGGCCCCAAGGGCTTTAAGAAAAAAAAGCGATTTGAAGAGGTCCTTGATCTGAAATTCACCGATAAAGAACTCGGCGAGATGGACCGTATTAAGCGTAAACTTGCCGAGATGAGGGAATATAAAAGAATCCTCGCCGAAGATGGTCTAAAGCCAGACGTGGAAGATAAAGCTCGTGAAAGTGAGCTGATCGTAAGGCTTCTAAGAATTGAAAAAAATGCCAAGATGGCCGCCCGCCAAAAAGCTAAGGCTGAGAAAACAGAAAGATTCCGTGAAGCTGAAGCCCAGGCGGAGTTTGCCAAACAAAAGAAAAAAGCGCGCCAAGAGCGTTTTGAAGACGAATAAAGGCCTTCTGATTAGCCAAATAACCGAAGTTATTTCAGCTAATTATCCGTAATGCCAAGAAACACTCAAGCCCCCAGGCAGGAAGTCCGAACAGATCTTCGGGTGAAGTCCGGATGAGCGAGCTTACGCGGTTCGTTCTTTGTATAAACAAGGCTTGGGAGGCATACCGTGAATCAGTTTAAAACCATGGGGTTATTGTTTCTCTCTGGTTTGTATCTGCTTTCATGCAAACCACCGACTGATTCAAGGCTGAAAGTCATCGCCACCGCTAATTCGCTCAAGACTGGGATCTTTATGCCTGAGCGAACAGATGATTTAGCGAAATCATCAGGTACGTTCTCGGGTAGTAATTTGTCAGCTGATGAACTGATGCAGAAATTAAAGATCGATCCCACCAGGCTTCCAGCTGGGATCAGATACACCGTGCCCACTCAAGAACAAGATTTGATTCTTGTGATCAGACAGGCACCCGGCGCAAGACCAATTCCACTTGGAGGCATCTCAAAAACTGAACAGTTATTCTATTTTTCTACCACAATCGCTGGCGTTGAGGACACGCCATATGTGGCCATCGGGAAAACGTTTTTCAAGATGAAAACGCCAAATGAACCGCTAAAAATAACCGTAAGCTCTGACGGAAACCAGTCCAACGCCCATCAGGTCATCACTGTGCAAGATGGACTGGGAGGTTTGGAAGAGTATCTCGTCTCTTACTTAAACATTTTGGTGAGTGGCGACAAAAATCCTGTTGTTTTGGCCAAAATTGGCAATCGCTTAGTGTCGCCCATTTCAGGCAAAACCATGGTGGAGTTTCGTGAAGTGGGCAATCAAGTTTGGGTGATCGCCGGCGGCATATCGAATAAATACTTTAAAAATGGGTCGGTCCTCTGGTCCACCAATATGAAAGATTTTTATTCGGTTCGGACCAAGGGCCAAGGAATCACCCATTGGAGAAAGCAAGACAATAACTCCATGGACATTGCAGCTGAGGGTGTAAATACAAAAATCCCGGGCGTGGTTTCAGAGTTGCTCGATCGTCACGCCAATGACCCTGAGATTGAAGGTAATGATACTTTGCTGTCAGGCCCAACATTCGGAACGATCTCAGTTGGAGCTTCGTCACTTGTAGACCGTAAAGTCAATCGAGTGGCTGCGACGACGGGCTCATCATCGAGTAAATTTAGTCTTTCTAGTGAGGATGAAGTCGGGGAGTCTGCCCCAGCTGAGGAATCCGGCGAAGATTTTGAAACGTTTTTCCAGCCTGGTCGGATCACACGAGGACTCTCGTTGGACGGTAGCAGTTCGGGCATTTCTTTGCCAAACAATCAGCAGCTAGCTAAAGAAGATTGGCTCAGGTTCAACCAACAAGCAAGGCCCGGCACCAAAGTGACTCTACCGGGTGGCGCGGTTGGTACCGTAATAGGCCGAACATCCGTAAATCCTGCCAGCTTTGAAACTAACGGAGAGACCTCACACCATTATTTGATTCAAGATGACATGACAAATGCTGTGTACAAAGTGGATCATTCGCGTTCTCCGAAGCCTGGATTTTTTGATCGCAAATCATGGGGGTTTGGACGCACACCCGACACGGATTCTCAGGGCCGAACCATAGTAAGTAGTATTAGTAAATTACCACCCTCAGAGGTCTCCACTCTGGGTTCGACGGCACAGCAGTATCGTCAGCAAAGTGATGATTCATGGAAACAAGCTCAACTGGAAATCCAAAAATTCTCTGCTGCACAGCAGCATTTTGATGCGAAAGCCACAACATATATGAAGAAGTGGAGCCCAGTGGACATGGATGCACCACAGGGTCAGTGGCGGACTAATTGGCAGGGTGTTGGAAACTACGGACTCCTCATAGGATCAGCGGTAAGCCCATCATCAATAGGGCCAGACGTGACACCAGCACAGAAAGCCGGCAGTAAGGCACTTGGTTCATTAGTTAAGGGCCAGTATGGACTGGCTACAGCAATCGTCAATCAAGACGGCGCCAGTATGGCTGGTAACGGACTTTCGATGCCGGCGGACGTTATTTTCTCCGCCACTGGAATGAAATATGGTGATGTCATCAAAACTGGACTGAAGGTTGGCGGCAACCAAGGTGTCAAACTGGGCGAAGGCAACTTCGACGGCATTGACTTTGCGACGACGACGGCTTCGGAGAGCATCAGTACTTTTGGTGGTGCCGTCAAAAGTGTCCCCTATGTTGGGTTGGCGGCAAAATTATCCAAACCAGTTGTTGAAGGTGTTGGAACTCTTGGCCAGGCAAGGCCTATGTGGTACCAGCAACGTCAAATGGAAGTGCCGATGAATGCAACCATTCGTGACAACAACATGTCATCACTCTATAAGCAGGCTAATGAGCGCGTCTACATTCCTCCCAAGTACTCAACCATGCAACCAACCATCACCACGAGCTCTTATGGTAGTGGCTGGGTCAGTGGCAGCAGTTCGGGCTACAGCACAAAGCCTATATCTACGACCACAAACCGGCTGATAAATGAAAGCTTCTCAACCTCGACAAGCTCCTCAAAGCCGCTGGTACTTAGCCCAGTGACGCCTGCGACCATGCAGGCACTTCCGAGCAATTCGATTCCAAAAGAAAGCTATATGCGGCCACTGACCACAAATAGCACCCTATCTCCCTCCGTCAACACAACGACTTTGAAACCTTACGTATCACCGACCACGGGATCAGGCGGCGGAATTTCTACAAATTCCACCATGGGAAGTCCCTTCAAATTAAAAGAGCCATGAGATTTTCCGGGTGTCTGTCATCTCAGCATCACGTTTCGTCTGCAATTTGTGGAAGAGGTGACCCAAAACGCCACTTTAACATCCCCTAATCTATAGGTTTTTTTGAGTTTTCTAAACTTGCGCGCCAAAACACCCGAAAAGATCAATATGAAAAAGCTCTGTATCTTTACTTTACTGCCCCTTTTAGCTCTAACGCACGGCTGTGCCGATGCAGAATTTGCAAGTAATAATGCCCAAGCCGTACGGCAAACAATTAAGCCGCCACCCGTAGATCCACCACCCTTAGATCCGCCCCTTCAGGGTCCTGGTAATCCAGAGACTGGTATCAGCACTGATGGCGGTAACAAGACAGCCTGTGTTCGTGGTACAACGCCAAAGGCATTTAATTTTAGTATTCCGCATCACAAAGATACGGTTTCCGGCAAGAAAGATCCCATGCCCCAGTCGGATGTAGCGTGGTCAGCAGTCCAAAAGTTTAACGTTTCAGAAATTGCTGGTGATATCTTGCCGGTAACGTCGTTTGGGCTTGATGATGTCGCCTTCATCGTGAAAGAAGCCGATCAATTTCCTGCCAATGGGCGTAATATTGAAATACCTGAGCATGCCCTGATTATCAAAGATGGAAATAACGCTGAAGGCGCTAGTGGGCGAATCGATGCTAAAGGTTCGACTGTTTATCGTTACAAAGGCCAGCAAGTAACTATTGGCACCAATTCCCAAAGTCTAGCTTCTGCCTTAAATCAAATTTCAGGAATGGGTATCCAGCCCATCAACCATAACCAGATTAAAATCTCTGACATGCGCGCCAAAGGCTTTGTTGACGCAAGCGGTAACGTGGCTTTTAAAGTAGTCCATGTCGCTCATGGATTTGGCCATCTCAACATGGTCTACACCGTGCAGCCTTGCCAATAATTTCTGTTTTCTCTCACGTTGAATGTGACGACATTGAACTTGAAGTTTTATACCCCTATGATTAGTCTATGATTGAATGTTTGCCGAGAATCGCCGAGCAAAAATTTAGCCATGACTGTTAGGGAATATCAATGACGCCACTTAGTTCAGATCAAGATCATCTGCGTTGGCTGTCGGATCTTGGTCTAAGCTCCATGAAAAACTTGAGCTTACTTGATGTGGGCTGTGGTTCTGGTTACATCTGCCATGGAACAAGGTGCTAGATCAGCCATTGGCATCGACATCGTGAAGCCCAAAGGGCTAACCGAGAAATCGTCTTGGCGGTTTATGAATGCTGATCTCAATGCCAAAGATTGGACTGTTGAATTTAAAGGCGAAAAATTCGACCGTATCCTTGCGTTTGACATTCTAGAGCATCTTGATTCACCGTATTTATTTCTTAAAAATCTGCGTTCAGTGATGACGCCAACAGGGAGTCTTGTGCTCACCACGCCAAATCTCATGTCTTGGGAAAGGTACGCGCGGCCTCTAAACTGGTCCGGTGTGCGCGATGAACAGCATAAGACTCTGTTTACACGCTACAGTTTGAATTTTCTGCTTTCAAAAGTTGGTCTTGAACCCTCTATACTCAAAGCCCCTCTGCGCTCTTTGGGTGGTTTAAGCCCCTTGACGCCGCAGGTGGGCGGTCAGATTATCTGCGTGGCCAGACAGCCTTAAATTTTTACAAAATATAGTCGGCCAAGGCGCGAAGGCATAGGCTCCAACCGCTCAATTACATTTTGAATGGCCGGTGGTGCTTTCTTGAATATGGCAGGGTCTACGACCCAGACATATCGAATGTTCATTTTTCGAAAAAACTCCAGCCCATCACCGTTGATGGGATCAATTCCGGAATGCTCCATATGCCACCAGGTCACAGGATCTGAGGCGACCCAAAATGCCGATGGTCCGTAATAATTAAAAGCAAAGTCACTCAATATCCCAGCTTCAGTAAATTTCGCGCTTGGGAACTTTTCAAGTCGATCGGCTTTAATCTGCAAAAGATCAGGGACTTTTTGCATGGGACCTTTGTCAGCGGCAAAAGCTAAATCTTCAAATGAAGTGACGGCTGCTTGCTTTAGACGGGCGATGGTGACCTCTATCTGGCCGTACGCGATGAACGGGATCAGCATTAAAATCGGAACAAGTTTAGATGCCCCAAGATTTCTGCTGGCAAACCAAATGACAGCGATTGGAAAAGCAAACGCTCCCGCTACGAAACGGTTAAAGATATGAGCATTATAAAAAAAGCCCCAAACCCCAAGGTACGTTAAAACACAAAGAGCAAATGCCACGTGAGACCACACGATCTGCCGCCGCCCAGATGAAGCTTTCCATCCCAAGTAAAGAAATCCTACGAGCACAAGGCACAGCCAACCCCAACGTCCTGGTAGACCGAGGGCTGCTTGAAAGAAATTTTCGATAAACGCACTTAGCCCCTTTGGTTTTAAAGTGATTTCTTGCCAGTAGGTATCAAGCATTGGACTCCAGAGAGTGCTGGAGAAAAACTTTGATTGGGCCGGATGGAGTGGATTTCTAAAGAACTGCCAATTTTTAATGGCCCAAGGAGCAAGGCAGGGTGTAGCTAAAATTCCGCCAAGAAGGATCTTTGGCCAGTCCTTATAAAGCCTTTTACCTAGAGCCCCCCACACAATGATGGGACCGCAAACGGCAAAATGAAGCCACGTGATTTTAAAACTAAGACCTGCCACCAAAAGAAATGCTACAAGGGCTGGGCTTAACAAGAGGCCATCGAGGGTGAAGATCAGCAGGAGTAATGCGGTCATCATCAGCACATAATCAGGCTTCGCGTTTATCAGGGCTTCGTGATCTCCACTGCCAAAGACGCATAGTAAAGCAAATGCCAGCCCAGCTATCAATCCAGG
>JBAXLR010000058.1:0-15911 GCA_037134655.1 bacterium | reverse complement strand
GACCTGAGGAAAGCTGTTGACTTGCGGTTGTCGAATATAACGTTGGTACCCGAGAGGTAGTCGTTATACACGGCCGCGAGTTCGCACGTTCTCCAGAAATCTTCCGACATGATTCGGCGTAGCCATGTTCCCCTGACGAGTTTGAAGATCCAAACCGGGATAAGGGGTCGGCGTTGAATGTTGGTTTGCTCGAATGCGTCGTTCAGTAGTTCATCGATGCGAACGCCTTTTTCGGCGCCCGCGGTAAGGTAAAATGTCTTACCGAGACTCTTGCGAGTCATCATGATTTTGTACATCGAGTTAGCGACGAAATCGACTGGCACGATGTCCAAGCGAGCCTTGCGACTGCAAGGTACGAAAGGAAGAATGTTTTTGGAAAGAAGCTGCAGAGGCCAATACAACACTTTGAAGTGCGGTGTGAAGCCGTTGCGGGAGTCACCTACAACGATAGATGGACGATAAATCGTTGTTGGAAGCATCTCCTTGTAGTCCCGCACAAGGATCTCGGCCTCGAACTTACTTTGTTCATAAGCATTAGCGAATCTCTGAGACCGATCTAGATCGTCTTCAGTGACGACGCCGGACTTTGTGCCAGCTACGAATGCGGTTGAAACGTAGTCGAAACGCTCAAGTTTACCGCGTTGACGACATGCAACAGCCAACTCTAGAAGCTGGCGAGTTCCTTCAACGTTGATGCGCCTAGATTCTTCGATAGGAGCGGCAAAGTCGGTACTCGCGCCGATGTGAAGAATGTGCGTACAAGATTGCTCGAGACGTTCACGGGTTGCAGAGTCAAGACCCATATAATCCAGAGTCAGGTCTCCAGCTACGACTTCCATTTTAGACAGTGCAAACTCACGGTCATTTGGCGCAAAAACTTTTTCTACGAGGCTGTTTAAGCGCTCTGAAGCTGGCTGTCGCGGTGAGTCACGAAGTAGTAGTTGAATTTTTTTAACTTTGTTGTCGCGGACAAGACTAGGTAGCATTGCTGCCCCCAGAAATCCACTGCCACCTGTTACTAGAATTTCCATTTTTGCCTCCCGTTTTGCCCCATAAATACGATTCAGATAACAGCACAACAGAACTTTAAAACCGTCTTCTTAACTATTCCATTTCCACGATCATGCAGGAGTATTCACCCCATGGTGATGAGCGCAGTACCAATGCCGTGCGCTTGGCGGCATTAAACTCCCCGCCGTTTTTAACTTTCGCGGAGTTTGGAACTGTCTTTTTCGTGTAGCAGCCGGATAGGAATGCTATTTCAGCAAGTCCACCCGCTTCAACGAGGTTACCCCAGCGAGCCGAGGTCGACGCCATGGCGGGTTTTTCCGCGCCATTCCAAATGGTGTCGATCGCGGTCTGTTCAGCAGCGTCGACAGGAGCAAGGCCACTGTCAGAGGTCATAATAATACCGATATCTGTTGCCTGAACTTTTGCGTTTTGTAAGGCTTGCTTCACGAGTTCCGTAAGAACGGGACTCTGTGAATTCGTCTTGTAGGGACCCATGGCATCAGTTGCTGCTGCACATGAGACGATTCTACAAACTGGCTTAGCACCACGCTTAGTGGCATTGGCACGCGTTTCGAGAGTGGCAAATGCCGCGCCCTCAGCAATCGGAGTGCCATCATATAGGCCACGTTGCTTCATGGAAGAGATGAACTCTTTGTTGGAGTGAGCTGTATAGCCTCCAACGACTGCACAGTCCAATCGGCCCATTTTGAGAGCCCGAGTTGCGCCCATCACGGCCATGTGTGAGCTTGTTTCCATGGTTGTATAGTTAGAGTTGGGGCCGCGAGCGTCTAGCGTCTTGGCACCATAACAAAGTACGTTGTTTGGAAGTCCCGTTAAAAGTGTCGTTGGACTGGCCGATTTGAAATGCTCGCCGAAATCTTTTTCGTTCAAAACTCCGTAAGCGTCCACAGACGCCAAAACGGCGTCACTGTAGTTGTGTAAGTCCGCACATGAGGATGCGGGTGCACCAACATATAGCCCAGTTCTATCTGGGTTAATCGTTTGGGCATTGATTCCAGATTGTTTCAAGCAATCCTCCATCGCCACGAGACCCAAAACGTCCCGATGCGAAACCGCTTTCACCACTTTTTTATCAGTCAAATGCGGTGCCGGATTGAAGCCGACGACTTTATAGTCTTCAGCTGTCTTTTTGGACGTTTCTTGGTCAAAAGCCTGGACGTTTGAGTCCACGCCTAAACCAGTTGCAGTCAGCATTCCGAGGCCGGTCACAACAATGTCTTCTGATTTTTGGTTCATAGTTGTTGTACTCATGACTTAAACCCTCCGCGCAACAAGTGAGGTATTGGATCCACCGAAACCAACTGAGTTCGACAGAGCATAAGAGCTTGTCATCGTAGTTGGAGTCGAAGGAGTGAGGACGACATCACAGCCTGGATCCTGTTCTTTAAGGTTCGTGGACGGTGGATAAACTTGATGTTTAAGAGCCAGCATCGCAACGGCAAATTCGATGGCTCCAGCTGCAGAAATCAAGTGACCCGTCGTGCTCTTCGTGCTTGATACCTTGGTTGGGCACGCAGTTTTGTCGAAGACTTTACTGATAGCAAGTGATTCGACTTTGTCGTTCAGTGCCGTAGAAGTACCGTGAGCGTTGATGTAACCCACATCGTGCGGCTTAATTCCCGCATCGTCTAGGGCCATCTGCATTGATTCAATGACGCCTCGACCTTCGGGGTGAAGGTCAGTAATACGGTACGCCGATTCGGTTACGCCGTAACCGCAAATCTCGCCAAGTATAGTCGCTCCGCGGGCTTTTGCATGCTCATACTCTTCAAAAACGAGCATACAAGCACCTTCCCCAAGTACGAAACCATCACGGCTCAGGTCAAACGGACGTGATGCCTGAGATGGGTCACTCACTCGTGACGAAAGAGCTCCTAGCAAACAAAATCCAGCCATTTGGAAAGGATTGATCATGGAATCAGCGCCACCGGTCATGACCACGTCATACTCGCCAGTAGCAATCATTTCGTAGGCCTCACCAAGAGCTTGTCCTGATGATGCACAGGCCGTGTGAATGGTTGACGCAGCGCCCTTTGCTCCCAAAAGATTAGCAACCAAACTCGTAAGCGTATTTGGGAAGTTTTGACGATGATTAAGGGTGAAATCATCACCTTCGAGTTTGTCAGAAAGGTAAACCTTCTGCTGCCAGTCTAGATTCGTACATCCTACGCCAACCCCTAAACAGAGGGCTGTCCGCATTGGGTTGATTTGATTATTTCCAAGGAGATTGGCTTGGTTTGCTGCTTCGATCGCGGCATTCCAGCCAAATTCACCAGCACGGTTGAGGAGTTTAGCGTTCTGGGTTCCCTCGAGACCTTTGGTGTTCAATTTAAAATCTTTCACCTGATATGCAAAATTAGTCGGAAATTTTTCAGCATCGAATATCTCGACACGTCCAACGTTCTTTTTGCCTTCAACGATCCCATTCCAAGTGTCATTCATAGTATTACCGGTAGGTGTTACAGCTCCCATCCCGGTGATCACTACTCTTTTTTTGTTTGTTTTCATTGTTTTGCCCCTTTTTTTCTATCGTTACCTTCTTGATCAATTTTTCACTGGATCTGTCGGTATCGGTAACGTCCTCTTAAAATCCTTTTCTCATTGACCAAGATTTCTGAAACTGTTTCAAATTCGTTCCCATTAGATTCGGTCACTTTGCTTTGGATGATGGCCGTGTCACCTGGCCGAATGAATGATTTTATTTTAAGGTCTTGAACAGCAATTGGGTGAATGATGGCTGGGTTTGCAGAGTCTTTTGTCATCATGCATCGGGTTGCCTCTGCAATCATTTCGTTAATCACGACAATTGGTGTCACTGGGAATCGAGGGAAGTGATCAGCGTAAAAGGGTTCAGTTGTTTTCATGACTTTAGCCGTTTTGATCGACTTTCCTGGATCAATTTCCATCACCTGGTCAACTAGCCCGGCGAAGTTGAAAGCTTCTCCCGCTGGATTGGCCGGTAACCCGCCGGCACTGAGCGTCTCAAAACGCTTACTGGTGACGGATGGATCTTCAAGTTCAGCAAGCGGCATAAAGTAACCGCCGCATTCTTTGATTTCGACAACGGTCTTGCCGTCAACTTTGGCGGTACCAGAGAATATGAAAGAGTCTTCGCTGCGGTTAGAGATCCAAGCTTCCAGATCCACAGTGCCTGGAGCGTGAATTGTTCCGCTTAGGTCAATTTGGGACGCAAATAAAAAGACTGGGCGGCCTGTGAACTTGTTGTCCCGCAGAGCCATCCATGAAACGAGCTGTCCGACTGCTTCGGAAACAACACTCGTGCTAATTTCAGTTTTATTTTCAGAAGTATTACGACGCCAAGGCTCACCGGCGGAGAAGTCCACCTGGCCTTTAATTTTTTCTCCAGTGATGTCCTGGATCCGACTTACAAATAAGAATCTCATAACCTTATTCCTTTGCCACAACCGCCAACAAGTACCAACTGCTTCAGTAAGGGGGCGGGCTAGGCCCGAAGGCCTAGCTCGCCGGAGAGGATAGGGCTGATTAAACCGTCGCGGTTGCAGCTTTCGCTTCGCCAGCGCTGGTTGTGCTCGTCGGAGTTTCTCCGAGTTGCTCAAGGACCATTCGCTCGAAGGTCGCTACCGAGAACAAGGTCGGGATATCCTTAACGCGGAGACCCGACTTGATCTTTTCCGGAGAAACTTCCGGCATGATCGTACGAAGACGTGCAAGACCTTTTTCTTGCAGGACGCCTTGTACTTCGAACTCACCATCACCGAGTTCGCCACGAGCGCGTTGCTCGACTTCACCTTTAGGAAGTTTAATTCCGAAGGTTTTTTCGAGGCGGAAAACGATATCGAGGAAGTCGATACTCTCCGCGCCGAGGTCGGCCATCAGGTTGGCGTCACGAGTGACTTGCTCTTTCTCGCAGTAAAGAGCCTCAACGATGATGTCCTGGATTTTTTCGAATGTTGACTGCATTTGTACATCCTTTCTTGCCTTAAGAACTACAGAAACGTAATTGAACCCTTGCCCCTATCGTTTCAACCGCGAGCATCCCCGCCAGTTGTAACTTACAATTTAATACCACCGTCGATGTGTATGACCTCACCCGTGATATAAGAGGTGAGATCTGACGCGAGGAATACCGCCATGTTGGCGATATCTTCCGGCTTACCAAAACGCTTGACGAGTATGCTCTCAAGAATTTTGTCACCTGCTGCATCGCGTACGTCTTGGCTCATTTCCGTTTCAATGACGCCAGGAGCGATACAGTTCACGCGTATGTTTCTAGGCGCCAACTCTACGGCTAACGCTTTAGTCATTGTCTCAATACCGCCTTTGGAGGCTGCGTAGTTGACTTGGCCTCGTCCAGGGCGGGACGCAGCAACAGACGACACATTGATGATGTTTCCGGTTCTTTTCCGCATCATCTGGCGGCTGACTGCCCGAGTGACATAGAATGCACCACCGAGGTTGGTATTGATCACGTCCTGCCAGCCGGCGTCTTCCATAGCCATCATGAGATCGTCTTTTACGATCCCTGCATTGTTGATAAGAACGTCAATAGGCCCATACTCAGCCTCGATAGCGGCTACGCCATCGTCGACTTCTTTGGAGTTGCGCACGTCCATTTTGCAGGCGTGAGCCTTAAGTCCTTGACCCTTCAAGCCTCCGACGAAGTCGTCAGCGACCGATTTATTACTAACGTAGGTGGCGATTACCTGAGCCCCAGCCTTAGCTAGAGCCTCGGTCATAGCGCGACCAATGCCTCGTACTCCGCCTGTAATCAGGACGTTTTTACCTTGTAGAGATACTTGCATCGAATCACCTCCTATAACCAGAACTTATATAAACCGCCAACTTCAGCTTTTTAACTCGATGTGGGGGATTTCTTCCCCGATGTTTGACTGTTTACGGGATAAGCAGATCGGCTGCAAGCATAAAATTATTTTAGGAATGATTTTCGATCATTAGATTTTATTAGAATAGGATGAGAGATTCTAAAAATGAGAATTTGATGAGAGACATTATGGTAACAAAAGTATACCAACCCTTTGAAATCCCAGCGAGTTAGTCTTATTTTCGGGTTCTTTTTATACCTATTTTTTAATAAAATCAGAGTCTTAGATCAGAAAAAAACGGATTTTTTAAATTAATCCAAACGACTTATAAGTCTGAAATCATTGATAAATATTATTTATTTTATAAATTAATAAAACAAAAGAAGCGCTCCATGGGTGGAAACGCCTCTCAATTTATAAAAATTAGCCGCCCACTAAGGGGCGCTTGGCCGCAGATCAATTTTTTGGCAAAACCGCGCGCCCAGGACTGCCCATTACATGATAGCCGCAATCCACGTGCAGCGTCTCTCCTGTCGTGGCAGATGCCAAGTCACTCAGTAGAAATCCCGTTGAGCGCCCAACTTCCTCAGCGGTGATATTTCGGCCCATCGGTGCAATGGATTCATACATGGTCAGCATGTCCGAAGCTCGCACTGCAGACGAGGCCAATGTCTTGACTGGGCCAGCGCTGACCGCATTCACGCGAATTCCCTTAGGACCGAGATCCCAGGCTAGATATTTTGTCGCCGATTCTAATGCCGCTTTACAAAGTCCCATCAGATTGTAGCCGCCGACAACCCGTTCGCCACCATAGTAGGTCATTGTAGCCATCGCTCCGCCACGCTCCATAAGTGGGGCCGCGGCCCGCGCACATGCAATGAAACTATAACAACTAATATCCATGGCGTTTAGAAAGCCAGCGCGACTGGCATCAATGGTTGCGCACTTGATGTCATCCATGGGTGCGTATGCAATTGAGTGCACCAGAAAGTCAATGACGCCGAAGTGCTCTCTAACATCATTGAAAAAGCGCACAATGTCTCCGTCATTACTGACATCACAGGGGCGAACAAATGAAATCTCAAGGGGCTCTGCAACCCGCATAACCCGGCGAAGCATTTTGGGCGGACCGTCAGGCTTATCGGGCAAGTGACTAAGGCCAATTTCCGCTCCTTCTTTCTTCAGAAACTCCGCTACACCTGCTGCGAGGGAGTGCTCGTTCGCAACTCCCATGATGATTCCTTTTTTTCCCGAAAACAGTCCCATACTCTGAGCTCTCCAATCGAAAACGTTCTGCCGTCAAGGCTTGCTAAGCTGTTGGCTATTGCATGAATAAAAATTGACCTTCAACGGTAGCGGATGAATGCACCGTAGACAACATTAAATAAATTATCCTGGCGTTAAAAGTCTGAACATCAATCAGAACAAGGCATCAAAGCCAAAAGTCCAGTATGCCTGCCAAGGGCGGCCCAAAACTTGGCCAGCACCACCGCCAAGATTAAAATTAACGCCTTTGTTGTCCATGAAAAGATCGAGGCTATATCCTTGTGCTGCGAGAAAGCTTTCGCTTTTTGGGAGTTCTCGCCCGCGCCACGCGGTTCCATAGTTGAAAAATCCGCTGCCAACCAATCGATCAACGTAGACCAATCCACCCAAAAATTTATCGAAGTTCTCGAACACAGGATGCGTAAAGAGAAGTCTGGCGCGTGCCTGATTTTCGCCAAAAACTGGACTGAAAAGACCTTGGTCTTCGGTTAAGGCGAAACTATTTTGATTCAAGCCAGCGCCCGTGCCAGGAATTAAAGTTTTAAGCGGCTGATAGATTTCTTGCAGGTCTCGTCGCCTTGGACCTCTGGTTCTGCTGGCATCTAAGCCGGTCTCTAGTTTTCCGTTACCAAGTTTCAAGCCCGTTGTGAGCGAGCTGCTGACGACATCGTATTGGTAAACTTTGTTGATTGCTGAGGGTGCTCCTCGTGCGCGCAAGGATAAGGAGGAATAGACGCGAGAACCTCCTATATAGGAGGCGACAATCCCAGCATAAGGCTCATTCAAGTGCCCCTGGCGACGAGTTGGGCCGATGTAGGGTTTAAGGTTTGAGCCTTTAAGCCCCCATTCGTAGCTAAGACTAAAGTTCTTCCAACGCTGGTAATAGTTTGCGTCGATTCTGGCGCCACTTTCTTCAAGAAATCCCGATAAAATATCGCCCGTGGCTTTATCCCGATAGCGTCCATTATAAGTTTGGGAGCGGAAGCCAGAGACAGACCAAGTGGGTTTAAACCGGTTGGTTATCAGTGTGAAGTCCTGATAGGGAAAGCGACTTGCTAAACCAAAGAGAACGGTTGCCCGCAGTGTTTCGTTTTGCATGTGGTCCATTAATGGGACCGAAATAATCCCAAGTTGCGCGCCAAGTGGATCGTCGGCTCCAAGCCAGGGAAACGCAAGAATGGGCCTGCCACGCCAGGTAGCAGGGTTAGGGGGCGGAGTCGAGTTGGAAGCTTCCAACTCATGTTGTAGATCTTGTGACGTTTTTTGATTGGTTGAGTCCATGCTCTTGGCACTTGTATTCGCGGGCGTTGCCGAGTCTTGTGGCGCGGACCAAATACTTGCGCGTTGGACGGCCTCGGAGAGAGATAGGGGATTCGGTGATCTCATAGCGCTTAAAAGAGGTGACGTCCGTGGTGAAAAGATCCTGCAGGCGGTAACCGGGAATTTTTCAGTTTCAGGTGCAACTGCTGCGTAGCCTCTTGCCGAAAACAAGACCACGTGCGGCAAGGATGTTTTCGAGTCGAGGATTCTTACTGGGAAGTCGGAAAGTTCAACTACGCCCGAACATTTAAAGGTCGCATCTAGTTTCACAAGATGCCGCCAAGAGCGATCTCCGGTAAGCATCCATAAAGTATCACTCCCGCTCGCGACACTTAGGGGTCGCCCCTGAACAGGTGATTCAAAATTTTTGATTTTTTCACTCTCCAAATCGACGGCAAGAATCTCGTGTGATTCACCGGTCAACAGTTCATGATCTCGCGCAATCCAAAGAGTTTTGGTTAGCTGATTACCAATTGTTTGGCTGCCAAGCACTCGGATGCGTTTTGGTAAATTTACGGTCATGAGGCATGAAACGCTTTTTTGATCAAAATTATTGAGTTGTGCCTGGCAGAGACGGCTTTTCTCAACCGACGTTTCAATCCACCAGAGGCGGCTTTGGCTCATCCAGGGTCCGTCAATCCATGTGCTGTCCGTATCTATATGACGCCGATTTTTTGGATCGGGTTGGTAGATAAGCCTTATTCTTTGTTGGTTGGCTTGAGCGTAGTAGCTAGAAACCCACGCGCGCGCCTTGCCAGATTCAGCAACTTGATAGCTAGCGGCTTCGGTCGGTAGTTTAGTTTTCGTAACCTTGGTGCCATCAAAGCGCCAAGCCCATGGACTTGAAGCGGTTTCGCTCGTTTTTTGGTCCGACAATAGGACTGGGGATTTTATGGCCTTTTTCCAGTGGGAGGTAGCTTCCATTTGATACTGTTGGTAAAGCTCTCGACCAGATTTACCGGTCATAGAGCGCAAGGCCTCGTCCATAGGGAGAAAGCTATTCATGGGCGTTAGTGCCCAGGGCCAATACCAGGGCATGGATTTGGCGCGAAACGTGCTTAGAAGTTCAGATAGCTTCTCAGCGCCATAAGTTCTTAAAATCCATGCGACGAACGCGCCGCTGGTGGCATAGCCTCTAAAATTGAACGGTCCCGACGTGTATAAACTGTGGATGCGGTCCCAAGATGGCCACTGCCCGGTTAGGGCGTGGTAGCGCTCAACTCCGGCTTGTTCGTCAGAGCCAATACCAACACTTAATGCTTCAGCTAGACCTTCCAAAAACCACGCTTCCATCCATGGCAGGTGCAAAATGGCACCAGCTGGTCCAAATATATTGTCCAAGTGTCGGTACATTGTTGAATGGATATACTCGTGCCAAGCTAGATCTCTGCCACCTTGCCCCATGGTTTGGAGTTCAATCGAGTCAGTCACAAAATTTGCAAACGAGGCGTTATCGCTCGCAGCCGACATGTTTACAATCAGTGGTGAAGTCCGTTTAACGCCAAACCATCGCTCGACCGAGGGGCGTGCCGCCTCGAGCGCTCTAATTGCGATCTTCGCATCCTCAGGCGCTCGTTTATCAAAATAAACAATAAAGTTTGGCGAGCGCATCTCCTGAAACTCGAGATCACCCTGATTATAACCAAAACCGATGGGAAGAGCTGATGCTAGAGATGCGCACCACGTTACACCGACAGCAATAAATGTGATTCTATGAAAGATCTGGGATATAAAAAAATTCACGATATGACCTGACGCTCCAATGAAGTAAGGCTCAGAGGTTAAAGAGGAAATATCCCCGAAGTCTATCAGTTAATGGCAGTCAGAGCGACGGCGAATCTTCGGCAAATCGGTCTCTGTACGCAAAAGGCAGTGGATTTAGTGGTAGGTTTTAGGGCAAAGAAGCTGTGTGGCGTCCATGAGATTTATTGCTGCTGGAAGGATAAAGCGTGCAAAATTTGGGCATAGCATTTCCCTTTATGATTGCCCCGATGGTTGGCATCAGTCATGTGGCTTTTCGTGAGTTGGTCCGCTCATACACGCCGCCTGCTATTGATGCGCTTAGATTTACAGAAATGCTGTCAACCCGCAAACTTCCAAGCGAGCGTCTACATGTTACTAAAGAATTAAAAACGGCCGATGCAGAGACGCATTTTGTTCCGCAGATACTGGGCAACGAGGAGCGATTCATTGCTCCTAGCTTATCGAAGTTGGAGATATTGAAACCGTGGGGCTTTGATATCAACATGGGATGTCCCCAAACCCATATACTCAGGCACAACTGGGGTGTCCGATTAATGGGAGATACCGCTTATGCTGCTGAAGTTGTTCGAATCGTTAAACGGCATACCAAAATCCCAGTTAGTGTGAAGTTGCGAGGTGGTGCTGATAAAGACGTTGACTTGTCTTACTTGCTCGATTTCACGGCGGCTCTTGAGGACGCCGGAGTCGACTGGCTGACTATTCATGCTCGTCCGCGCGCGGCTAAGCATGAGGGGCCGGCTAATTGGCATTTGGTTTCAGACGTAGCCCGCGCGCGCAAGATTCCAGTTGTTGCAAATGGTGATATCCAGACCGCAAGCGATGCGATTTGTGTTGTGAGGGAGCATGGCTGTGGTGGCGCGATGATTGCCCGTGCGGCGACAGCTCGGCCTTGGATTTTGTGGCAGATTGCCGAGGATCTTGGGATCGTCAAACCAACTAGCGATGGACGCGACAGGTCCTGCCCTCGGACAGCCGAGGAAGAGGGTGCAGAGTATTTTCGCGCATTTCTCCGCTATATTGATCTCGTTGAAAAATATTTTGGAGGTCAACCCGATGACCTCGAATTCTCGCTTCAAAAGCTCCGTTTTTTTGCGGCAACTGGTTCGAAGTGGTTCAAGTTTGGCCATAGCTTTTGGAAGTTGACCATGAAATCGAAGAATCTCGATCAAATGCGCGAATTGGTCTCTGAATATTCATTGCGCGGTGTCCATCCTATGTATGAGCGCGTCTAGGTTCTCGGCGCCGAGATGGTTTCATTATCTGGGAAAACGTGTCAGAATCCGCTGAGCTTCATGAGGTCGAAACATGTCAATGGCTTTATTTGGATTACTACCGCTCATAGTCTTCGCTGTCGTCGATCTTTTTGCCGGTATGCGTGCTGCGATCCTCGCGGCAATAATCGTCGCATTTGCGGAAGCCGCGTGGAGTTGGCACCAGTTCGGCGAGATTGACAATATTACCTGGTTGTCCATCGGCTTAATTGTGGCCATGGGTTTGGTGAGCATTAAAATGAAGGATCCAGTTTTATTCAAATTTCAGCCAGTGGTGATGGCTCTCATTTTGGCGGCCGTTATGGCCTGGTTTCAATGGCAAGGGCAGCCGCTGATGGTGCAGATGATGCCGAAAGTGGCCGCAATGCTCCCAGAGGAGCAGCGTTGGACCTTAAATGCCCCCGAGATCGTAGAAAATATGAGGCGCTTGGACTTGCTCATGATCCCGACATTTATCACGCACGCAGCAATAGTTGCATGGGCGGCGCTCCGCAGAAGCACTGTCTTTTGGCTCATAGCGAGGGGCGTCGGCTTCTATGTGTTGCTGGTCATGGTTTCTATACTTAATATTTTTATTCCCACAAAATAGATGTAATGACCGCCGCGTAGGTGGTATTATTCCGAAAGTCAAAAATTTAGTTTTGTTGCAAAGGCCCAGATGAACAGCCGTTGGGCTCATAGTTTGAGTTAAGAGTATTGTGTGGCCTGACTTTAAGTGGGTCACATGTCCCGCATGGGCGCGTGACAGGGGAATTGCTTTTATCGGAATATTCTAACCACTTGGGGGCAGCGTGCTTGATCACAGACTTGGAGTGGAACATACGACTGAGCTGCCTTCAGCAGTGATGCTACAGCGGCACAAAGGCTGGGTTCTGGGTTTGCCGGAAGTCTGTTCAGTATCTTCGCCCAATTATCCCCTCATTGTAGCAGTTGGCGGTGGTAAGGGCGGAGTTGGCAAAAGTCTACTTTCTGCAAATTTGGCAGCTCATCTAGCTCGCCAGGGTTTCAAAGTCGCAGCCATAGATCTTGATTGTGGTGGGGCGAATCTCCACACCTATTTTGGTATGACAAGCGTGTCTTCGAATCTGGGTGATTGTATTGTTCATGAACGTACTGATTTGAACGGCGTTCTTGCCGCAACTGCGGTGGAAGGACTTAGTATTGCGTCAAGTCAACGGGATGATGCATGGGCTGTAGCAGATGCACTTGCTGGTCAAGGATTTGCAAGGCTGTGGAATGGCATTTTGGATCTGCGTCATCAAGGGTATCAAATCGTCTTGCTGGATCTTGGTGCGGGTTCCAGTCGGCACACGATCGACCTTTTTTGTTGCGCGAACGCGGGTATTATCACCGCATTGCCTGAGCCTACCTCGATGGAAAATGCCTATTTATTCATGCGAACAGCACTTATGCGATTGATGCACCACGCATCAATCAGATTGGGTAAGCCTGAAGAGGGAGCCGCAGTGATCGCGGCCTTGAATCAGGATCTTCCTGGTAGTCCTGGCCGAAGTTATACGGATAAACTACGAAGTTTGTTTCAAGCCAACCCACAGCTAATCGGACCGATGGCAGCCGCCTTATCGGGGCGCTTTCTTGGTCTCCTTGTGAATCAGACTCGTTCCCAGGCCGATATTGAAATGGGTAGGGCGATGGAAATCGCTGCGCAGAGATATTTTGGTTTTACGGCTGGCTGTCTTGGTTATCTAAACTACGATGAAGCTGCATGGCGCAGTTTGCGCAACAAAAGGCTGCTTCTACAGGACTTCCCACACAGTTTGATTGCCCGCCGTTTAGGCGAAGCAGCTAACGCACTGTTGCGTGCCTGTGGTCTTGAAGCCAATAGGACCCATGAATTTCAAAGGCCCGTTCACAATGCGCAATCGACAATCAATGTACCGCACTAGTTTTCTTGAGGAGGAAGTTTAAATATGAGTTTTGAAACCATCAGTCAGTCCGTCGCAGCTCCGAATTTGGGTCCAAACTTCGCGGCCCCCACATACTACGACATACTAAACGTTGATAAATCTGCGACCAGATTTGGGATTCGTGAGTCTTACTTGCGACTCAAGAGTCTCTACACTACGGGTGGTGATGCTTTGTATGGAGTCGCAGCTGCGGAGGATTTAAATCGGCATTTGCAGGACCTCGAACGTGCCTTTGATGTCCTTAACGACGACACTCGCCGTGCCAATTACGACCGTGAACTCAGCGGGAATCACTTTGTAGCAAACGTGCCCTCAGTTTTGCCTGAGAGACGTCAGGATGTAGCTGAAAATTCTATATCGCATCAGGTGACTGAGGTTATTCAAACCAACCGTAGTGTGCTCAAGGTTACTCGGATTCAGGCGAACGGCACTGGTGATGATAATTTACAAGCAAAAATGTTGGGCATTATTGAAGATAATGATGTAGGTGACGGCTCCATATTGGTCGCATTGAGGGAAACAGCCGGCGTGACGCATCAAGAAGTCCAAGAGCGGACAAAAATTTCCCTCGAGTACATCCGAAGCATTGAGGCCAATCAATTTGATCGCCTTCCGCGTGTCGTTTATGTTAAAGGGTTTTTGCGAAGCTATCTTCGTTATTTAAATGTGCCCAATGCCGATAAAATTATTACCTCGTATGTTGCGCGCCTTGAAGCGTACCAAGCAGGACAAAAGTGACCATGTCAAAAGTGACTTTTACACATGAATTGACGGTTGCGCCCCTCGAAGAGGGGCGTATTCGTTTGGATATTTACCTAAGTCGTGTATTGCCTGGTATCTCGCGGACCAAAATACAAGAGATGGTGACGACAGGTCTAGTTGAAGTGAATGGTGAGGTGGTTTCGGCGAAGCACCAATTAAAAAGCGGCGATCAAATTCGATATTGCCATTTGCAGCGTGCGCAAACTGCACTTGAACCGGTTGCGATGGATTTGGAGATTTTGTTCGAGGATGAGCACCTGATTTTTATCAATAAGCCTGCCGGTATCGCAGTTCATCCTGGCGCAGGTGAGACAGGTCCCACCCTGGTGCACGGTTTACTGCATCATGCAAAAAAATTAGGTGCCAGTGCTGCCAGGGACGAAGACGATGAGTCATTATTGGAACGGCCAGGCATCGTGCACAGATTGGATAAAGATACGACCGGAGTTATGGTCATTGCCAAATCAGATCAGGCCCACGCGAATCTTTCGCAGCAATTCCATGACAAAGTCAATTTTCGTCAATATGTGGCGCTACTGAATGGCCCGTTTCCTGAAGGTGAGTGGGTGCGGGACAGTTATCTTTTTCGGGACCCACGAGAAAGAACGCGCTTTGACTCAATGGATGTTTCTCGATATGAGCATTTAAAATCCAGGGAAGGCGGGGGCGAGCTTCCTGGTTACAGGTTCGCCCGCACATTATTTAAGCGCGAGGCCCAGTATAAGGGTCTTCTTTCCCTGGTCAGTTTAAAACTCGCTACTGGTCGTACGCATCAAATTCGGCTGCATGCCCGTGATTTGGGGGCGCCAGTTCTTGGCGACAAGGTTTATGGCAGCAAGCCTGTTTGTATTGGCCGGGGCGTTTTCCCCTCTGGGGTGGAGGCTGAGATTTTGGGCATTCAACGCCAGATGCTTCATGCCTGGGTGCTTGGTTTGAAACACCCAGTATCAGGAAAGTGGATTCAGTTTGAGGCCAGTTTACCAGAAGATTTCACTCAAATAATTAAAGATTTAGAGCCATTTAGGGACTAAATCAATCGAGGGCACTAGCGCTTAAATTAGTTATGAGACCCCTTGTTATTGAAGATAAAATCAGCCATACTAAGGGCATACATCTCGATACAAACGCGCTCGTTTTGGTGGGGCAGTCTGACGTGTTCTCCAGAATTTCTAAAATAATCTCCCTAGTCGGTTTTGTTTTTTCTCTACCTGCTTTAGCAGCGGCCGGCGATCAGGTCGCGACACCTGGTCAGGAAATGATTTTTTTAACGGTGGATAAGTCCCGCAACCAAGCGGATCTTAGAACCTTGCCCGAAAGTGGGTTTGAGTCTGCAGTTCTAAAAACTTTTAAGATAGCTACTGGAAAAGTTGACGGTGACAAAGAAAAGCAAGGGGACAATAAAACTCCCGAAGGGATTTATTTTTCGACTGGAAAGATACCCTCAGAGCAGCTAGCGCCACAGAAGTATGGGCCTTTAGCCATACCGCTAAATTTCCCTAATCCGATGGATCAGGTTGCCGGTAAGACTGGTTATGGCATCTGGTTGCATGGTGTTGGCGATCGTCGAATTGAAGATGCCCGTGTAACCGAGGGCTGTGTGGCATTCCAAAACTCTGAGATCAGCGGGCTGACGCGCTGGCTCATGCCAAACCAGGGAATCGTTGTGATTGCGAAAGACTCCCTTGAAGTTAATCGACCTGAAGATGTTCACTCGGTCTTTCAAGCGGCTGAATCCTGGATTGCCGCCTGGGCTTCACGTGATG
>JBAXLR010000057.1:0-16087 GCA_037134655.1 bacterium | reverse complement strand
ATTTTGGCTAGGCAACAGGGCAGAGAGAAGAAGTTTCCATTTCCACAGGCGGCGTGAGGCCGTTGTAGATAGATTTGATAGCGAACCAGTACCGACTCCAACCTGGCAGGTCAGTGCCCGCTTATTGCGATATAGCGTAAAGGTTAACATGGTCAAAAGCGGTCCAATTAAGTCGACCAGTTTAAAGGCTGAGCGGCCCCGGCTTTTTATCGCCGAGGGTCGTTCAAGGTGCGGGGGTCTTGCGTGAGACCTGTGTTGTGAGGATAGCTTCGGAAGGATTTCTTGATACCCGGTCTGCTAGCTTTGCGCCGGCGGCTGGACTGAGTCGAACCTCTAGATCAAACTCAAATCACTTACCTTAGGTGCATTCACCAGGAGCACGAGCTGGTGGTGGGATCAACCCTCGAAACCCTGATCCATCAAGGTTCCAAAGGGGGATTCGGTGAAGTGCCAAAAAACTTTAGGCAAAAGCTGAATTAGGCATAAAAAAACCAATTAATTCAGATAGTTAAATTTACTTGGCTAGGACGCGATCAAGGGGTATCGTACCCTGCCATAATTTTTTTGATTCGATTTGAATTGATCGACCAGCCAGAGCTCGTGCCCATAGCTCTTACGAGGAATAGGTTTTTGAATCACTCCCGCGAAGCGTCTCCATCAGTCTTTTCAGCTGGATGGATTACATGGTTGGCCTGGAGGCAGTTCATTGCCCGCCGCCAGGGCGGTGGCTTGTCCTTTATGACCGTGGTATCAATTGCCGGTGTCGCAATAGGCGTTGGGGCACTGGTGCTTGTGCTCTCTGTGATGGGAGGGTTCGAGTCAGATCTGCGCCGCAAAATGTTGAGTGGCGAGCCTCATCTTGAGGTTATCTCTGCAGCCAATGCGCTCGGTGGATTTAGCCTCAAAGAGTATCCGATCGCGGGTTTTAAAAAACTCATTCCCGAAGCATCAGCCATTGAACCGTTTGTGACAAGTGACGTGGTTTTGAAACGTCGAGGCTTTGTCACAGCCGCTATTTTGATCGGCGTGCGCCGGGAGATGGAAGGCACAAAGCTCTGGGCTTTTGATGATTCATTTAGTCAGGGCGAGTTTGCGGATCTATTTAAAAAACGTAAGCCAGAAATTCCGCAGCAAGCTGGAGTTTTTGATGAATTACCTGGCATCGCTCTTGGCAGCAAGCTTGCGCTTCAGATTGGCGCCGATGTCGGCGATGAAATTACAGTTATAAGTCCTCAGGCTTCGCCATCAACAGCCCTTGCCGGCGGAACATTGGCAAGGCGGTACGTGGTCACGTCCAAGATCATGACAGGTCAAGTTAGTTATGACAGTAAATGGACCGTCGCTTCCTTAGAGGAGGGACGATATTTTATGCCTGACTACGATCCCTCCCTTGCTGCTGATGAGTACGTTACGGGCGTGGCCGTAAATGTGCCTAATCCGATGGCGATCGATCAGGTGGCAAGTCGGCTAAAAAAATGGGCAGATCTGTCTCCAAAGACTTGGCAAATGACAAATAAGTCATTGCTCTTTGCGCTTAAACTAGAGAAATTCACGATGGGTGCAATCTTGATGCTCGTTGTGCTTGTGGCTGCGTTCTCGATCAGTGGAACGATGATCATGACCGTATTTCATAAGCGCGGCCAAGTTAGCATACTGCGTTCGCTTGGAATGAGTCAGAGGGAAGTACTGCAGCTATTCCTAGCGCATGGACTTGTCATTGGAACCGTAGGCGTGGCGTTTGGTCTGGGTTTTGGACTTCTAGCTTGTCATTTGATTCAGTTTACGAAACTTTTTCCGTTACCAGAGGGGATTTACCATCTGCGGATGCTACCAGTAAAGTTTCTACCCTTTGAGTACGGGGTGATCTGTGTGTGTGCATGGGGCTTCGCCCTGATTGCATCGGCATATCCAGCCCTGGCCGCCTCTCGGCAGAATCCTAGCGATGGAGTCCGGTGCGAATGATGCAAGCAAGTCTTCAACAACAAAAAATCATCACACTTGAGGGTGTTCGCAAAGAATACACGATTGACGCTGCGCGTGTGGAGGCTTTGCGAGGTGTGACAGTAAGTGTTCCCGAGGGAGCAATGGTGGCCGTAACCGGTAAGAGCGGTGCAGGCAAAAGCACTCTTCTACACATTATTGGGACTCTCGATCGGCCAACTGTTGGACGAGTCTTGATCAACGGTATCGATGTCTCAGCCTTGACCGACCGCGAATTAAGTCGATTTCGCAGCCGGAGTATTGGCTTCATTTTTCAGATGCATAATTTATTGCCAGAATTTTCTGCGATTGAAAACGTCATGATGCCAGGCATCATCGCGGGAATGCGTATCTCAGACCTGCGGGACCGTGCTGCAGGGCTGCTTGCATCCGTAGGGCTAGAGTCCCGCTTAAATCACAAACCTGGCGAGCTTTCTGGTGGTGAGCAGCAGCGCGTTGCGATTGCTCGCGCCTTGTTTATGGCACCGCCTTTGCTGGTAGCGGATGAACCAACGGGGAATCTTGATCGTCGAACCAGCATTATGATTCAAGACCTGTTGCTTGAGCTGGTCAGCGCACAAAAAATGACTTTGGTTTTAGTGACCCATGATATGGAACTTGCGGCACGTCTTCCATCACAGATTGTAATGGAAGACGGCGAAATCATTCGAGATGAGGTAGTGCATTGAATTCGATTGCGAAACAATTGCGGTTCCGACCGCTACTTATTTGTACCGTTTATGTGGGCTTGCTTACGGCGGTGAGCTTTTTTGCCTGCGATTCGTTGGCGCAAACAGCTCCAACACCAACAAAACCAGTGAAAAAAAACGCATCAACCGTTAAACCAAATGCCGCCAGAGCAAAAGTCGCGACTCCAGCTAAAACAAAGAAAAAACCCAGTGGCAAGCTGAAAGCGGACAACCCGACCGTCGGACAGACGGGACTACCTTTGCCGGCGCCAGCAAAACTTGAGAAAAAAACATCCAACTTGATTGAGGATGTTGTCGTGCGTGGTAATGGCCGTGTTGAGGCTGACGCTATCATCGCGATGATTAAGTCAAAACGTGGGAGTGAGCTGTCCGAGTCAATCGTTAGAGAGGATTTGGAAACACTCTATAACCTTGGATACTTTAGTGATTTGCGCTTTTTTAGAAAAAACACGGCGTCAGGAGTCGTGTTGGTTATTCAAGTAGCAGAAAAGCCAGCGATCACGGCAGTGACTTTTGAAGGGCTTTCTGAAGTTAAAGAAGATGACATTAAAGAGAAATTGGAAACAAAGCTCTTCACAATCGTGAATGAGGCGACCATCAACGGCGATCTTCGTGCTATTGAGAAGGTCTATGCAGACAAGGGGTTCTATCTCGCCAGAGTTTCGTACGCACTTGAGAAGACGGGAGCCAATGAGGTTACCCTCAAGTATATGGTAGACGAGGGCGGCATGGTCCAGGTCTCCGATGTTTCGATTGTTGGCAATGAGTATTTTACTGATGCAGATCTAATTCAAAAGATGGCAAGCCAGCCCTTCACCCGGGCGTCTTCCTTTGGATCCTCGGCATTGTTTAAAGACGACTTTGTAAAAAACGATCTTGGTGTTTTACAGTGGATCTACAAAGACCAAGGCTTTGCTGAGGTTCAGGTTGCCAAGCCGCATCAGGTTATGGATCCCGATCGCCAGTTTGTCAAAATCACCTATAAAGTTGAAGAGGGGCTTCAGTATAGCGTCGGATCTATCGACCTATCCGGCGACCTTTTGTTCCCAAAAGAAGAGCTCGTAACCGCCATGAAGTTAAAAAGCGGCGAGCTATTCCGTTATGGGCAATTTATGAAAGATCTTGAACTTTTAACCGATAAATACGGCGATCTTGGCTTTGCCTATGCCGACATTAACCCTATTGTCACGTTTGATCGGGAAAAGAAATTAGCCAATATAAATTATGAGGTTGCCAAGGGCGAGAAAATCTATTTTGGCGACATGACCATCATTGGAAATTCTAAGACTCGCGACAATGTTTTGAGGCGAGAGTTCAAGATAAACGATGCGGAGCTCTATAGTTCGACCGGCTTGTCAAACACGCGTAAAGAGCTGTCACGCCTTGGCTTCTTTGAGGACGTGCAAATATTAAAAGAGAGAAACGGAAGAGACGAAACAGTCCTGGATCTGCGGTACAAAGTTAAGGAAAAGCCAACAGGTCAACTGCAGGCAAGTGTCGGCTATGCGCCGCAGCAAAGTGGCTCTTCGAAGGCGGGATTTTTTGGGCAAGGCGCTTACGATGAACAAAACCAATCAGGGCGTGCATACAAGACCAGCCTTCACGCAAAGTGGGATGGTTCGCGTAATTACTCCTTTGACCTGGGATTCACCAACCCGCGCGTGGATGACACGCTGTGGTCAGCGGGTACAAATCTTGAGTACTCGCACGCGGTGCAGCAGATAATCGCCGATGTTGAAGCGGAAGAGAAAAGAATCGGCGCCAGTATTTTTGTTGGTCGAAAAATTATCGAAGAAATTGCGGGTCGTATGACCCTGCAACTCCAAAAAACAGATCAGACTTCCGACCAGTATGTGGTCGATAAATTTCAGATGCGCGGCATGCAAAAGTCAATGATCTTCTCATTATTCAGATATTCAACTGACAATAATATTGCACCCACCGAGGGCAGTGAGTTGAGGTTGGATCACCGAGTCACGGGCGGGCCACTTCTTGGTGGTGATTACCGGTATCAAGAAACTACTTTAGATGCGGCTTACTATTATCCAGTAGATTTCTCTGAAACATTTAGAACTTACTTCCGTTTGTCGGGTAGTATCTCATACATCTATTCATATATGGGTTCGCAAGTACCATTCATTGAGCGATATCGCTTAGGTGGCTACAACGATATGCGGGGATTTGATTGGCATGATCTTGGTCCAAAGTTCTATATGTACCGTGCTCCTGGGTTTGAACCAAAAGTTTATAATCGCGGCGGTGACAAAAAATTATTGTTCCAATTTGAGTATTTTGTTCCTCTAATTCCGGAAGCTGGAATCAAAGCTTTGGCGTTTATGGATGTTGGTCGGGTCTATGATGATCCGGAACTGATTTCTCTCAAGAACATGTCGCGTGACGTGGGCTTTGGATTCAGGTGGCAAACACCAATTGCACCTTTCAGGTTCGAGTGGGCTTACCCAGTTGTCGACGGTAAACTAGGGGACCCTCAACCCATATTTAGTATTGGATTCTGATAAGTGCTTGGGTCTGGCAACGTGTATTTGGATTAAATCAATTTGTAATCATAATGAGGAGAACGGGCATGAAAATGTATAAAATTCTTGGGGTTATTTCGGCCGTTGTGCTGCTTTCAAGTCAGGCCCTTGCCGCAAAGTATGGGATCATTGATATGCAGGCGGTTATAATGAATGTTGCTGAGGGTAAGGCTGCACGGGTCGACTTGGAGAAAAAGATTAAAGCTAAGGAAGTCGAGTTCAACAAAAAACGTGAGGAACTCGATAAAATGAACAAAGAGTTTCAATCCCAATCTGCACTCATCAGCGAAGAAGCACGGATTAACAAGCAAAAGGATTTTCAGGAGAAGTTCCTTGCCCTAAGAAATGACGAGATGTCATTTCGCGAAGGAATCAAGCGTGACGAACAAAAAGCAACCCAAGGGATTGCCGCAAAAGTTGAGGGTATCGTCCAAAAAATGGCTAAGGACAAAGGTCTTGAGGCTGTTTTTGAAATCAATAATGCTGGATTGCTCTACTTGAGCCAACCGGTCGATCTAACCAAAGAGGTTATCGACTCGTATGGGAAGAAAAAATAAGCTGACGCGATCCCTTTTGAGGAGCTGAGTGTGATGGAGTTTAAAATGCCCATGGACGTGGTTGCGATACAGAGGGCTATCCCTCATCGCTACCCGTTTTTGTTTATCGATCGCGTATTGGAGGCTAAAGCGTTTGATAGCCTGATTGCGATTAGAAATATCACCATTAGCGATCCTGCGCTGCAAGGGCATTTTCCGAATAATCCAATTGTTCCTGGGGTTGTTATCGTCGAGGGCGCGGCACAGGCGGCTGGGGTTCTTGGTCGAATCAGTTTAGGTCAGCTTTCCGACTGTCTTTTCACCGAGATTACGGAAGCCCGTTTTCGCAGGCCTGTAGTCCCAGGTGACGTGTTGCGTTACGATATTAAGATGACCAAACATCGCGGCGTATTTCTCTGGTTTGAAGCTCAAATGAGCGTCGATCAGGTCGACGTTGCATACGCAAAATTTAGTGCTTTAATGAAGTAGAGTGATTAATGAGCCAATCGAACGAAACAAAAATTCATCCTACCGCTATCGTTGAACCAGGTGCAGAGCTTGGCGTTGGTGTGTCTATTGGCCCATATTCAATCGTGGGTCCCAAGGTTCAGATTGGTGACCACTGTACGGTGGATTCGCACGTTGTGATGACTGGTCGGGTAAAGTTAGGCAAAAACAATTTGGTATCCTCTTTCGCCAGTGTTGGATCAAGGCCGCAGGATCTTAAATACCGCGGTGAAGACTCTGAATTGGTGATTGGTGACAGCAATATGTTCCGAGAATATTGCAATTTGTCGTTAGGCACCGAAGGCGGTGGCGGAAAGACAGTCATCGGAGATAAGAATCTGTTTATGGTTTACACCCACGTGGCCCATGATTGTCAGGTGGGTAATGGTATTATTGCGGCCAACTGCGTAGCATTGGCAGGTCATACGATGGTCGATGATGGTGCGGTGTTGGGCGGTCTGTCCGCGGTGCATCAATTCTGCCGAGTCGGGCGGCTTGCCATGATTGCCGCAGGTGCCGTGGTGACCCAGGACGTGGTTCCCTTTGGGATGGTTCATGGTGATCGCGCCCGGATTAATGGTTTGAACGTTGTGGGCCTAAGGCGTCTTGGTGTCAAAAACGCAGATCTTCAATCGATAAAGTCCATGTATCATCTGGTCTTCGATTCAAGCTTAACGCTCGATGACGCGATCAGCCGGATCATCAAGGACGTTGAAGACTCTGAGTACCGTCGTGTCTGGCTGGATTTCCTTAAAGACAGCGAACGAGGGCTATGTCGATAAAGACCAGTAAGAGCTATCTGATCTCGGCTGGTGAGTTTTCAGGAGACCTCCTTGCAGCCGAGTTGGTGCACGCTTTGCGCGACGTGATCCCTGACTACACGCCTTACGGCATCGCCGGTGAGACCATGGAAAGAGCCGGTGTCCAGTCGCTGGCGACGGTTTCTGAATTATCCGTGATGGGTATAGTCGACGTCGCGCGTCGAATTAACGATATCAGGATGATTGAGAGTCGCATTCTGGCATGGGTTGATCGGCACAAGCCAGAGTTTGCCGTCTGTGTTGATTTTCCGGGCTTTCATTTTAGATTAGCTGAACAACTTCATTTGCGTGACATTCCGGTCTATCAATATGTCGCACCCAAGGTTTGGGCCTGGGGTCGTGAGCGCGTAGGTCAGCTGCGAGATCACTTCAAGGCTGTTTTCGGCGTGTTGCCGTTTGAGGAGGAGTTTTTTCTCCAGCACGGCGTTCGCTATTCCTATGTGGGATCGCCCCACTATGACCGAGTCAATAAAATAAATCTTGTTCCTGGAGATCTCGGTCTTCCCACTGACAGGCCAATTATTGCATTTTTACCTGGTAGCCGAATGAGCGAGTTGCGCCGAATTTTACCGATCATGATCGAAATTCGGCGAGAACTTTTAAAGCTCAATCCTAATCTGATATGCGTAATTCCAATCGCAAGCGGCCTTAAATGGGACGACGTCGTAGAAATCATTGGTGATGGGTCTTTAAGGAAAAGTGTCGGCTTTGGCTGGGAGTATGCAGGATTTCGTTGGATTGAAGGGGCTTCGATTGAGTTAATGAAGGTTGCTCGGAGTGCAGTCGTTGCCTCGGGGACTGCGACATTGGAATGTGCGATCGCTGGTACCCCTATGGTTGTGGTTTATGCTATGAGTGAGATCAATTATGCAATTGCCAAACGCGCAATTTCAGTGCCATGGATAAGCCTGGTCAACCTTCTAATGAATGCCAATGTGGTTCAGGAACACGTTCAACACATAAATCCCCGCAAGGTTGCAGCTGAAGTGTATGAGTTATCCCAAGATTCGTTGGCTCGGCAGCAGACATTAACGCAGCTCGATGCGCTAGTGCATCGACTGGAGTCAGGTGCCGCGCAAAAAACGGCTGATTTGATCCTTCAGGATATCAAGCCGAGGGGTGTCTGATATGCCGGCAGCTGCCAAGATGGATTTGCTGGGATTTTTGGGTCGCTTCATCCTTGTGCCTGTATTTCGCCAAAGGAGAGTCTTACTAGCGGCAACCATTGCGCTTATTGTTTTAGCGGTTTCTCAAGCTTTAGCGCTGGTCATTAGCAAGGGATTTTTGACAGCGTTTTTTACTGATCCAAATAAGCCTTATGTGAGCCTAACTGAGCTGTTGCCAGCAAAGGTTTTGGCTTATTTGCCAAATGCTATCAGCCTTCAGATACCAAGTGACGATGTTGTTTGGCTGGTGCCCGCTAGCATTTTTGCAGTAGGAATTTTGAAGGCTGGTGCATCTTATGTTTATAGCTTTGGACTCGCTCGCCTTTCTCTGAAAGTGGCCCAAAATTATCGAGAGCGTGTTTTTGAGGCTGTTTTGCAGCTACCTTGGTTACAATCATCTAGCCGAAGTCCAGGTGATTGGATGACAGTTATTATGGCTGACGCCATGTTTATTCAGTCTCGGCTAACTGATTTTTTAGTCGCTTTTGTCAAAGATGTCGTTTTGATATTTTCTTGCATGGTCACCTTGGCGTTCGTTCATCTTCCCGCTGCGATCGTTTTAATCTGTCTTGCCCCCCTGATCGCTTGGCAAATGGGGCGAACTGGTCGCAAAATCGCCTGGTATGCTGAGGCGTTTCAGCGGGAGCTGGGGGCACTTGCTGGCATGCTTTTGGGAATTAGGGAGCGCTTTAGGTTTATGCGTGCTCAGCACGGTGAGAGCTTAGAGTGCGAGATGTTTGCTGAGCGCAATCATCAATATCTCAAAATGATGACAGGCTCCATTTTTGTAAGGTCCATTGTGGCGCCTGGAATGGAATGGTTTGGATTTATTTTGTTCGCGGCCTTTATTTTGGGCTGGAGTCGAAAATGGCCTTACTTTGATGTCGCACCTGATCTTGTGCTGCAGTTTTTTATTTCCCTTGGATTGATCCTCAAGCCTGTGCGTGAATTAGGTGAGCAGGTTGCTAGATTGGGCGAGACGATCGGTGGTCTGAAGCGATCAATGGCAGTTGTAAATGCAGTTCAAGTAAGTACTAATCCTGATTTCACCGTCACCGACTTGCCAGGTGGAGAGGTCAGAGCAGATGGTGTTGTCATCGCCAGGCTTGAGGTTGATTACGGTGAACGTGTGGCGTTACTCGCAGATGATCTTTTTATCAATCCAGGCAAAACTATCGCCGTTGTTGGTCCTAGTGGATCCGGAAAGAGTTCATTGTTGCGCGTTTTGGCGGGTTTAGTTCCCCCGCAAAAGTGGCAGGCCAACGTGCCTTGGCTTGAGCTTCGTACGCGCAGTGCCATGGTTAGCCAAACACCTTTTCTTTTCAAAGATAGCTTAAGAAAGAATTTACTCTACGGCTTCACGGCAACTAGTGACCATACAGACGCAGAGTTGTCTATTTGGCGCGCGCTCGCGGCCGTCAATCTGGATGAATTGATAAAAAGTATGCCTGATCAGCTTGATTCGACATTTAATCCATTAGATGCCAATCTTTCCGGGGGGCAGGTTCAGCGTCTCGTCATTGCGAGGGCTCTGTTGCGAAATCCAAAACTATTGTTACTGGATGAGGCGACATCAGCTGTCGATGTTGCGTCTGAATTCGACATCACTCGTAGATTGGTTGATGACGCGAAATCGCAGGGAAGGTGTCTCATCTCTGTGACGCATCGTTTGCAGTGGTTGTCTTTTTACGATGAGATTTGGTTCGTGGACGCGGGTCGCGTAATTAAGAAGGGGCCGCTAAATCAGATGATGGAGTTCGATCGATTTCGGAGGTTTCTATCAGCTGAGGTTCCCGAATGATTTACCTTTGGCCATTTGAAATGTTGTTTCGATTTCTGGTTGCGTGTCGAAATTTCTTGTATAACCTCCAGCTTGTTCCGGTTCGACGTTTACCTGGCAAGGTTATTTCGGTCGGCAATATCGGTATCGGCGGAACGGGTAAATCACCCCTTGTCATCGAGTTTGCAAAAAAGCTCCTTTTAGCTGGTGGACGGCCTGTTATTTTGACGAGGGGCTATAAGAGCGGGCTGCAAGATGGTGAGTGGCAAATTCTGCGTCATGGAAAAGTCGTAGCGGGCGTTTCTAGGCCCGAGGTCGTAGCGGATGAAGCGTTGATGGAGTCTCTGGCGTTGCCAGAGGCTTACGTCGTTGTTAGTGCGAATCGCTATATGGCCGCTCAAGAATTTTTGAAACAGATGGGTGAGTGGGCGCCTACCCACTGGATTCTTGATGATGGATTTCAGCACCGGCAGATTCATAGGGATATCGATGTCGTCGTCATCGATGTTCGAAATCCGTGGGGGCGCTGTTTACCAGTTGGTCGATTCCGGGAATCAAAATCAGCATTGAAACGCGCCTCTGTGGTTATTCTGACCAAGTCGGTGAGTCAAGTGCAGTCAGAGGAGATTTCAAAACAAGTTCGCTTTATTAATCAAAAGTGTCTCGTTTATGAGGCGCGATTTGCACAGGCATCTGTGCGGCAGGTCTGTGGTGATGTATCGGACGCTGGCGAAAACTATGCTTTGGTTTGTAGTATTGCTAATCCAAAAGACGTTGCTGAGGGGCTCAAAGCTAAGGGTTTAAGCGTAACATCTGTGTTTGCCTTTACGGACCATTCAAGAATTAACCCAGAGCGAATTTTGCAAGCCAAAAAGAATTTTCAGCGGGTTGTCACGACGGAAAAGGATTGGGCTCGTGACCGGCATTCTTTTGAACGCTTGGGGATGCCGGTATTTATTGCTCCAATTACCGTCGAGTGGCAAGGATTTGAGCCTGAATTTTTAACAAATTAAACCAATAAAAATAGACACTTACAGTTGAGATTCAGAGTGGCCTTGGAAAGTGCCGAAACGACTTCAAGGAGGAAGTCCGGTGCAAGCGTTTTTTACGTCCCTATTTTTTGCGATTCTTGCTCTGTCATGTGGACGGACCGAGCAGAAAATCGAGCTTAAAAATCGCTTGCTTGAAGAAGTGAATGACCCGAATTGTAAACTCCGGGATTGTCCCGAATTAGCTATCAAATTAGTTGATAGCTCAGACGTTGATATAACGTCAAAACTCTTTGTGGGTGTTCAAGGTTCTCAAATTGATTGGACCATAAAAGTAAAATCTACGGCGCCTGCGGGCCGCATCAAAATAGCGCTAGCAGAGTCGCCCGTTTGGATTAAAAGAAGAGAGTCGAGTTCGGTTGGTTCTCTGCAGCTTTATGGATTGCCTGAAAATGTTGTCACTGAAAATATTGTCAAAATTCTTGCTCGCGATATTTCCCGTTGCGCGGCCCTTGAGAAGACCACCAAAGAGTGTTCAAATCCCAAGGTATCTTTGGCAGATTACGACAAGATTATTACTTTTAAATATTCAATCAGGGCAGCCTCGCCTTAATTCCTTGAAAAATCGTACTCGCAACTGCTGCCCGCCCGCAGGGATGGGTACTCTAGAGATAGTTGTAAATAGTCTTATTTATGATTAATCTCGAAGGTCTAATTAAAATTATTAGATCTGCAGCTTGTGAGAGAACATTGTGATTGCTCATAAAAAAGAACCTACAGAACGACTCACGGTCCATCTAGCGGCCGAGATTTGGTACGCAAAAAGAGAGCGTGGCAAGATTGTTTTTAAGGCCGAGAAAGATGCGGCAATGACTGTAGATCAGCAGGGTAAAATTGTGAGGGTTAGCTCCAGGACGGAAGTTAGCCAGCAAGTCTCTGATGGAGAGGTTACATGCGTTGATCATGGGAATAGCTATATTGTGCCTGGTTTTATTGACGCACACTTACATTGTCCACAGTTAGATGTTATTGGCTCGGGCGGTCAGCCGCTATTAGGTTGGCTTGATAAGTATGTATTCCCGGCTGAGGCTCAGTTCTGTCATCAAACGGTTGCTAAGACGGGTGCCAAAAGACTAACCCGTGAACTTCAGCGCCACGGAGTGACAACCGCAGCTGTGTTTTCAACCGTGCATGCGGTGGCGACGGATGAGCTTTTTTCTGAATTTGATGCCGCTGGTCTTCGCTTGGTTTCGGGTAAGACCTCCATGGATTGGGGAGCTCCCCATAATTTAATGCAAGACCCCGAATCAGACATTGTAGATCAGAAGCTATTAATTAATAAGTGGCACGCCAAGAATGATCGCTTGTTTTACGCGATCACACCGCGATTTGCACTGAGCTGCACTAAAGAGATGTTCCAAAAACTTGCGGAGTTACGTGCAGAGTTTCCAACTTGTTTTGTTCAGACGCATATCAGTGAAAATAAAAATGAAGTTCTAGCTGTTCGCGACGCATGGAAGGCTCATAAAGATTATCTTGCCGTCTACGAAGATTTTGGGCTACTCGGCGACAAAACCCTACTTGCGCATGGTATCTACCTTTCAGATGATGAGTTCAAACGTATAGCGATAAATCGCGCTAGGATTGTGCATTGTCCAACGTCAAACACGTTCCTTGGCAGTGGTCTATTTCCACTTGCTCGCGCCTTGGATGCGGGTGCAACCGTCTGCCTTGCGTCTGATATTGGCGGCGGTACCTCTCTATCCCCTTGGCACACCATGCTGGAAGCTTACAAAGTTCAGGCGCTCCAGGGAGCATATTTGTGTGCCGGTGAGTTGCTGTACTACGGAACCTTGGCCGGGGCTGAAGCCCTCGGCATGGATTCTATCTGTGGTAGTCTTGAGCCCGCAAAGGCGGCTGATTTTGTCGTAATAAGTCCTAGGCGAAATCAATTATTAGCCGAACGTATCGCCAAAACCAGCTCCCCGGAGGAGCGTCTCTTTGCGTTTATAACATACGGTGACGACCGTGTGGTTGATGCCACCTATGTCTCTGGACGCGAAATTTATCGCCACCAATAAAATTTGTAGCAATTAGTGGGTCTGTCTTGGGTCTCGCAGTTCGAGGGTCTTCAGCAGGATCATGGTCACTAGTATGACTATACCAGGTAGCCAAAAAGCCGTTGAGAACCCCGCAATATCTGCGAGTGTGCCGGTTAGATAGTTCATCGAAGCAAGTGCTGCTTGCATGCCCGATAGGGTCCAGAGAAGAAGCGTTCGATCTCTTTCAGGAAATCGTAGTCCGAGCCAAGTGACGAATAACGGGAATACCGGCCCGACCAAGCCAACTCCTGGTAGTAAAATTGGCCAATCGAATATTCTCCCGATAGTAAAACAGAGAAGTGCCGCAAATAGTGAGCCCCAAATAATGATCCTGTGCCAGTTGGGTGTTGCCCAGAGCCCACAAATAATTCGGGTAATAAACATTAAGGCAAAAAATCCGGATGTGTAGGCTGAAGCTGCTCGAATGGAAAAATTTTGCTCACGCACCAGATAAGTCGATAGCCAAGTTGATGTGAGAGTTTCCCCTACGACGTACATAATCAGGGTTAAAACTGCAAGAACATGCAGCGGCTCAAGGGTGATTGGCTGTTGTTGATGGCGCTGCTCTTTATGTTCAATTGGATCTCTAATTTTAAATTTAATAAATGCGGCCAGTGACAATCCAAATGGCGCGGCGAAGACGAACAGGTAGGGCCATTTGGTGGGCTCGACCAAAACCAAACCCGCGAGCCACGGGGCAAAAAATGAACTCAAACCGTAAATTGAATGGAGGGCAGCCATCATTTGGCCGCGCCGGCTATCCTCCGCACCCGCCTGCACAAAGAGGTTTGCCAAAGATCCAAGGGTGGAGAGACAGCCACCAATGAGGGCGCCCCAAACCAAAATCCGCGGTTTAGAATCGATGGCCAACGCTGTTACGCAGACAATGGATGTGTAAATAAGTATCACTATGCCGATCTGCTTAAGGGGCCGTTTATTAAGGATAGGCATCAGTAGCCAAGTGCTGATCATCGCCACCAAGTTGCCTAGGGAGATAATCAAGCTGGCGTCCTTATAGTCCATATCCATAAGATCAACGACCGCCGGGAGCAATGGGCCGCGCAGGTTGTCGATCCACGCAGCGAGGCACAACAGCCCGGCACCACAAAAGAAAATCGACCAACGCATAGTATTCAGCCTTTCTTGACAGTCGGATGCCGTAGGCGTAAGTTCTCTGGCCTATGCAATTTGACTTATTTCATAGTATCGGTCGTATCGATACGCTCAAGCCTATTCCGGCTGATCGCGATATTTTTAGGGCATTTTTTGAGCAGTGCAGCTTAGGCGAGCAGCTGGGCTATGGAACCATGTGGGTTGCGGAGTCTCACTTTTCAAGTGAGGTTCAGAAATCTCACGTAAAACCAGTCATTCCGAACTACCACGGTGAGGTTGGACTGAATGCGGACTCCTGCCAGCTTGCCCAAATGGTTTTCGCCAAGACGAAAAAAATAGCTTTTGGCACCGCGATTTACAATATTGTTGGAGGTAACGGTGGGCCGATTGCCGCCGCAGATCGTATTCGTTCTCTGGCTTACCTAAATAGTCTGTCGGATAAACCTCGCCAGTTACATATAGGTGTGGCAGCGGGGCGATTTCCCTACATCAATCAGCCATTTGGAATTATTCCCAGAGACAAAGTGGAAACCATGCTTTGGCCACAGTACTCGCGTTTAATTTTTATCGAAGCACTGGAAATTTTTCTGCGTTTGAGTCGAGGTGAGACGCTTGCCTCTGCCGATGTAACGAACTGGAAAATTGATCGGTCTTTTTTCCGTTCTGATGAAGAATTCATGGCTACAAAAGCGAAGCTAGGGTTGGGCGACGACTTTGTTAACTATGAGAAGCGTTGGAATTTTGAATCTCTACGATTAGTACCTGCCATGACGGAACAAGACTACCTAGGATGGATGAACTTTGTTTTGGGATCGCATGACCCTTTGGCCAGAGATCACGGATTGAAGTACGCCGACCTTGACTTATTTAACTTGTCGTTTACGCCGCCAGAGCAATTGGAAAAAATTCATGCCGAGATGGCTGTTCGCTACCGTGAGAGCGGACGGCTTTGGAGCAGAGACCGTATGCCACGCACTGTGCTTGTTTTTGTCGATAAGAGTCATCGGCGCGCCAAGGAGATGGCCGAGCATTGTTTTGATACCTACATCGAAGCCATGCGAGGTACGGTCGTATTGCCGCCAAAAGATCAGTTGATGGCAAGGGCTTTAATCGGTGATCCGGCCGCCATCAGGGATCAGTTGCATCCGGACAGTGAAAGTGCATTTAATCAGCGGGACAGACTGATGTTATGGTTTGAGTTTAATCAGATTGATGCCGACGCTATTTCAAAGCAGATGCGCATGTTTGCCGAGGAGATTTTACCTCATGTGGGGTATGAGTCTTGAGTGAGTTGATTGACGCCAAGCCAATTTTTGCATTTACGCGAAAAGGGATCACAGAAGTGGTGGTCCATGGTTTGTTGGCCCTCAAACATCAAGGTGTACCGTTACGATCTGATGATGCATCGACCGTGATTGTCACCCGTTCACTTTTAAAGCCGTGGCAGGCATTGGCGACGGGCGGTATTGATCGACACCATCCTTTTTGGGCCATGGGATTTGCCTCCCATAGTGGTCAGGCGCAGCATTTAGATCAGCTTAGACAGCTCATAGCCTATAGTGGCGCCAATGAATCTAACTTGGTTTGCCCGCGCACATTTCCACTCGATGCCAATGAGGCGGCTGTCATGCGCGGTTCTGGCTTGGCGGCGTCAAGATTGCATCACCCGTGCGCAGGCAAGCACCTATTGATGTTAGCCGCAGCAACCAAAGAGAATGCGCCGTTGGAGTCATATTGGCATGAGGATCACCCGATACAAAAAAGAATTCAGGCATTGGTGGGTCGTGAGGCTAGTGAAAAGTTAACGTGGGTGACCGATAGTTGTGGTGTGCCTGTCGCCGCGATG
>JBAXLR010000056.1:0-16127 GCA_037134655.1 bacterium | reverse complement strand
AGGATTTTGCCTGAGGCCGTGGATGAGAAAAATAATGCCGTGGTTGTGGACTTGAGCCGACCTATGGGGGAACTCCTGGCGGTCTTAGATAAATTGCCCGTGGCCACGCGAATTATGCTCAATGGGCCCATGATTGTCGCCAGGGATATCGCACACGCCAAGGTTTTGGAGATGCTTGAGTCTGGGAAAGGCCTACCGCAATACTTTAAAGATTACCCCGTCTATTATGCTGGCCCAGCAAAGACCCCAAGCGGCTATGCCTCTGGAAGCTTTGGTCCAACAACATCTCAGAGGATGGATCCCTATGTAGCCAGGTTTCAGGCGGCTGGCGGCTCTTTGGTCATGCTAGGCAAAGGGAACAGAGGCCGAGAGGTTGCCGAATCCTGCAAACGCCACGGTGGCTTTTATTTGGGGAGTATAGGTGGGCCCGCAGCCCGTCTTGGGCGTGATTGCATCACCAAGGTAGAACAGTTAGAATTTAAAGAACTAGGAATGGAAGCGATTTGGAAGATCGAAGTCAGGAACTTTCCCGCCTTCGTGGTCATAGACAATAAGGGTAATGACTTTTTTGGGGGTCGTGCCCCAGAGGTTTAAGCACATTCTTCTAAAGTCTGGCAATACACATCGACGGGGGTAGCAGCATGAATAGGTTTGAAACACCAGGATTCAGTGGATTGAAAAAGTCAGCCGTGCTCGTCTGGGCTTCGCTTGGTGCTTTGTTTCTTGCTTTAACTTTGACGGTGGCGTGCTCTCCACAGAAAAAAGCTGGTCAGTCGAACAATGCTCCGCAGGCCGGACAACAATGTGAAAACATCTATGATGGCACGTCATGTCAAAATGCCTCCAACTGTCAATGGACGGGTGCGTCATGTTCTGGTAACGCGACCTACTGTGCCAAGTTTACATCTTCTGGCAACTGTCCCCTGGCATGCCAATGGAATACAACCACTTTTACTTGTCAGCCCCTTTCACAGCAGTCCACGGTCGCTCCTTGTAGCACCTTCTCGACTCAACAAATGTGTTCTCAGTATAATGGCTGCGTCTGGAATGGTTACAACTGTATTACCTCGTCAGGAACAACCACCGGCACGCCGTATCCGACAACTGGTAATCCCTATCCAACAACTGGTAACCCTTATCCGACAACTGGCGGTACCGATCCAACGACTGGTAGCCCGTCACCTACAACCGGCCAAGCACCCGTTGCATTTTGCGCAACGCTCGACACTTTGCAATGTGTTATTACGAAGGGGTGCAGGCTTGCCCTGTTCCCAAATTTTGGCTGTATCCCAAAACAGTAAAATGTGCGCTAGACTTTTTTAGACCACTTCGTCGAGGGGATCCATCAGGGTCCCCTTTTCTATTAGTTCGGAAGCCTTAGCAGCGATTTTACGCTGTGCTTCGTCGATTTTAGCAACGGGCACAGGCTTGGCGCTTGCGATGTTGTCGCGTACCTGTTCGGCACGCCGTTCGGACATGGCGGCAAAAAATGCTTCGCCGACGGTTTGACTGCAGCGTCTGAGAGCAATTTCCAATTCATTCCCATCAACCGAGCGTAGAAGAATTTCAATATCGGCGCGGCTGAGTTTTTGAATATCTTCAAAAGTAAACATACCGGCACGAATAGTGGCTCCCAGCTCGGGGGAAGCACCTTCGATTTCAGATAGCAGTTTTTGTCTTTGTTGCGGATCAAGCTGAGTCAAAATCTCAGCCGCACGTTTGGAGCCACCTAGATTTAGTTGGCTGTGACGCCTTGCTGTTGCGATCGCGTTGGATAGGACCTCGTCAACTTCATCAAGTAAAACCGGATCAACCTCAGTGGTTTTTGCCAGCTTAATCAAAACTTCTGTTCGCAGCTCACCACTCATGTGACGAGAGATTTCACCTGCTTTTTGTGCGCTTAAATGTCCCAAAATAAGTGCGATGGTCTGGGGGTGTTCTTTGCGAAGAATCTGCCACAGGATCTTTCCATCCACGCGCTCAGCATCTCTAAACGATTTGGGCAACGGTCGAGGTAGGCTTTTTAATATAGAGACGGCATCTTCGGCTGAAAAAGACTTTTGGATGATTCGGCGTGCAGCTGCCGCTCCGTCTTGGGTGTCGCCTTTGAATACCGCCATTAGATCTTTGAATTCGCTTTGTACTTGTTGGAGTGTTGATTGGTCCACTCGGCCGAGCGCTGACATGGCTTGTAAAATTCGGCCAGCATCTTCACGGGGAAGCTTTTGTAAGAGCTCGCTCGCCAGATCTTCACCAAGGCTTACCAATAGAATAGCGATCTTCTCGACTTGTGAGCGAGGTTTAACGCTTGATGGTCCAATTGGCTGAGTCATGTCCGCGAGCTCCTAAAGGGGTTAGCCCCTTTAAGAGTCATCGGAAAAACTGCGGGGTTTGTTGAGTGACTTAATTAATCAAATAAATTCAATTAGTTACCCGTGACGCTAACCTGATCCACCAAGGCCCACGGCAGGAGCATGGCTCCTGAGACCTCTTCTCGAGTGCTTGATAGGGCAAGGATCTGTTTTAGGCTTTCAAACAGATTGCCAGCGATCATTGTCTCTGCCACGGCGCCTTGGTCTGCGCCGTTTTTAAAATAACGACTCGATTTTGCAACGCCGGAAAAATCTCCCTTGATTGGATCAATATTTCCAGAGAAGCGGTCAACCACGAGCAAGTCACTTCGAGCATTCATCATGGTTTTAAGATCATCTTGACCAGCCGCCATAACGAGAGCAAACGGCCCGCCAGAGGACGCAGTCGAAGTGGTTTTGCAGCGCTTGGCACTGTAGCAGTCGTGCAGGTGAGTCATCAAGACGCCATGATTAATCAGAGGTCGCGCTGAAGTCGGCAAGCCGTCGCCGTCAAAAGCCGTTGCACCCGAAAAACGTGAATCATGGGGCTCGTCTTTCAGGCTGATGAGTTTGGAGATCACTTCACTTTTTACCTTATCAGCCCACTGACTTTTGCCGTCCATCACACTGGCACCCGACATGTGATAAAGAATAGTGCCCAGCAGGATTTCTTCCACAGCCCTAGGTGTCAGAAGCACGGGGCCTTTATAGGATGGAATTTTTATCGGGCGAAGGTTTTTTACAATTTTTTCGGCGAACTCGTCACATTGCTTGAGTGCGACATCCAACGCTCCCTGCCAGTTATAAACGCTTCGACCATCGTAATCAAAGCCGCTGACGTCACTGCCATCAACTGCCATACCCATAAAGCTCCAGCTCATGGATGTCTGTGTTTCGGACTGACTCACTCCCAAAGAATTGTAAAGACCGTGCCACATTGAAGACGTACTGACCTCAAGACGATCAAGGGCAACACGCTTATCCTTGGTGAGCCGACTAAGCATGGCTTGGGCAAATTCCTGCAACTCGCCAAGTCCAATCTCGCTGGTGCGGTCATTCCACATGAAAGGGAGTGCTTTGACGGCAGGAGCGAGCTGACTATCAGGCATGGTTAGGTATTCATCTGGTACGGAAAACTTGGCAAGAGCTAATGCGTCATCAACACTTTGCCGAAGTCCCTTCTGATCGTAGTTATTGAGGCTGGCAGATCCTTTCTTTTGGTCCTTGTGGACAAGAATGCCAACTTTTTGGGTTTCAAGTGTATTGGCCAGGGTGAACTGCTTATTTTCCACCACTAATCTTTTTTCCACTCGGCAGCTGGCTGATACTTTTGAGCGATCAGCAGTTTGTTTCTGGGCGTAGGCTAGGGTGTCTTTGGCAGCCGTATCTAGTTTTTTACCGAGGCCCAAAATAGTGTCCTTAGTTGAAGTGTTCATGACTGGCGACCTCCAATATTGATCTCACAGCGGATGTAAGGCCCGCCGGCATCAACTTTCGCTGGCTGGCCTTTACCGCAGTGGCCAGTACCAAGGTCCCACTGAAACTCTGAACTTACGGCGTCCACAGTCTTAAGCACATCAAACGCAATACCAGAGAGGGTGGCTTCCCTCAGAAGCTCTGTTTTTTTGCCGTTTTTAATCCGCCAAACATGCCCGCAGCCGAACATGAATTCGCCGTTACTGTCAGCCTGGCCGCTGCCAGCGCCCTCAATGAGGTAACCATCATCCAGGCTTTGGATCATATCCGATAGTTTTGATTTGCCAGGAACAATATAGGTGTTTCGCATGCGAATCAGGGGTTCATCAGAGAATAACCAGGCTCTGGCGTTGCCGGTCGGACTGACGCCGAACTCAGCGGCCGTTTCCCTGTTGTGAAGATAGCTTGCGAGCTTACCGTCACGGATAATGACGGTGTTTTCAGTTTCAACACCTTCATCATCAAATGGTAGATTGCCAACCGCATAACCAGCAACCGTTTCATGGCCACTGTCTGCCATCGTTACAAGTGAGCTCGCCACATCTTGGCCAATCTTTCCAGCAGCGACGCTGCCGGCTTTCACGAAATCTGCTTCAACTGTGTGCCCAATCGCCTCGTGACAAAGAAGGCCGACAACTGCAGGGGCTAAAATTACTTTCTTGCGGCCGCCTTCTGGGTATTTTGCGTCCAGCAAATCAACACTGGTCTTGGCAATTTGATCCACCATGTGATCTAGGGTTGGATGCTTAAATAGACATGTCCAGCCACCACTGACACCTGCGCCTTTATTGCTCGTGGCCCTTTGACCGTCTTTTTCAGCGATGGCTGACAAAGAAATCTCAGGCTGTGCAATCTGAAAGCTACAGTTAGCCCCATCACTTGTGACAATGGCTTTTTCCTCTAGATATTCCGTGTACCGAGCTCTTGCCGTGTGCATGCGCGCAGATGATTTTGCGAGTTGATGCTCAAGCTCAATAATTTTGCCTAGCTTATCGGCGATGGACATCCCCGACAGTTCTTTAAACCCTTCACCCAGGTAATCTTTGGTGGAGAGTTTTCCCTTACGCAGTTCCACATGATGGGATCCTGACGCCTTGGACAGTATGGTCGCGTTGGCTTTAGCCTGCTCGATGGCTCTTTTGATCGCAGCTTCACTAACGTCAGCAGTTGCGGCAAAGCCCCAGGCCCCGTTCACAAGGGCTCTAACGCCCACGCCTTCGGTCAAGCTATGATTGGCGACATCTACTCGGCCTTTGGTGGCCAAGAATGAATTACTGGTTCGTTTGTGCCAGCGGAGCTCGAGGTATCCGGGCTGCGTGCGAATCAGTTCTGCAAGTATTTGTTTCATGGGCATAAAAAGATCTCCCGTTGTTACACAGGCAAGATCTTATCAGAAAAAAAATCTTGGCGGTATTCGAAACGCTTATAGTTTATGGAATGTCTCGCAGGAAGTTATCGACTAAGGTTCTGTTCGAGGGCGTATCGCTTAGAATTAGATCAAATCGATCCGTGTTAATCTCGGGTCCACTTTTTGAAATACCATCCGCTTGGAAATTTTTTCCGTTTCTTTTCAAAGGGACTATAATACATCCATTGTCGATCTCGCGATAAGTGCCATTATTGAGCTTATGCTTTCTGAAGTTGCTTGTTTCGGTATAGATTAAAGACTGACTTTCAATTTTTGAAGTGCCAACGGTTTTTAAGCCCACATAGTTTAGAGCTGGGTTTGTTCCTATTTTTGATCGTCCAGAGTTATCACAGTAGGCACTCGCATCGATGTAGTTGAATAAAAGTGACGTCGCATTGATGGTAGTGTTGACGACGTTGCCCATTCGCCAAAGAGCATTAATGTCCAGTCGGACAAAGCTAGGTTTTGCATTCATCGTGATTGGTGAGTTGCATGGCAAGCTATCACACCTAAACTCGTCCATACCGTATTGATTAGACATCATCGCTAGATAGCGAGAGGAGTTGATTTCTACTTTTGGCCCCGTAAAGACAGCTTGATGACCAGAACTTGTATTGTTCTTGTTTGGTTTTAAATAGGGCCCATTGTTTACGCTTCTGTAGAAAGCTAGCTTATTTGTTGCGTCAGGAATAACAGTTGAACCACCGTCTATAACGCTACACCCCACAGCATTATTACCAGAAGTCGCATCAGTTGGAGAGTAATCACAGGTTAAATAAGCACCAGTCACAACTGCCGGAGCAGAAGCGTCTTTGGCGCCAGATTTGTCAGTTTTCTCTTTCCTGGGACCGATCGCTCCGCTCATGTTTGCGCCGCCGCAAGCAGTTAGGACTGCTATGCTTACGGATGCACAAATTAAGGTCAGTTTTTGGATCAGCATTTAAACACTCCCCAGAACGCGTACCTAGAAATCCAACTAGTGACTGATTACAAAAAGGACATCGGATGGGTTTGTGTGGGAATTTAGGGTGGGGCAAAAATTTTTGTAAGTATCTGATATTAAATAATAAAAAAAGACTCCGCCAGGGTGTAATCTCACCTGGAGAACATGCCCTACATGAGTGTTGCCGCTAATTTTCCTAGGGCTGGAACTCGGGGCTTGAACATCCAGTTATGAGCGGTATGCTCCAGGGTCTATTAGCTAACCAATTGATACTGCGAATGTTTCGTTAAAGGCCAGACTATGAAATCAATCAACTTAGGTGTTTCTGTTTCGACCGTTGTCAGCGCCCAAAAAGCGGACGGATTTTTGTGTGTGATTGGTGTGGATGTCAAAAACCATTCAAAGTTGGAATCCATTACCGGCAAACTGCCGTCTTGGCTCAAGCAAGAATTCACTCAGCTAGCAAAAAAGCGGGACTTTAAACCAAAGGCTGGTAGTTTTTTGGCGTTCGATAGTTCAGATGGAGTCCGCAAAACCCTTTTGCTTGTGGACTCGAAAGCGGGGAAGTTTGAATTGCTCTCCGCAGCTCGTAAGGTGATTGAACCGGCTGTTTTTGAGGCAAAAGTGAAAAGCCTGACGGTTGATCTATCACAGGTTGGGGCTTTGAGTGATGACTTGGCTGATGCGGTTATTTCTGCTGCAGCGGCTAAGCTCTATAAATTTCCCAAATACGAAGGTCCTCAGAAAGATAAAAAGCCACCGTCAAAATCAGACGACGACACCCTCGACATTTGCGTGGTGGTTACTAAAGTCCACATGAAAAGTGTGCAAAAAGTCGTTGAGCGGGCTATTACACAGACGACGGCCGGTACAAATTTGGTGCGCTGGCTGGCCAAGCGGGCTGGCAATGACTTGACCTGTAAAAACTATATTACCTACCTGAGACAACTTTCTCGTGAGCGACGTTGGACCTTTAAACATCATGGGCATGAGTGGCTTGAAAAAATGAGAGCTGGGGCGTTTTTGGCGGTCGTTAAAGGCTCTGCCCACAAAGACTACGGCATCGTTGAGATGACTTACACGCCGAAAGTTAAAACCAGCAAACACCTGGCATTGGTGGGCAAGGGCCTGGTGTTTGACACGGGCGGACATTGCCTCAAGCCATCAGCTTATATGCTTGGGATGCACGGTGATATGGGCGGTAGTGCAGTTGCCCTGGCGGTTTTAAATGTTGCCGCCCTGGAAAAATGGCCCATTAAAGTTACGGCCTATCTAGCTGTCGCGGATAATATGATTGGTCCACACGCCTACAAGCCTAACGATGTGATCACCTCCATGAAGGGTACGACCATCGAGATTATTGATACAGATGCGGAAGGGCGCATGGTCCTGGCTGATACGCTATTTTATGCTGCTAGGTCAAAGCCGACCCTTATGATGGATTTTGCCACGTTGACCGGAGCCTGTATCAGAGCAATCGGCACCACTTACTCCGGTGTCTTCACCAACCGCATTGATTTGCATAGAGACTTGATCAAAGCGGGTTCAGATTGTGGGGAGCGGGTTTGGCCCTTTCCCATGGATAAGGATTTTGCCGAGTGTCTTGAGAGCACGGTGGCTGACCTGAAACAATGCAGGGAAAAAGGCGGGGTTGATCACATCGAAGCAGCACAGTTTCTGATGCATTTTGCCGGTGAAGAGACTCCTTGCGTCCATGTGGATCTTTCTGCGATTGAGCACAGTGGTGGCCTGGCGCACGTGGCAACTGATGAGACGGGTTTTGGTGTGCGTTTTACCTCAGAGTTTGTGAGAAATTACTTCAAGGTGCGGTAGGCATTTTCTAGAGACCGTTCCTCGGTCAGCTTAAGGATAAGAGTATGAAAATAGGTATTATTGTTGGCAGTCACCGCGCCAAAAGTCAAAGCGCTAAAGTGGCCGATGTCATTAGCATGGAACTTACAGAACCGGCATTTAGTGCGAGCGTTTTCACTCTTGATCTTGCCACAAAAAAAATCCCACTATGGGACGAGGGTGTGTGGTCGGGTGATCCCGAGTGGAAAAAACTTTGGGAGCCTATTGCAACAGAGCTTAAGGCTTGTGACGGATTTGTGGTTATTTCGCCCGAGTATCACGGCATGGTGCCTTCAGCTTTAAAAAACTTTTTCCTACTGGCCGGAAAAGATGAACTGGGCCATAAGCCTGGGCTCATCGTCGCTGTCTCCAGTGCGCGTGGCGGCAGCTACCCCGTGGCAGAGCTGCGTCTAAGTTCTTACAAGAATTCCCGGATCAATTGGATCCCGGAGCATCTGATCGTACGTAATGCTGAGCAGGTGCTAAACGGCGCAAAGGCCGTCAGTGAAGACGATCAGTTTATTCGCGACAGGCTACAGTACTGTCTAAAACTTTTAATCGAGTACAGTAAGGCGCTGAAATTGGTGCGTGTGTCCGGGGTGGTTGATTTTAAAACCCATCCAAACGGCATGTGAGAGTTAGTTGATGGCTGTATTTTCCTATCTCATTGCTGTTGGCAGCAACCTTGGTGACAGGCGCGCCTTGGTTAAACAGGCTATGGATCTGCTTGTTGAACGGGGAGTCAGGGTTGAATCCGTGTCAGAGCTGGTTGAGACTGCGCCGATTGGAGTTGCTGATCGCATCTTTCTAAATGGCGCATTCACGTGTTCCGCAGAGATCACCCCAGACGACTTCATGCGTCTATTGTTAGACGTGGAAGAGCGCCTTGGTCGGGTGAGGGATGTTCGGTGGGGAAACAGGAATATCGATCTAGATATTTTGTTGATCCGAAATGATGCCGGGCAATCCATCGAACATAACTCGCAGTTATTGACTGTGCCACATCCGCGAATGCCCGAGCGTGATTTTATGTTAAGACCGGCCGCTGCGGTCGCCGGGCACTGGCTTTTGCCACACTCAGATCAAAATCTTCGCGCCCTGTGCGTGTCACGCGGCTGGCGACCAACCTGGAGCAATTTAAAAGGTGACATTAAATTGTGGCAGGCTCTCAAAGGTGATGTGTTTTCGGCAACGACATCGAGACTTTGGTGGCCCGTACTAGTTTTGGTTTTAGTATTTAGGCTTTGGGTCGCATCAGAAATACCCTTTGGTAATGATGAAGCCTACTATTGGGATTGGGGAAGGGCGCCGCAGGCCAGTTATTTTGACCACCCCCCATTCGTTTCGTGGATTTCAATGGTCTCACGACTCCTGGTGTTTTCTTGGACGGAAGGTCCACTGCAGGGTCGGTTCCTTATCCCGTTTTTGCATTTGCTGACCACATTGATGTTTGGTGCACTTGCAGTGCGTTTAACCAGGCGCGTATTAACGAACTTAGAATCAAGATCTGTTTTGATTGTGTCGCAATTGGTCCCCGCCTTCTCGCTCGGCGGTATCATGTTGATGCCGGACGCCAGCCTAATACTTTTTATGACGGCGGCCGTCTGGCTTGTCATAGGGATTGCGCGGCGTGACTACTTGCCATGGTGGACCGGTATCGTCCTGGGTATTTTGCTCGGTGGTGCGGGGCTTAGTAAGTATCACGCTGCCGTTATGGCCGCTGGTTTGCTTGGCTGGCTACTATGGAGAAGATCGAGGCGCTTGGCGGGAGAATGGTCGTTTTGGATTTGCCTTTTAGTTACCGGGTTGGTTGTTGTATCGCCTGTTATATGGTGGAATGTGGTAAACGATTGGGCTTCTATCAGATTCCAAGGCAGCCGAGGTCTAGCCGGTGGAAGCTTGGATTTTGTACCCGCCTTGCGGACATTGGCTGGCGAAATGATTTTTCTTGGCCCGATTATCCTTATTGGGTTTTGGTCTTCTTACCGACGTAGGCGCGAATGGTGGCACCCCGATGACAGTGTTATTGTTTGGACGGCTGTACCTCTGTTGATCTTGTTAAAGATTTTTTCGCTCACCAGCCAGGCACTTCCCCATTGGACTATGCCATCAATTTGGATTTTAGGTGTTTTTGCTGTGCCCGCGATTGCCAGTTCGAGGCGATTGCGTTGGACGGGTAGAATTTATGGAATCATTCTTTGCTTTATCTTGCCGGTTTTTCTTTCCCTCAACGAGACGAGGCGAGCTATTCTGAGGTGGACCGGTGATCGACCGGCGGCTTTGGGTGAATTGACCCTTTGGCCATCGGCGGTGCGAGACCGTAACTTCATGAACTTTGTCAAAGACGAAACCTGGATTGCCATGTCGTTAAGTGGACATAAATTGACAGACCGCCCCTGTGCTCGAGGTTTGGTTTATGCTGCGCCGCGCTGGTTTACAGTCGCTCAGGTGGCGGCGAATTTCCCTAAGCATCCCATGGTTGAAACTCTTGATCCCGACCATCTTTCCTACTACCACTATCGTTCAGTTGGAGCGAAGTCTGGTTGCCCAGTGCTGATCATTTCCGAGAAGGCTCACTGGCGCGAGCAAGGGTGGGCGGGTATCGATATCATTGAATCAGAAGAATTTTTGATAGAAGGTCATCGAGATCGGCCCGTTATTTTGGGTCGGGGGTGGTATAATGAAAGTGCTTCTGACGAGTAAACTGCCACATAGGAACGGCAAATGAACTCCCTTCGAATTGCTGCATTGATGAGTGCGATTCTTGCCTTGGCCAAGGGCGGCGCATTCATGTGGAGCGGATCAATTGTCGTATTGGCAAGTTTTCTAGATTCCCTTGTTGACACATTTTTGTCTTTTCTAAATTTCAAGATTTCAAAATGGTCCCAAGAGCAGCCCGATAGCGAGCATCCCTACGGTCACGGCGGATTTGAAGTGATGACCTCCATGATGCAGGGGATGCTGATCGCAGGCTCAGGCGTTATGGTTTTATTTCAGGCTCTCGACCGGGTCTTTGCTCCGAAAAGTATCGAGGATATTTCCCTTGATCGCTTGCCAGTGGCCCTTGGGGTCATGGTGGTTTCTACTTTGTTTGCGGTGGTAATCACCGGGATCTTAAGAAAGGCAAAGGCCAAAATTCATGCTGCAGACCGACGAAATCTGAGTGTTGACGCGGACCATGCGCATTATTCAGGTGACGTCTTACAAAACTCTGTTGCTATTGTTGGTCTGATCGTATCTTGGAAGCTTCAGACCCCATGGGCAGATGTCATAGGTGGGTTTATTGCGGGTTTGCTACTACTTTGGACGGCCTATCCGGTGCTCAAGTTCAGCGTAAAAGACATAATGAACTCAGACTATGATCCAAAGCTACGCGCGCAAGTCGAATCCATCGTGGCTAATTGTAATATTCCAGAAGTGAAGGGGATGCACCGCTTGAGGACTAGATCCTTGGGGCCCAATCGTTTTGTAGATTTTCATTTGAAGCTTCCCAACAACATTCCTTTGGTTAACGCCCATGAGATTAGTTATCGCATTGAAGCGGTGATTAGAAACGCTATCCCAGGTGTTGATGTTTTGATGCATCTTGATCCTGAGTCAGAACCAGATGAGTAGGCAGCCCAACTAGGCTAGCGTTAGATAAATTTTTTCGGAGCAATCAGTGAAGGCTAGTCAAAGAAATCTATTGATCATAGGCGGCATCCTTTTCATAGCAATTGGCTGGTGGTTGACAACCAATCCGTTAAGTAAATCTTCGGTGGATAAAGTTAGTTTGACGAGTTCGGTTTCGCCAAGCTTAGATCTACCCAAAGATTTAGGGAATTTGTCAGATGATAAGAGTACTGCCGACCCCGGTGCGGTATCCACGCAAGCAACTAGTGAAACGTCTTCTGTTAATTCCGAGACCAAGAAACAGGATTTAACCCATCCTGAGCAACCAAAGATAAATGCTCCAACTGACGTGGTAAATAAACCGGTCGACGGGCAGGCACCGATTACGGATGTGCCCCAGCGAAACGTTTCATTTCCTGGCATCAAGCAGGGGATGAGTGATGTCATGTTGGCCCAGTTAAGGCATACGCCAGGTAATGGCGAGGATTCGTTTATTGCCACTTTCCAAAGAATCCGCGGTGGGGCTGAATTTTTCGGTAAGGTTTGGATTATTGGCGACTATGTGCAGCGGGGCACGACAGAGTTGATGGCCATGCCTAGCCATGCTGGGCTGAGTTTATCGCCTGATGGCGCTCCAAAAAATCCAGATACGGGCGTACGATTTCTTCTTGAAGGTGGGGCGGGCACAACGATTTCGAAAAGGTTTACTATTAAGCGTCCTGGTTTTGAGGGTGAAGAACTTTCTATGGTACGTGTTGGAATATTTGATCGCAAAAGTGGGACCACACACATAGCTAAAGTTTCGGCGGCCCAGTGGAGCAAAAAAAGATCAACAAAACGTGCCAAGGTGGGTGTGCCCTAGTGGGTGGCTGATAGCCTAGTCAAAAATTCTTGAGTGCCCAATCTAACAAATTGAAAGAACGAAGAAATTAGGATTTTTTAAATTGTCCTGAGCTTTCTCCGAGGTCTCTTCTAGACAGCCTGATTAAGGGCAAGGGGAGGGGAAGCTACCATGGGACGCACACATGCTAAGACTGTAAAGGTTTATGATCGAGAGGCTTTGATGGCGGAATTTGCTCCGTTGATTAAGGTTTCAGTAGAAAGAATTCATGACACCAGCCGTCTACCGCTGGACCGGGAGGACCTGGTTGCCGCCGCGATGACAGGTCTGTTTGAAGCTTTGAGAGCTTATGACCCAACGGTGGATAGAAATTTTCGGTCGTTTGCGGAACGAAGTATTCACAAAGCCATACTCGACGAGATCCGACCGACGGCTGACTTTTTTCAGCATGTGCAGATTCAGCCAATTGGACCCGCTGAGGCAGTGCATCACCACGAAAAGCTGACGTATGGTTATGACTGGAAGGGACACAAGTATAAAGTGCACTAAGGCGCGATTTTGCCGTACAAAATAAATTTTCACTTAGGCGCTTTTTAATCTGGGGAAGTGTCACCAGTTGGCGGCTGGGTGATGTCCTCAGGAATAGGTCCTGAGCGGTCACTTGCACGCCAGCGACGAAGAGTAATGTTGGCCGCCCTTTTTACGGCACTCCCGTTCTTGAAACGCCCGTCGGGATCACTCACTAGCTCCTGAAGGATACTTAGAGCTTTTGGAGGGTCGTTCAATCCGCGATGCATCACGATAGCTAACTGGTATTGGGCAGCGGCCCTTGATTTGTCGCGGCTAAGGGCTTGCTCAAAAGTCTTTTTTGCTTGATCCCAGCTTCCTGCCCGCATCGCCGCAAGCCCTAGACCGTACTCTGCGTCAAAACAGTTGTCGCATCGCCTTACGGCTGTGGTGAAACTTTCCATCGCTGATGCGGCATCACCAAGATCAAGTTGCAGGTAGCCCGCATTGAGCGCCGCGGCAACATGAGTGCCATCGGTGTCGAGTGCTTTTTTAAACATGACAATGGCTTCATCAAAATCTGTTCGGCGATTGGTGGCAGCCATCATGAGTCTTAGACCAACCAAATTCATCGCATCCGCATTAGTTGGGCTCGTTTTGAGCACAACGCCGCCATAATAAGCGGCCATTTCATAATTACGCCCTAAAGCATAAGCCGCTGACAGGGCGGTCAGGGCCCCGACGTCGCCTGGACTTTTTTCCAGCTCGCGCCGGGCTTCTTCGGTGGCTTCCTGCCAGGCACCGGTCGCCAACAGACCATTCAATCGATCCTTCCCAGGTTCTTTAGAGTCGCGTAATTGAATCCAGGTGGCATTATCGACCGAGGAAATAATGGGTGTAGTTGCCCCTGGTTTGGAAATTACGATTGAAGCAGCTGGGGCGCCGCGAGACTCAGGGTTGGTTGACTTGCGAAGATCATTCAAGGTTGAACAACCCGCCAAATTTTGTATCAAAAGAAACAAAGCTATAGATTTTAGACTCGTATTCAAAGTTGAACCTCTCTTATCGTGTGCGCCATTGAATGTAGTGATCGGCGTTTTCGCTGGTATATTTTTCGCGACTCCAGTCACCACCATTTTGCCACATGATGGTCGTCGTCCAATCAGGATTTGTAGCGCCAGATTTCGCCTGTTCAAGGGATTTTTCATCGGCCTCCATGGTCTGGTTTTCTGCACTTTCGAGGAGAGATTTTTTGCGGGCATAAAATCCTTTGACCACCTTCGGATCAAGGGTCTTGGCAATGGCTAGTTGATCAAAGGTCTTTAGAAATTGTTCACCGATGCGTGCGGTTCTGTGCAGGGCAGGTCCGCACCAACTGGTACGAACGCCCAGACAGGCGGACTTATAGGTTTGATCTATCTTGTTATATAAGGCGTAGCCTTTTTCAATCTCCGCAGCCGGATCTCGGGTTCCCAGGCTAAAAAACTCTTCCTTAAATTGATTTCGGGCCATGGTTTCTGCACGCAGAAATTTAATTTCGCTAGTGATTTCCGCTAAGGCTGCTTGAGATTGGTCAAAGGAGGTCGAATCTTTATCAAGTAATTCCAATTCGCGCAAATTACCTTTTTCGGCCGCGACACGAGCTCGCACTGACATAGCGGTCCCATTGATAAGTTCATTGCCTTTGAACATGGCTTGTAGACGCAAGGCGGTTCGCAGGGCGGTATCGGAAGATGCAAATCGCTCTGCAGTGTCCAGCAAGCGACCAGCGACATCCGCTTTCCTTTCGGCGTCTAAATCCTTCCTCTGTAAGAGACTATTCATGACGCGCATGGCCGAATCGTAGATTCCCCGGCCCAGATATAGGTCAGAAAGAGTGTTCAGCGAATCTGTGGCGTTCGGATCCTCGGGAAATTCCCTGGCGTGAGTCTCAAGGAAGTACATAACATGATCATCCCATGCGAGTCCCATAGTCCACTCGCCGCCCTTTTTGAGGCCATCTTTTCTGAATTTGCTGCGGCGGTGTTGTTTGGTAAAATCCTCCATAGCTTTTACTGCGGTGCGATATTGATGGTCACCGTGGTAAGCAAGGGCAAGGCTGTACATGCTTTCGTCGTGCCTTGGGTCTTGCCGCCATGATTTGACAAATTCCTCGAGTTTTTTGACAGCTGTCTTATAGTCACTTGTTTTTAATGCCTCTAATCCACCCTCGAATAAAGCAAGGCCCAAGAGTTCAGTCGGACGATAGGTCTTTTTTCCGCCGACGGCCGAAAGCCGAGACTTAACCAAAAGTCGACTCAGAGATTCTAAGTCAGCCCAGTTGGCGTCCTTGATTTTTGTTTCCGCAATCCAACCTGCGGCGCGCGCTGCCTGTTGCCCTGTAGCATTTTTCTCAAGCTTGGTTCGCCAGTACTTCAGTGCTTCGTCTTTTTGGCCGGTCGCCACGTATAAAAGTCCAATGTTGGCTGCACGGTCCCAGTTAGTGGACGAGTCTCCATCAGTCTTTTGGAACATATCAAGCAGGACGACGCGAGCCGCCGAGCTGCCTTTGGGGATTTCTCCCCAAGGTGGCTGATTTGGCCAACTTGCCAGGTCAGATTGGCTTCTGATCGCTTTTCGCCAGTAGTTGATTGATTTGGCGCCTTGTGTTTCCGTTGCGAGTGCGGCGAAGATTCCCGCGGCCGCTTTATGGTGCTTGGCATTAAAATGAATCTCACCACTTAAGGCTCTCACTCGTTCTTTTTCATCGGCTGAAATGTTTGTGGAGATGTACACATCAATGGCTTTGACAGCTGCCGCGCGATCTGTGTCAGATGACCTTGCGGGCAATGCCTCGCGAATTAATGAGTCGATAAGAACGCGGTGCTGCCGATTTAGGTTGGCGCTGATGTTTTGGGTCTTTGTCTCGTTTCCCTGTCCAAGGGCCTGCGGATCTTGGTATTTCGCGGCAAATTCGACTAGTACTTTTTCCCATCTGCGTAGTTGTTTTTCTTTGCTGTAAAGCTGGCTTTCAAATTCAACGATTCTCAGGTCGATATTGCCACCGTCCACGGTTCCGGACAGTGATCTTGAGAGTGCGCGGTACTTCTTGAGGGCCTGTGTTGAAGCTCCCTTACTCCACCTGTGAATGGCCTGACG
>JBAXLR010000055.1:0-16128 GCA_037134655.1 bacterium | reverse complement strand
CATCGACCATAGCTCTACTGCGGCACAGTGGTCTTGTATAACGACCAAAGGAATTGATTCTATGGAACCTCGCCAAGTAAACATACCGTTGAGAAAGCAAATAAGGAACGTGGGGCGACTCGCTCAGATCGTCAATGTATTCGCTCGGCACGGTTATTGGACGGTCATCGAGCGCCTGGAGATACGAAAAGTATTAAGCGATCGCGACATGCAAAAAGCCGCGTCCGAATTCCAGGATGCCAAGGATCACAGCATCCACACGCAACCAAAACTCGAGGGGATTCCATCGCGTTTTCGGCGCGCACTAGAAGAGCTTGGCCCAGCATTCGTAAAACTCGGCCAGGTGTTGGCGGTACGCGAGGACTTGCTGCCGAAAGAGTTTACCGACGAACTTTGCAAGCTGCACAGCCAGGTTGACTCCATTCCCTACACGACGATCAAGCAGCGTCTCATCGAGGAACTCGGCGAGGCAAAAATCTCGGCGTTTCAATCAATCGATCCAACACCTCTGGCCGCGGGGAGTATTGCACAAGTTCATACCGCAACTCTCACTGACGGCTCGGATGTGGTCATTAAAATTCAAAGGCCAGGAATTAAAAGCCAGATTGAAATAGATCTGGATTTGATGGCGGCACTTGCTCAATTGCTTGAGCGGTATATCCCTGAGATTCGATTCATCAACCCCTCGTCGATTGTCCAAGCCCTCTCGGATGCTCTCCTTTCCGAACTCGACTTTATTCGAGAAGGTGGCAGCATGGCTAAAATGGCGGCCAATTTTCAAGACGTTCCGCATGTGCACTTCCCAAAAGTACATTGGCATTTGTCGACAAATCGTGTTCTGACGTTATCAAAAATAGATGGTATACCGACTGACGACCGTAATAAACTTTTAGCGTCTGGCATTGACGTCAAAAAGTTTACCACTCGCGGTCTTGGTATGTTCATGAAGATGGTCTTCGTTGACGGTTTTTTTCATGGTGACTTACATCCGGGTAATCTGCTTGCAAAACCTGACTCAGAAATCGGACTCATCGACTTTGGTTTGGCAATTAGGGTTAGTGTGCGCACACGGGAAAATTTGGCGGGCTTGCTGCTCAGCCTCGCCAGGGAAGATTATGAGGGAATGGTCAACTACTACTTAGAACTGGCCGATCCATCCCCATCCCTTGATATTAAACAGTTCCAGCACGATGTGGCAAACGCCGTATCACCGTTTGTGGGCCTATCTCTGAAACAAACACAAAATGGTGCGCTACTTTGGGATTTGGCCCGTATTGCCGCAAAACACAACACACCGTTCCCACAAGACCTGATTATTTTCGTGAAGACTCTTGCCACACTTGAAGGCGTCGGCGCAAAACTTGACCCAGAGTTTAATGTTATGCTGCAGATCGAGGAGTTTGCTAGCGAATTGATCAGTGACTTCTACTCACCAAGACGCATCCAAGACCAGGCTTTGGCGATTGGACGGGACTTAACCAGCCTACTAAGATACGCACCCATTCAGACGCGCCGGCTTTTAAACGCAGCACTAGATGGTCAACTACGACTAACATTTTCGAGTACAGACTTGATCAAACTAACGAGATCAGTGGATCGCTCAGGCAGTCGCATTGCGATTGCGATGATAATCGCGGCCTTGGTCATTGGATCTTCGATCCTGACGTATGCTTCTGCTGCCAATCAACCCAGCACGGGAATTATCGGCATCGGTGGATTTGTACTGGCCGGGTTTTTGGGATTTTACATCGTCATCTCCATGCTTAGGTCTGGAAAGCTCTAAAAGCATGTGGCGCAATCCCGAAGACTCAGCTTCACGCTTGGTAACAATGAACTTGTTATGTACTGTCATAATCCTACTTTTATCAGCCATTCTCCCAGTTAGTTGCACGACGACAATCACGAAGTCCGACAAAAGGTCACCTAAGTCATCAGTCAAAAGAGCCACTAACTATGACATTTACACGGCTGGATCTTCCATTGACGTAGCACCAACGCCGAGAGGCGGGCTGATTTTGGTTGGTGGTGGTTCAGGAGGTGATCCCGCCCTTGCGTGGTTTGTCCGACAAGCTGGTTACGGAGACATCGTCATTATACGAGCGAGTGGAGCAGACGCCTATAATCAACCCTTGATAAATATGGGGGCCAACACGGTGACCTCCATTGTCATTAAATCACGCGAAGCGGCGCAAGATTCTGAACTCCTGTCAAAGATCAAAAAAGCGGAGGGAATATTTTTTGCCGGTGGCGATCAGTCTAATTATGCGAATTTCCTTACGGGATCACCGCTTGCTTTGGCTATCAACAAGGCTGCTGAACGTGGCGTTCCCATCGGGGGCTCCTCGGCCGGACTGGCGATTCTCGGGGAGTTCTACTTTCCCGCATATAAAGACACTGTGACATCCGATCAAACTCTCGCTGATCCTTACGATCACCGCGTTGTGCTGGAAAAAAACCTGCTTCGACTCCCCCATTTAGACAACCTGATAACTGACTCCCATTTTAGAAACAGAGACCGTATGGGTAGACTTGTCACATTCATGGCGCGTATTTTGACTGATAAGTGGGCTAATCATGTGCGCGGCGTGGGTCTTGACGAAAATGTGGCGATAGCCATCGAAACCGATGGTAGCGCTCAGGTTTTTTCTGACTCGGGCCACGCTTACCTTCTGGAGGCCATTTCTAAACCAGATTTATGCGCAAAATTGCTGCCGTTGACATTTAATAGCGTCACCGTCAGAAAACTGCCAGCAAACACGAAATTTAATTTCAGCAACTGGAGTAAAATACCCGCCAAGACCTACAGTCTCAGCGTAGTGTCTGGGAAAATAATCCCCTCCGACGGAACCGTTTATTAGAAAGCCTCTATCGGTCGCGCCACAATGGGACGTTGAAATCTTGCTGAAGTGATTCTGCAAGTTCCGCCAGAGGAAGTCCGACAACGTTTGAAAATGAGCCGTGAATTTCCCGCACCATAAAGCTACCGAGCCCCTGGGCGGCGTAGCCACCCGCCTTATCAAACGGCTCACCCGTTTCGATGTAGCCATCAATTTCGGGAGGCGAGAGCTTTTTGATTGCCACTTCGGTGGCTACGGTGAATTCTTTAATTTTCTCAAGACGTACAGAGGTCACATGGGCAATGCAAACCGCCGTTAGGACGACGTGCATCCGACCACTCAAATTTGCCAGCATCTCGCTAGCCTCGTTGGCACTCATGGGCTTCTCAAGAATTCGGTCATCAATCACAACAATCGTGTCCGCTGTAATGACCAGCGCTCCGAGCGGATGGCTACGTTTGGACTGTTCGCAAATCCACGCGTTTTTTTCACGCGCATTTCGCGCGACATAAACCTCTGCTAATTCGCCAGCCTTAGGCTTTTCCTCGGTCTCCGGTTTGACGATAGTAAAATCAAGACCAAGATTGCCGAGCAAGTCTTTACGTCTTGGGGATGAGCTGCCAAGGATAATCGGAAGGCGCGAAATATTTGAGAGAACCGCTTCTTCAAACTGAAGCACACTTTGACCAATATCAGGTCGCCATTGAGACTGGGGCCAATAACTGCGGATCTTTTCCACCCGAGCTAGTGCTTTTGATTTCGCCGCGTTGAAGGTTCGCCCAGTACCCGCCACAAGAAAAACCCGTCCGCTGCCAGTTTTCAAACCGCCATCGGCTTGTTGAACCGACGATGCAAATACCGCTGATCCATCAGCTTGTCCCTCGATGGCGTTCCATGGAATCAGGCCGTTGATGTCAGGAACTTCGCCAAAAGGATAGCCAGTCGATGCAAGAACGTACCCCATTACTGGTTTCGGACTGGTGGATTGAACGGAACGCTTTAGCTTGACTCCTACTTTAGCGGCAATCAATGGCAGCCAATCCGTCTGATCTGACAAGGCCAATACTTGCGCCTCGGGATCGCCGAATCTGACGTTAAATTCAACGACAGACGGACCCTTATCAGACCACATGAGGCCCACATAAAGGCAACCTGTGTAGGAGATTCCGTTACGCTCAAGTGTCTCCATGAGGGGCCTGACGATACGGGCATCAACTTGATCCCCTGCATCTTCTGGCAGCCATGGCACCGGAGTATAGCACCCCATTCCGCCCGTATTTGGACCTTTGTCACCTGCTAAAAGTCGCTTGTGATCAACAGCAAAACCGACTCTTGTCATCTTGCCAGCACCAATCAAACAGAAATAACTCACCTCGCGACCAAAGAGTATTTCCTCAACTATGACTTTATCGGATGCCTCTCGCAGCCCCTGGCTATAGAGTCGCTCAACACCCTCCAGGACATTTTGCTCATTATGACAAACAAAGACACCCTTACCACCCGCGAGGCCGCTAGCCTTCAAAACTACGCCACCGTCTCTGGATAAAATTCTCATCGCGTGCTCGAGACATTCTTCGCGACTACTGACAACTTCATAAGCCGCAGTGGGAATACTAGCCTCCATCATCATTCTTTTAGCGAAAAATTTTGATGACTCAAGCTGTGCTGCCGCTTGTGTTGGCCCAAAAACTTTTAGACCCTTTTTAGTCATCACATCGGTGATACCTGCAGCAAGAGGACCCTCAGGTCCAACCACAACGATATCGACGCCAAATGAGACGGCAGCATCTGCAACTTTTTCAAATGCAGTGTCTGCGGATAATCCAAGGGCCGTGGCCACACGGTTTATGGCGGCATTACTTGGCCAAACAAATAACGCGCGGCATTCTGGCGATTTTTTCAATTTCCAGGCCAGTGCGTGCTCTCGCCCACCAGATCCGATCAACAAGACTCGCATGACGCCCCGTCAGATTATTTAATAAAAGGTTACTTAATAAACGGTCGCTTACTAAAAAAGGCTGCTTTAAACGCTGCATAAAACTTTCGGCATGCTCAGAGAAATACCCGTAACCATTGGCAAAGTCAACGCTTTCAGTGGACTATTCCCTACTTCATGCTAAATTAAAAGGCGTCGTTGTTACCAGATGCTGTCACGCACAAGTAGGGATCAAATGCCAAATTATGATTATCTCTGCCAAAGTTGTGGTCAAAGATTCGAAATCCTACATAAGATGAACGATTTGCCGCCAAAATTTGGGCCTCATTGTGAACAGCAAAATTGTAAATTAGAGAAACAACTTGCAGCCCCTGCAACCGTCGTAAGGTCGGCCAATCACATGGCAGCAGGCGTAACACCAAAAGCACCGCAACTTGAATCTAAAAATAACCAGCTGGCACCAGCCCACACTTGTGGAAGCGGATGCACATTTCATCGGCATTGATAAAAGAGCGCTGTTGCTCCATTTTTTTGACTGAAAGCTAACCATGACCGCAAGTATCAAATCCCTCATCAAATCTGGAACCAAGCTTTGGATCGATAGTGTCGACCCACAGCTCGTCTCAAGTAACTTTGCCCTTGGAGCAACAGGCGCCACCAGTAATCCCATTATCATTGCCGACTTGGTCAAAACCGGACGTTTTGATGACAAGATCAAGGAGATGACCAAGCTCGGACACGATCCGGAAACAACCGCTTGGAAGGTCACGAACCATCTGGTCTCTGATGCGGAAAAACTTTTCTTGTCGATTTTCAATGATTCTAAAGGTGATGATGGCTACGTCAGCTTTGAACTTGATCCGTTGCTTGAAGACACAAGTTGTAAATTGAGTGTTGAACAGCGCGCAGAAAAATATATCGAGCTGGGAAAATCTTGGGCTCGCAATCACCCCAACCGCATGATCAAGGTGCCGGCCACACCTGCAGGGCTTGCCTCCCTGGAAGAACTGGCTGCAGCGGCAGTACCGCTCAACGTGACTCTGATTTTTTCCAGCCGGCAGTACCAGATGGCTAGAGACGCCGTTTGGCGAGGGGCTCAGCGCCTCACATCACTTGACCGCTTTAAGAGTGTTTATAGTATATTTGTCTCAAGAATTGACGTTTATACAGCGGAGAAATATCCAATCCTTTCCCCAAGTGCCCAGGGTCTTGCTGGAATTGTCAATGCACAGATGTTATGGCAAGAAAACCAAGCGTTCTGGAAAAAAAACAAAACACCTCTCAAACAAGAAATTATTTTCGCCAGCACCGGAACAAAGAGTCCATCTGACAAACCTTGGAAGTATGTGGAAGCTCTCGCTGGCAGCGACATCCAGACTAACCCTCCCAAGACTAATGAAGCGGTAGCTGAAAGCAATCAGCAATTCACGCGCAAAGTGGACCAGTTTCCCGCACAAAGCGTTGTCGATGAAATCGTTACAAAAATCGATTGGCATCAGCTGGAGAGTGATTTAATGGCCGACGGTTTGGCAAAATTCGCTAATCCTCATAAGGCCCTCATCGATCTCATCGCTCAAAAATCAAGGTCTTAAGACCCCATGGTGCACGCCGTATCAAATAAAGGCATCGTCGGACTTGGAGCCCTTGGGCAGGCGATCGATGATTTTATTCCCGCTACGGAAAGTCCAGCTGCCGTTTTATTTGCGGTCAAAGCCTTTGACCTTGAATACGCGCTGCTTGAGCAAGCAGACCAATGGCCGGAGAAACTTCCGTTTGTCACACTTTGCAATGGCTATATTTGGCCTGTTATCGAAAAAGTCTATGCTCGACTTGGTAGCAGACCTATCCGCATCGGCATGACAACCATTGGCAGCACCATCACCTCCGATGGAAGTTTGAGAGTTTTCTCGGCCAATACGTTGACCGCATGGGGGCATTGGCCAGATTCTAAAGTGCCAAGCATCCCTCCTGATAAGACAGAAATCAATCTGCTTAAACGGTTTCCAGGTGGCGTGTGGCACGAAGATGTACGTCCAACCATCCGAACAAAGTGGATCTTGAACGTTGTCATCAACTCGGTCGGAGCCGCTTATAGACTTAAACAAAATGGTCTTTTGAACGACCATCAGCGTGATGTTGAAGAGGCATTAGTAGAAGCCATCGACCTTGCCCAAAAACTTTGGCCAGATTTGCCCTTCGAGACATCTCAGAAGGCTCATATTGCTGCGCTATTGTGGCAAGTTGTAGGCGCAACCTCTGGCAACCAAAACAGCATGGTCCGTGACGCTAGTTTGGGGCGCCAAACTGAATCGGAATACTTGGCTGGGATGGCGCGGGATTATGAGGGTTTTCCAGTTCTAAAGCGCCTGCACACATCGATTGTCGGCTAAGGCCAAATCCGTATTACCTAAGCAAACTTGAGTTATCTCTTTACTTGCGAACGTCACCACGTTGGCCCAGTGATCATGGTTTGCCGGAATCACTGTGCTGGACCGTTAATTGCAGTGAGATTGCAATCTGCTCCCACACTCGTCAATACGAGGTGGCCGGTAGAGATTTAATTAATTCTCATGTCAAAAAAGGGATTTTTTATGCGCATCAAAAGTTTTTTTCTTTGCTCTTTGCTCATGCTAGCCACAACATCCAAAGCTGAAGAATCCGTTGGCTCAATCACCCTTGAGGGGCGCGGTGTGGCGAGCAGTGCGCCTGAGCTAGTCTCCCTAAGGATCGCCGTGACGTCCATTTGTTACAACTCTTCACAAGAGGCGTCACAAGCTAATGCAGAAATTTCCAACCAGGTTCTGGAAATCCTCAAAAAATTTAGACAAACGGAGGCCGATCAGGTCACCGCCACCGGTGGCGCCAATGTCCTACAAACCGAGTCCATTCAAGTTGGTCTGGAACCAAAAATTATCTGTGAAAGAAAGTGGCATGCGGAGAACCATCTCAGAATTGAAATGACCAATATGCCTGCACTCCCTGATTTGCAGGATCAAGTTTTCGCAGTGCTTAAGGACTCGGGAGGGATTGATCCCAATTTAGTGGCCCAAACATACGCTGAGTTTGGAAGACCGGAATTTCATCTCAGACCAGAATCTGCGAAAAAAATGCGTGACACGGCTCAAATGTTGGCTTTTGACGACGCAAAGACTCAGCTGGCAGCCTTGGAGACAAGGTGTAGCTTTCAAAACCTAAGACTTGTGCGGGTTAATCCATCGGAATACAGCTACATCTATAAGCTTGCCGGTGAGCGTGCGCCTGCTTACAGCACATCAACGCCAATCATCCCTGACGAACTGGAAGTACAAGCCGTACTCAGGATGGAGTGGCAATTTGACCCGGCGACCGGCTGCCGCTTTCAGTGAGTAGCGAAGGCCTTGCGCACATCGCGCGAGGTCACGTCAACGGTCTTAGCCCACATGATGGGGTCTCGTTCAGTCATGGAATGGGATCCCATAGGAGTCCACCAAGGTGCATCAAAATTTCTTTGGATGTTTTGATCTGCTTGTAAAATCTCAGAAGAATGCAGCAGGCTAAATTCAACCTGATACCAGTTGACCCAATGGGCTACGCGGTCAGCAATAGTCGGATAAAGGTCTTCCAAATCTTTGGGTGCGCGTTGGCAACCTTCAGCCTCACCCGTCAACACACCACCGGAGAAAACAACCGGTCCACACTCTGCCACACTGATTGGATCAACTGTCGTCAAAACTCGGTAATTGAGTCCTGAAACGTTCGCGACAATATTCATGACAGTCCAACCGCCGTGGGATTGACCCCATAAATAGACGGGAGCGTCTGATCCAGCTAAATTGGCCGCAGAGCGAACAACTTGATGGAATTCATCTCGGGTCATACCGACGTCAACAATATCCAGTTCCTCAGAAGTCACATAGATGGTGGACTCACTGCCAAGGGCGTAACAAGCTCTAACTTCTACAGGCTGCTGGCCGGCCTCAACGCGCAAACGCTCCACGAGTTGGTCCATCTCTTGGGATGATTTGATTTCACTGGTTGATCCCATCATTGCACAGGAACCAAACCCGCCACTGAACACAACCACCGGACGGGCTATTAATTGACCAGCGAGGCCCATTGAAAGAGCGAGAACTAAATTTGTAATAAAAGAATTAACTGTCAAAGTGAGCCTCCTGCCAAATGCAAAAGTCCATAATAAATGATAATTTTATAGGCAGGCCTCTATATCTGCCATTTCACCAAAAATTACAATAAATTTGTTATAAGAAGCTGGATTTACAGGCCTACAATGGCCTAGGAAGCCACGTCAGCAGCCTTCAGGGCCTTATGGACGGAACCAACTGAAATTCCAAGTTCGGCAGCAATATCCTTGTAACTAAGACCCTGCGCTCGCAAGGCTCGGGCCTTGCTGACCGCCTCATCATTGACCTTGACTGGGGCACCCAGCACAACACCGCGGCGTCTAGCTGCATCAAGTCCACTCCTAACCCTTGCCACAATGGTCTCGCGCTCGATTTCGGCAATCTCGGCAAACGCAGCCAGCATGGTTCGACGAAAAGGGTTGGCATGGCCAAGGTTCAACACGGGCTGGCTCACAGAAATAAAACCAACACCATATTCGTCTAGTTCTAACAATGTTTTGATGGCCACAGTCGCATTACGACTTAGTCGATCTAAGCGATAAACGACAATAGTGTCGATCTTTCGGTTGATGGCAAGACCGAGGAGCTCCTTGTAACCAGGTCTGTTCTCGTGTTTGCCTGACATTCCCTCGTCTTGGATCACGTGGATACTTTTTGGTTTTTTTGGAAGATCCCCTAGCCAGCGATCAATAGCCACTTTCTGGCTCTCCAGATCCTGCTTGTCAGTGGAAACACGGTAATAAATCGCAATTCGCTCCATGGATCCTCTGGCTTAAATAATTTCATTAGGAATTGTATCAAATTCGTTGGGACCAAGCACTTTTACTTGAGTCATTTGGTAAAAATAGATGCATGCGAATTCACTTTCCCTATTTTTCGCCCATGCCGTAAAATGTCGACTTACGCCCCAAAAATTTTTGGCACTCGATCACAAGGAGGTGAAAGATGATATTGCTTCGAAAACACGGCGGGAAAATTATATTGGCGGGCTTGATGGCGACGGCATTGGTCCACGGCTGCGGCAAAAAGAAAAAGTCATCGGATAGCTCTGACGACTCTCAACTCGCGGCCGCCTATCCACTCGGCCTCAATATTGCCATTTACCCCCAAACAAATTCCACCAGCCTTGCCCTAACAGATGATCTCGAGCAAAGCGTTAAGGCAAAAAACGAAGAGGCTGCTAAACGCATTCGCGGCGAAGCTGACTGTTTTCCCGCCGCACTTGGCAAAGCTGGCCCGCAGATGGGCGAAGATAAGTGCTACGAATTTGATTCAGAGATGATTTACCTCACTCAAGGTGGAAGCTACGTCAACGGCACTAAAGATGGTAAAACAAAAAAGATTGGTAGCAGCGAAGCTTGTATGGTCAGTTTTGCGCGCGGCAAGATCAAGCAAATCACTGGCATGGTTGACCGGACCCTAGGCATGGTTCAAATGATGATTTGCCAGGCGCGTAAATCTGGAGCCGCTGGAGCTCCTGGCTCCGAGGGAGAGTCCGTTGACTTCAAAGCGATTATGGATGCCGCCGCAACGGCTGCTGGCAAAGATCCAGCAAGAATGCCAGTCAGTGCTGCCTCGATGACTTTATCATCTGGTAAATATGTCACTGAAATCGCCATGAAGATGCCCACAGCCCCCAATTCACCACCAACCGACAGTGATCCGGTGGAGAAAATCACTTTGACCCACAATCCATCTGCCTCGGATGAAAATGCATACACCGGCACCATCGTCATCCGTCGCACTAAGGATTTTGATCAGAGCGCAACTAAAGAGCGAATCTTAACCATCAACTATGAGCGCTCTAACGGTCGCGTGAAGTACAAGCTACTTACAGCAGCGGTCAACACTGACATCTCTGCCAATGCAGTGCTTGACGGGATCTTGAACTTAAACGTGAGCACCAACACAAATGGTGACTATCTTCAATCAAATGGTCAGGTATTCTCAAATCAAAATAATGCAGTTTCTGGCATCATGATGATTGGCTTTGATATGAATCCTGATAACAACGACGGTAATTTTAGCTACTGGGTCAACCCAGGAGCAGGTTACACAGAAAAACCTCGCGGGTTTGTTGCGAACGTCACCGCAAATTCAACCACAGGATTAATGGCCGGCTGCTCGTCATCAGGTGCTTTCTCGGGCGGAAGTATCCGCAAATCTATCAAAGAGTCTCTGGCGATCAAGCCTGACGGCAGTTACCACCCGTTTGCTTGCAACAATAATAGCTGTAGCCTTGGCACTGACACCGATGGCTCTTTCTATCAAGGAAGCCGAGGGGGACAAACCCAAAATATGTACGTTCCAGCCGTAACAGACAATACAATTGGACGGAACTGGACAAGGGATCAAATGACGGCTTATGTGGCACGTCAATGTTTCACACAAGACTCGACAGGGGTCTACAACATTGACACCACTAATACACCGGACACGGCGGGATACCAGCTGCTACAAAGTAACAGCACATCCCTCCCAACGCCTCCAGATTTGGGATCAATTAAGTAAGCTGTAGGTCTGTCAATTAAAACAAAACCCCCAGTTTTTTGCTGGGGGTTTTGTTTTATGAATCGTTTAAAGCACTCATTACTTCTTCTTGCCCTTGGGAGCCAACGCTTTGGGTGTCTCGCCTACTGCTTTGCTTGGATCAACCACGGGTGCAGCGGCTTTCAGCTCATCAATTGCTTTAGCTACGTTCTTGGCATCCATGGCCGGATCCACGTCCTCGAAATGTTTTCTTACGATGAGTTTATCATCGAGAATAAATGTTTGCCGCTTGGCCATGGATAGCATGGGCATCTTAACCTGGTAGCTCTTGATGATAGTAGCATCGACGTCGCTCAATAGATCAAAGGTCATCTTGTGCTCGTCGTGAAATTTCTTTTGGGCGGCCACGTCATCCGCGCTAATACCGTAAACCATGCCGCCTTTGTCGCGAATGACTTTTACTGAGTCGCGAAAAGCACAAGCTTGCTTGGTGCATCCTGGTGTTCCGGCCTTCGGGTAAAAAAACAAAACCGTATACCCTTGGCCCATGCGGGATTTCAGGTCAAAATCTACGCCTTCCTGATTTTTAGCCGTAAATGTCGGAGCTGACTTGCCAAGCAGTGACTCACCAAAAGCAGGCGAGGCCAGTGATATAAAAATTAAAACCGCGATTTTTAAATTCATGATGATTTACCTCAAACGATATTGTTGAAAAAAATATTTAGAACTTCCTGGACCAGGGCAGTCCTTTAATGCCAAGCACCTCAGGCAAATCTCGCCCATATAAACAAGGCGACGCGAGACCTAATCGCTCCATGGCACGAGCCGACTGTTCTGACTCTTCAAATACACTAACTAAGACAAAATTCTCAGGTGCAGACTTGGTTGAAAGTAATTTTTGTTTGCACGACGAACACCATGATGCAAATGCAATCAACTCTTTGCCTGCAAGGGATTTTTCCACTTCAGGCCAGGTGTCAACACTCACCTGTCTACAGGCTTTTTTGACGGCCACCTCACCGGCGTGACCGGGGGATGCGACCAAGGTTCCGGGCATCAGAGTAAGCCAAAGACAGACAAAAAGTGCAGTGTGCGCCACTTAAAAAGCCCTCATCACTGCCATCGTCACTGTATCAGAGCGACTTGTGTTTCTGGCAGCCCCGAAAGCTGCAACTCTAGATACAGTCAGCCGGACATTGGAATGTTGTTCAATTCTAGCATCCGCAGACAAAAAGGCGCTGTGAGCTAGTGTGTCGCTATTTGCCCAACCCTCGCCGTCGATGGTTTTTTTGGTTGTTTGCTCGCGATTGACGCCAAAAATAACTTTACCTAGATCACTCCATCCGTAACCAATCGTTAAGGTTGAGCGCAAAGCCACGCCGTTTTTCACCTCGCCGATTTGGCTTCGCCGCGCCGCGAGCGGGGCTGTAACGGTCTGCGCAAAACCGGCCTTCCAATCAAACATGCCATGCCACACGTCAAGACCAAGCCGTCCCTCGGGAACGCCCGAACCAAAGACATCTAGCATTGCTGGATCGCGGTAATCGTAAACACTTGTAGCATTGCCTGACCGCACGGCAGCGATGGCCTGTATCTGAGGCTGCCAATCAACCGAAATATCCTGGGCCAAAATGGTGTAGCGAACCGTCATCATAGGATCGCCCCAACCACTTCGCTCGTAGGAGTCTCGTTTATTAACGATGTAAGGAGCCGTCAGAGTGGAGAACAGTCGATTTGAAAACGTATGACCTACTGAAATTGTCGTCGTATTACGCGCGTCAGGAGCAAGCTGAAAACTTTCACGACCTCCAGTGTCGAGAAGCGTAAAGCCCTCACTGCGGGCAAATCCTGCATAGATTTTAAAATTTTCCCAAGGGTAGAGAATTAACGGATCATCTCCACCACTGCCGCATGAAGCGCATGCCAACGCCCTTGGACTAATTAGGGATAACAGCATCACAATGCCTGCGACCAACAGCCGAACCATCATGACATCTCCTTAAATCAGCCTATAAACTAGCGAACATCGACCCATGTGGTCCAAACGTCCTCGCGCCCGTTGATCGTGGCCACAACGCGAATGCGCCATTGACCTTGCATGGTGAAAATCAAATTATCAAACGTCAGGCGACCAGCGTCACCCTCTGTGGCGTGCACGACTGGCAGATTATTGCCAGTACCATGCCCATGCTGCGGCATATCGGCAATCAATTCAACGCCCGTGAGATTTGCGGGCACATGACCGTCAACGGTGCGAATAAAAATCACACCCGTCATGGGCAAAATTTCTTCATCACTAAAACGGGGTGATTCAGCCCATCTAACTTCTGCGCGCCAACGACGCCGATCCGACGGCTGCAGCGCCGCGCCATCTTGCGGCGCAAGCATCAGGCCATCGGCAACGGCGTCGTTTTGCCTAGGAGTCGGGGTACCATTGTTTTTTCCGCAGCCAAATACGCCAAACAGAAAGAGCACAACGACGCTGATTCTTAGTCCAAACATAAATTTCCCTTTGCCATATGCTATTTGAAGACCAAGACCGGCGACGTCCTACTCAACATCAAGCTCAAACGCACCTGCATCACCATCATTCAATTCTATTCGAACTTCCCAAAGACCACGCATTGTGAAATTTACTTTGGTCACTACACGGCATCCTTCACTCGTCGCTCCAAGTTGCACAGCGGAAGATCCGTGACCATGCTCGGGCATCCAAAGCTTAACTTTGGTGATCGCATCCACGGTCTCTCCGCAGATGACGAAATCTGTGGTCTTTTGAGTCACCTGGTCCGCAGCAGTTTCAAGGGTAAGGACTTTGCCACCGCGAGTGGACATTGAAAACTCGGCAGCCTTCGCAGTTGCGCCCTGCAATCCGAAAATCCCTAAGAGTGCAAAAAAAATCATTTTTAGATATTGATTCATTTTTAGAACCTCCACTTTTCTCTCCAACCATGACTGCCCCAAGATACACCCCGCTGACACACATTCCAACCGGAAATGGATGATGAGGTCCAGCCAGTGTCCATGAGTTTTAGTTGAAGGGGCCAATAATCTAATGAATTTAATAAAAAACTATCTATGTCATGAGCCATAACGGTCAAGATCAGCCAAAAGACAAGGTCTTTGAATTTTTTTCCTGTTGTCAACGAGAAGCATGGGCTCGCTTGAATTTAGATTCGGCAAGTTGCTGCTTCAACATCTTGGCTGCCAAAGCATACCCACCATCAATACCATCGACAAAATGGGCATGATCTTGTCCAGGAGTGAAGATTAAACATGTCATGATCGCTGCGCTCGAGCGATGAATACCAAACACTAATTTTCCCTCTGCCCGTTGCGCCTCCAGATAACGCTGCAAACGACCCTCTTGGTCTGCCGTAGAGTCGATAACCATTTTCAGGCTACCGTCAAATTTACGAAAGTCGGCATTCTCTACAACCTCTCGACGATATTTACCCCATCTCACACCGAGCAATTTGAGGTCGAAGTTGAATGCCAGTGTCCCAACTACACTTGTCAATGCAAGCTTTAAGGAACCGAAAAAGTAGGATAATTGATCTCGCCTTTTTGCTACTACCATGGCTTCTCCCCGCAGCTTTGCGGGGTTAGTGGTAAGTTCAAGGGCCTTTTCCATAAGAGGATGATAATCGGAAACCTTGCCGTATATACGGTCGATCTCCTGAATCAGATCTCGATATACACGATTGTGACCTTCGCCAGTTGCCGCCGTACTTAGGGCAATGAACGCCAACTTAAAGTCCTTCCTTACTCTCACTGGGCACCATCGACACTCAAATCCCGTGAAATCCCCAGCCGTCTCCCCCTCTTCACTGATCATGTACGGCGTCGCCATTTCAGGATCTTTTAGTGCAGACTCGGCCCAGCCCCAACCAAATCCAGAGAAACTAGCTTGGTTGATTCTCTCGCTATGTCTGTATTTACAAACGCCAAGACGAAGATCACGCTTTAAGATGTCACCGGCAGGTATTAGGCCCACCCGCAGCTGGAGGCCAAATGCTTCCGCGGCAAGTTTTCTTGAAGAACGAAGCGCCGATTTAGCTCCCTCAACCATATGGGAAGGAACTGCTAAGGTCGCACCATCCCCTCCAAAAATGAAGGGGATCTCACAACTTCTATCAACATTGATGACGGCCATGATCATCGCGGCTGCCACGGTATTCACATCTTTGTAACGCCCAGCCTCAATGGCAGCTGTAGAACCCGCGATATCAGCGATCACCACCGACCAGTCCTCGGGCAAAGACGCATGCAAGGTGCCGTCGCTTGCCTCGTTAAAGCTAGCAAAAGGCTCCAGAGCTTGATAAAAAAATCGCGTACCCATCAACTGCCACCTATTTCAAAAACAGTCGACTGTAGTGGGCTGAATTGATAAATGCAGCCAAGCTAAAAATCAGTAAGCAGCTACAACCATAAGCATCTATTCTATCTTATCGTCCTTTACAGAAAGCAACAATTGATAAAGCTCTGACCTCGAAATCCCAAGTCCACCCAGTTCCTTTAATAAATCCTTAAGGGTCTTACCTGCCGCAAACCCCCGGACTGCCGCTACCCGAGCTTGGTTCAACAACTGCTCGTTGCTCTCTTCTGAGTCTTCAGAAACAGCCCGACCAACGTTCACCATAACCACTGCCTCACCTTTGAGCACACTGTGCCCTTTCAGCCAGTTGATTGCCTCCGCCACAGGTTTGGTTTCAATTTCCTCATAAAGCTTTGTGAGCTCACG
>JBAXLR010000054.1:0-16297 GCA_037134655.1 bacterium | reverse complement strand
TGGGCTGCGCAAGGTGTTCCCACAGCTAATTGAAGAAAAAAAGCTAAACAAGTGATCCAAAGACGGTGGGGAATTTGCATTATGGCGACCTCCTGCCGTAGGGTGTTAAACCATATAATGTGGTAAAATACGAGGTCTTTGTACCCGATGAAGAGATGGTTGATTTTGATTCGTTAACCGTCACTTTTGATCCACTCATGAGCAGGGAGATTACATGTCGGTCTCGCGAATAATTTTTCAACGCCGTTTTGGACCGCTTTTTTTGACGCAATTTGCTGGTGCGTTGAACGACAATATTTTTAAGAACGCCATGGTGATTTTACTTTCTTATCGGGCAGCTTCTGAGGCTGAGAGTGGTTTCCTAGTTAACGCTGCGGCGGGGCTTTTTATCCTGCCATTTTTCTTGTTCTCGGCGGCAGCTGGACGGGTGGCTGACAAGTTTGATAAAGGCCAAGTCATGCGCGCCGTCAAGGTGGCAGAGATCTTTATTATGATTTTGGGCGCAGCGGGCTTTTTCTATAATTCCCAGTGGATGCTGTTTTTAGCGTTATTTCTTATGGGGATACACTCGACATTTTTCGGCCCAGTTAAATATTCAGTGTTACCTCAGCACTTGCGTGAGGATGAACTGATTGCCGGAAATGCCTTGATCGAAATGGGCACATTCCTGGCGATTTTAATTGGGACCCTTTTGGGCGGAGCCTTGGCTGGTCATGGTGAGGCGAAAGTTATTTCTGCTTGGGTTCTCGGCGTAGCCATTTTTGGCTGGTTTACCTCTTTATTTGTACCTAAAGCGGCTCCCGCAGATCCAAGTCTTAAAATCAGCTTTAATTTTAGGTCTGATATTCGAGAAATGATGGATGCCTGCAAACAACGGGAGGGTATCTGGAACGCTGTTATGGGTATCAGCTGGTTTTGGTATTTTGGGTCGACCTTTCTTGCGCAGCTGCCTTCTTTTAGTAAGCATACTCTCCATAGTGACAACCCCGCGATGACCACGGTGTTGCTCGCGACGTTTTCAATCAGTGTAGGTATTGGGTCGCTGCTGACAGAGCGTCTGTCTCGGGGTGAGCTTGAGCTCGGTATGGTGCCGTTGGGAGCACTCGGAATGTCACTATTTTCAGGTGATATGTTTTTTGTGGATATCGCGACTGCCAGCAAGTCACTGATTCATTTCCCAAGTATTGGTATTGAAAATGTCGAAATTCCGTTTCGCATACTTTTTGATATTGCGATGACTGGGATAAGTGGCAGTTTATTTATCGTACCTATGTATGCCTATCTTCAGTACCGTTCTGAGGAGAGAACTAGGTCTAGACTGATTGCGGCTAACAATGTGTTTAACGCCGTTTTTATGGTGGGATCTGCACTATTTACCATGTTCTTCTATAAAGTTGGTCTGAACACTGTCCAAATCATTTTTGTCACGGCCGTGATGAACTTGGTGGTGACAACTTGGGTGATCACTCTCATTCCTGAATTTCTTATGCGGTTTATTATCTGGCTTCTGGCCAGCACAATTTATCGTTTGCGTTATTCAGGTCGACATCTGATTCCCTCGACGGGGCCAGCCCTGATCGTTGCTAATCACGTATCTTATATCGATTGGTTTATCGTAACTGCTGCCTGTCGTCGGCCTGTGCGATTTGTCATGTATCATTATTTCTTCAAGATGCCGGGCATTCATATCTTTGCTGAGGCGGCCAAAGCGATTCCTATTGCGCCTGCTAAAGAAGACGCAGCGTTAAAAGAGAAGTCTTTCGATGCGATCTCAGCGGCTTTAAAAGAAGGACATGTAGTGTGTATATTTCCTGAAGGTGGCATCACAAGTGACGGCCAATTGATGCCGTTTCGTCCAGGGGTTGAACGTATCTTGGCTAGAGATCCGGTCCCTGTGTACCTCATGGGACTCAATGGTTTGTGGGGAAGTTTCTTCTCCCGAGTTGGCGGTCATGCCATGAGTAAAATGCCTCATCCGCGATGGCGGGTCATCTCAATCGTGATCAAACAATTTTTATACGACAAATCCAAGGCAGATAGTGAAAAAGGCTTTGAAGGAATGGCTGCGGCTATGGAAAAAGACATCAAGACCATATTGACATGATGTGAATTAGTTTTAATTGCTGACTTTAAAAATATTTCTCTGCTCACGGAATTGGGTAAATTCGTCTAGGTTTTTTGCTAATAGAAATGGGTTCGTTTCGAGCTCTTCGCTGAGTTTTAGTGGGACTGTGAATCGACCGTCTACCCTCATTTTTTTTGCATGCTCTAGCCGACTTGAGATTTTTTGATTCGCTGGCAAAACAGATTTAGCAAAATGACCATTTGTCACCGTATATTCGTGGGTGCAGTAGATTTTGGTGTCAGCCGGCAGGTCCCTGAAGCGTCCAAGGCTTTGATGCATTTGAGTGGGTGTTCCTTCAAATAGACGACCACAACCCATGCCAAATAAAACATCTCCTGTAAACGCTAGTTTTGCCTCCCGTGAGATGAAGCCAATATGCCCAGTTGTGTGACCTGGAAGGTGCCATACTTCAAACTTTATTCTGGCAACTATGAGCTCATGGCCATCTGCTACTGGGTAAGTCAAAGGTGGTAGTCGAAACTGGTCAGCAGTAAATCCATAAGTCTCACACTCCGGAAAAGCTGCTGTTAAACCGTCTACCCCACCAATGTGATCACCGTGGTGATGGGTAAGAAGAATGTGCGTCAGATGCCAGTTCTGTCGACGGAGTTCTGCCAATACGGGCTCTGCGAGTGCAGGATCAATAACGACGGTCGTATCAGAGACGTCATCTCTAAGAATGTGGATGTAGTTGTCTTCAAGGACAGGGATAGAGATAATTTTCAATGGTTTTAGGTCTCCTGCGCCTAGGCTGCCGGCTTCGCGATCAGATGGGTAAGCCGCTTGGTTGCGGTTATGTTAGAATATCACAAGCTTTAAGGTTTTTTTGAGGGATAAATATCATGAATGTTGAAAAAAGAGCCGAGGATGCTGAAAAACAGGCCAAGGTGATCATCGAAGACCCTGAGGCGGCTGTCGGCATGGCCGATAAGGCTCAGAAAAAAATGCGAGAAAATCAGGGCAAACTTGGCTCTGTGCGGAGAGACCTTGAAACGCTTATCAGGATGTTAAAGGCCTGGGGCAAGGGAAAATACAAAGGTATCGGTATAGCCAATCTTTTAATTGTAGCCGGAGCAGTCTTTTATTTTCTTAATCCTATTGACGCCGTTGTGGACTTTCTTCCGCTTATTGGTTTTACAGACGATATCGCTGTAATAACCTTTGCCATTGCACGACTTCGAAACGAGTTCCATAAGTTTCAAGACTGGGAGCAGACCGTTGATGTCAGTAACGATTAAAAGCGGGAATTCTAAATTTATTTATCAATGCCTGTGCCTCATCGAATTTTAAGATCGAAATGACCTTTAAGATAAGAGTCTCCCATTTTGAGCTCATGGGGGCTAACCTCAATTGAAATAAGTCTTGATTTAAATCTGGACTCCACAACATGGTGAATGGAGTGAATCAGCTGTGGCTCACGCCCGCGGCTGCGGTGGCCTTTACCGGTGATGACTCGAATATTGATAATTTGCCCTTTGGCATTAGCAAGAATATCTTCTATGGCCCTGACAACGTGACGCTGGGCTTCCTCGACCGTTAGGCCGTGTAAATCAATGTCGTGACGATCGATCTTTTTTTTGCTCAGAATCTTGGACGGCTTTGACTCGTCATCTTTCTTCGGGACTTTGCCAAATTTCACAGCCTCGTGAAATAGTTTGGCCTCTTCCTCCGCAGAGAGTTTTGAAGGATTAGAAGAACTCACTGGCTCCTCGTCTTCCCAGACAGGGGTGATTTTATGTTTCTTGTCGGGATTTTTTTTTGGTCCGCTCATGTTTTGATGTTAGCAGCTTTTGCCGGTGTAGGGTAACCACTATCATGGGCCGATGGCAGTGTAATAACATCAGCTTTTGACACCATAGGTTCCATAACCTCTCGTACTAAGATAGAATGAGAAATTCCTTGCCGCTGGAGTTTTCCAGAGACGCACAGAAAACTTTGCCCTGAAATTTTCTTGCTGTTTCGTTCAATAATCTCAGGTGTAAGAGCTAGATTAATAAATCCCGTTTCATCTTCAAGGGTAATAAACATCATGCCGTTGGCACTTGGTGGCCTTTGCTCAATCAGAATCATGCCAAAAACATGTATCACTTGATTGGGTATCAGATCTTCCAGATCTTTTGCTCTTTTGACTTTGGACTGCGTTACGGGATAGCACCAGTGTTCTGAACGAATGACCTCGGCCGGGTGTTGATGAAGAGACGTCTGAAAGCTTTGAAAGTCTTGCTGAACGGCTTGCTGAGTTGTTTCATCAGTAAATGTTGCCCCAAGATCTAAGTCTTCAAGCCACTGAGCGTGTGGAGCTGCGGCGGCAATCCAAATAGCTGAGCGCCGTGGCAGTCCAAAAACGGTAAACGCGTTGGCGGAAGCCAGAATCGTTAATTCGTGACGTGGCACTTTCGTGTGTTTTAAAAAACTTTCCCATGTGGCCCAAGGTTTTGTGCGGCGGCGAGTGTCTTCAATGTGCAGAGCTGTTTTCTTAGAAAGACCCTTAATCATGTTAAATCCAAGGCGACTGGCAAATTCCTTGGGTTCGTGATTGGAGATGGCTTCAAGCTTACAGCTCCAGTCAGATTGAGTAATACAAATTGGCAAGACAGCAATGCTTTGACGTTTTGCTGCCTGCACAAGGGCGTGCGGCTGGTAAAATCCCATGGGTTGGGAGTTTAAGAGAGCCGCGAAAAAAGCAGCCGGGTAGTGACACTTTAAATAACAAGACGCATAGGCAATTAAAGCAAACGAAACGGCGTGTGACTCTGGGAATCCATATTCAGCAAAGCCTCTCATCTGAGAGAGGATGGCGCTGGCGAACTCTGGGCTAATACCATTTTTTTGCATCCCTTCTGCAAGACGCTCAAGCCAAGGATTGATATCACCACGCATGGTCCAAGCGCCCATGTTTTTTCTGAGTTCATTGGCTTCACCTGGCGTGAAACTACCGACAGCCATGGCAATGCGCATCACTTGCTCTTGGAATATGGGGATACCCAGGGTGCGGTGCAGTATGGGCCGTAGCCGTTCATCTGGATAGGTGATGGGCTCAAGTCCATGCCGTCTTCGAAGGTATGGATGCACCATCCCGCCTTGAATAGGGCCTGGCCGAATAATCGCCACTTCGACGACCAGATCATAAAATGTTCTTGGCAGAAGCTTTGGCAGCATGGACATCTGTGCCCGTGATTCGACCTGGAATGTGCCGACCGTGTCGGCCCTCTGGATCATTTTATAGGTCGATGTGTCTTCCTGAGGGATGGTGGCAAGAGAGATCTCATGCCCGTAGCTTTCTTTGATCATTTGAAGAGACTTACGAACGGCCGAGAGCATGCCAAGGGCGAGGATATCGATTTTAAAAAATCCAAGGTCTTCAATGTCATCTTTGCACCACTGAATGACAGAGCGTCCTTCCATGGTGGCGGGTTCCTGAGGAACCAGTTCACTTAACGGGCGATCTGCGATCATAAATCCGCCGGAGTGAATTCCAAGGTGTCTTGGGAAGCCCTTGAGCTGTTTGGACATCTCAAGCCAAAGTTTCCACGGTAGGTTTTTGTCTTCTTTTGTAGTCTTTAAGTCTTTAAAAATGTCCGTGGGAGACTTGCCGGCATTGACTCTTGAAGACAAAAGCTCTGCGGCGTCCGACAAGATCTCATCAGAGATACCCAAAGCTTTTCCACAGGCTCTGATCGCTCCTTTCGTCCTAAAAGTTATGACGTTAGCCACCATGCTGGCTTTATCTCTACCGTAGCGCCGGTAGATGTATTGGATGACCTCTTCGCGACGTTCATGTTCAAAGTCCACATCGATATCTGGCGGATCCCCGCGTTCGACGCTCATAAACCTTTCAAATAAGATATCAAACTTACTGGGGTCTACTGCCGTGATGCCTAAAACAAAACAAACGGCCGAATTGGCCGCAGAGCCTCGCCCCTGGCATAAAATGCCCTGTTTCCTTGCCCACGATACGATGTCCCACACGGTCAAGAAATAATCGGCAAATCCAAGGGTTTCAATCAAGGCGAGCTCATGTGTGAGTAGTGTTCTGATTTTGGGTGGTAGCTGCTCTCCGTAAGTTTCTTGAGCACTCGTCCAGGTCATGGCAGTGAGATAACTTTGAGCAGTATGTCCCGGTGGGATCATCTCCTTTGGGTAGCGGTAGCGAAGCTCATCAAAACTAAAATGACAGCTTTCTGCTAGGGCTTCAGAATACTCCAGAGATGCCTTGAGGATTGGAAGATGAGCAAACCTCTGATTTATTTCGGGAATCGTTAGAAGACAGCGTTCGTCATTTACAAACGAATGGGCTACCGCGTCGTCAAGGGTCATATTTGTTCTGATAGCCGTCAGTAAATCTGAAAGTTTTTTCCGGCTACGACAATGCATGAATGGATCAGTCGACAAGAGGGTTTTAAGGCCAAGCTGTCTTTGAGTCTTAAGGGCTTGATGAATCCAGATGTCTTCTGAAGGTGATAGATGTCGTGATATAGCCAGATAACAGTGATCCTTACCGAAGATGTCGAGAACCGTCTTGCATTGTTTTTCCCAGAGTTTTTCCGTAGTGGTTTTTGAGTCCGCAAGGGTCATTTGTCTAAGGAGGCCGCGCATGGGAATAATTACGCTGATGTCTGTCAAAGACATGGAGGATAAATCTTCTAGAGATATATGGGCATCTCGTTTTCCATCTTTATGCGTGCGAGTGAGTATCTTGCAAAGATTGGCGTAGCCACTAGCTGATCTTGCAATCAGTGCCAGGGTGTTTTGCTCAACAAAAGGTCTATGGTGATCTTTTTCAAGATGAATTTCTGTGCCGTGGTAAAGTCTCGGACGTTTTTCTGAGTCTAAGGTTTTCCAATGCTTGTGAGTTCTGGCTAGTCCGTAGGCTCCGTCCATATCACAAACACCTAGGCCTGAGTATCCGTAAGCTTGGGCTGTATCTAGCATCTCATGTGGATGCGAAGCACCCTGCAAAAAGCTGAAGTTTGTGTGAGCTAACCATTCTGTCCATTTTGTTATCTCAAGCTTTGCCATGATTCATTATCCATAGACTCCGTGAACACGAAGACTCCCATCATCGTTTTGAAAGACCCACTGTAGTAGGCCATCGTCGGTGATCCGCACATAGTAGTCACGACATGAGGTATTGCCCTGATTAGAGCCATCAGCCCACCAGGCTTTGCTCACTCGTTCTGTGAAGATCAAGCCAGAGGAGTGGTGTCGATCTGAGGGTGGATGGGGGTCTTTGTAAATAAACAACGGACGCCGCTGATTTGTGGCAATCCAGCCGAGATTTTCAGTGGAAGTTATTTTGGCAGAGTCTTCTGTGAGGCGAATAATTTTCCGCTCATAGGAGTATTCAGGTGCCCAGTGGTCTGTGGGTGTAAACTCAGTCAGAGGTACAGCTATGGAGTTTTCAAGTTCGTGTAGCTTTGCAGAATCTTTAGCCAAGTCGTCAGAAAATATCGACTGAAACGTTGAGTTGAATATCAGCCGTTCTTTGATGGTGAGTGACCATTCGGTAATGGACTCACCCGTAATATATAGATCACCTTTGGTCTCACTTTTATTCTTAGCCGAGAGGGCTTTTTGCCATGAATGGAAGGCCTGGAGCAGGGCTGTCTTGTGGTGGCCGGATTCGCGGTGGAGGGGGTGCGGATGGCGGAACAAGACGGGAATACGAAGTGATGGGCTGCAAGAAAAGGACAGCTCCCACTCCAGGCTTACAACTCGCTCGCTGGATGACCAGCAAGCGAGACTGCAAAGTTTATCGAGGTCTTCGCGAAGTAGTGAAGTGATGTGATCCCACTCGCGTAGAGGTGTTTCAAGATGTCTGCTAATGGACGGAGTCTCTGTAATGCCTATATTTGACCAAGGGAAATTGTCTTCAAATGGAGCGTCGAAGAGGGTTCGTTGGTGCGGCACATCCTCCGACTTTGATAGCCAGGTCCAACGCCAAGCGGTAGCAGCAAGTTTTCCAAACCTGCGTTGCATGGACTCAGGATCAATGTCTGACATCTGCGTAATATGAGTGAATTGTAGACGGTTGATTGTTTTTGAGAGTGTGGACAGTGAGCCGTTGCCGTCTTTGCTTGATTTTTTGGGAGCACGGTTTTGCATGTGCTCGCGTAGATTGTGACAGCAGGTCAGCCAGTCATTCCAGGTCACGTCTTGCAAGCATCTTCGGCCCAAGTAGCTCTGGGCATCGACGAAATTCAAAGAGGGGCGTCTTGTCGTAGCAGACAATAAAAGTATCGCCTGCCAGGGGTGCGGCGCCAGTACAGCTCGCAAATCACCACCAGTCAGTTCAGTGAGAATTGAGGAAACATATTCGACCACAGAAAGCTCTTGGGACTTGGCAAGACTTGACCAGTAGGGGTAAACGGGTCCCATATCTAGTAGATAAGTGTGACGATCCCATTGCATGACTCTTGGCGTCAGACTGAACAGAAATTGTCCGCCATCTGGCGCCGTCGTTGAAATCGCAATGAAACGACTTGTGGCGACTGCGCCAGATGATGCGGACGTCAATGGGAGAAGGAACTTCATGACTCTCGTAGCTTTGCAAAATTTTGTTAGGGAATGATTTTCAAATGTGGATGCTGGAAAAACGAAGGAAGTTCCAAATTTTGATGAAGTCCACGCACAGGCGTCAGTTGCAAAACATTTTTTTCGGGAGACTTCGAAACATTGAGTCGGTAGCGGGCGGCAGTATTTGAATCCTTGGGGCTGAGGACCCGGTCATGTGCCACAACGATAATCTTGCGATGTTGCCTCGCGCACTGTGCAAGAAATGTATACTCATCAGCTCGAAGTCCCTTGGGGTGATCGATCACGATTAGTCTGAAAAGATCATCCAAGAATGCGGCCTTAAGATCTGCGACTGGTGACTCGGACGAGGCAAAGCGCAGGAGGCTTAAATCGACTCCCATGGCTTGCCAAGCCGGTGGGTAAACCTCGGGCTGCGTTCTTGCAGAGATCCACAAACACCAGTGCTTCTGAGCGCCGGAGATGCCGGACGTGGCGGCGGCTATGAATTGAACCAATAGGCGCCTTCCGCCATTGCCAAAGGGGATACCCATCTCGAGGAGGCTGCCAAGGGGGATTCCGCCGGACAATGGGCCGGATACTTGGGAGGTGGTGGACGCTTGGGAGGTTGATAAGGATCCTGCGAACAAATCGTCTAACTTCCTGATTCCAAAGCATAAATTCACCTCCTGAGGGTTGGTTTTAAGACGACTTGAATGTCCAACGCTTGCGGTTGCGATGCGCTTGTCGGACAATAGGGATGTCAGTGGATTTTGCTGTAGAGTCTTTGCTTGAGCGAACGCCATGACCACCCCGACTTGAATATCACCATACAAATGTATGGTATTTTAGTTAGCCCTCGCTTGTCAAGTAGGAGCTCGTAAGAATGGCTATCCATCTGAATTCAAAGACAATTATTTCTTGCCTCATGCTTAGCTCAGCTCTGGTTGTCTCCGTCTCGTGTAAAAAAATGGAGACGAGCCGGCTTCAATCTCTTGATAATTTTTCAGCTGGAAGACGTGTTCAAACAAACGTGTGTGCTGGAAATCCTGCGTTATCTACTGATGCTGGCTTACAACAGCTCTTGCAGGAAGTCGAACGAAGGATCGTCGACAAAGATTCTAATGCAGAAACAAAAGCCCAAAATCGCAAGTCCGTTCGGGATGCATTCAGCGCGCTGCCGCCGTTTGCGCAGAGCCAGTTTCTGGCATTGGGTGGACAAGTGCTTCTCAGCAAAGACGCTAATAAATTGTGTACCGCATCGGTCATGGAAAGAGGTCAGCGCTTAAAGCGTAGCGACGACGAATTGAAATTACTACGTGAAGGATACGCTGATGTAAAAGCCTGTTTTGTTCTGGCTAATCCAGCAGAGCTAGAAGCAACGGGTATTGCCTCCAAGTCTCAACTTCACATGATTATTATTGCCAATCAGCCAGCTGAAGTTTCGCATAATTTTGTTAGGGTCTTCGGTTATATGAATTCGCAGCTATCGGCGCGCATGGCAGTTCAGGGTGATTTCACATCCAGAGATACTCAAGCCGTCCTCACTTCAGATTACAGCCAAAAGTTTGAGGCTTCCAGGCGACAAATAGCTCAAGCTTTCTTAGATGATCTGAAGGGGCGGCCCGAATCAGTACGATTTGCAAAGTTTGCAAATATGAAGTCGACAAGTCCTGGGCGAGTCATGTTTGAAGAGTTCGTCTATGCTGAGGCGTTTGATTCTTATTTTTGTAATCAATACGCTAGTGGCAATCTTAATACATTCAAGGTCATGGCGCGCGATTACCCCAAAACTTTAGAGGCTTTTTCAAAAAGTCTAGCACGTGCTAGTCAAGGTTTTGCGCTCGACTCAAGCAGTTCCTATTCAAGTTGGAATCCATTTGGCTGGGCATCAAACACTTACAACTCTTACGTTGAAAAACGCGACAGAATGATTGACGGCATGATGACTGACTACATGCAAACCAGTGGCGGCAAAGCACCTGGAGTTATGGACACGGTTTCTATTGCTGCCAATGCTGCCTGGCGGCCTGCTGCAGATGTACCCGTGATTGATACAGTGTTAAAGCCAGCAATCAAGTATGCAGATGCATATGGTGGAGCTTCAATTAATAATTCTGGTCGTGGTGAGCTGTTGACCAATTCCCAGCGTATGCGCCTCGCCGCCTCTGGGACAGCGGATATTGGACTTAATATCGCTGGCGGTATGGTTGCCGATGCAGCTGGCAAAAAGATCGGAACCTACGGCGCTCAGAAATTCGCCGATATCGCCTTTGAGACAGGGGCAGGACGTCGCATTGTCCATGAGGTGATTGAGACTGCGCCTGCGGTTGGCAAAACAGTACTAAAATATGGCGATCAGGCGGTCAATTATGTTGTGGGTGGTGCAGGCAAAAAAATAGTCGATAACTATATTGTTACTCCGTCCGGAAGTTTCATCTCAGACACCATAAAAGGTGAGTGAATGGTGAGTCTCACTGCCAGTCATTCGCAACGTATTGAAAAAAAGCCCCGTAAAACGGGGCTTTTTTTGTTCAGCGATTACTTGAGATGAATTGAAAATCAAAGCGTTCCTGGCTTTACTTTTGCGAGTTGAGCCACTGCATTTTCTGCAGCTTCAGGACATGCTTCAATCAAATAACGGTCTTTTCCACCAAACCAGTGGGTCGAGCTAGCACCGCTACTGGAAACGAGGAATACAGGCTTGCCTTTACTGTCCAAAACTCGTGATCGGAAACTCGCCACACACCTCCAGCCGAAGATCCAAGAACTTTCCACGTTGACGTTCATGCCCATGGAGACGGCAACTTTTTTCTTATCATTGCCCAGAGTTTTCGCAGAAATTTGTTTGTAGTATTTATCTTGAAAAAGTGTGCCTGGCATATGAAATGGCTCTTCGACCGTGTCCGGATGCAACCAGTCCCCATCGGCAAGAAATCCTGTCTTACCGCCGTCATTATTAGTGCGACCCGCCTTGATCACTCCCTGAATCTCAGAGGCTTTTTCAGCTGCTGCCTTGTCGAAATAAAGCTGCATATTGTTGTGGGCGAAAATCGGCTTCAGTCGGGCAAAGGATTTTTCACCCGAAGTTGCAAGAGGCGAATCTTTTCCTGCTGCTGCTTTGACAATTTCTGTTACCGCCTCGAGCATGGTTTGACCACGGGATAGTGAGTACTGGTCGACGAAGGAGTAGTGCACCATCAAAGCGGGTACTTCACCCTTTGGTTTCCAGTTTTTGTCTTTTTCAACAAAGGTGGTGGCACAAGAGTTTATGAACACAATAGACAAGAGTAGCAGCAGCCGTTTCATCGGACCCCCTGGGTGATAGTTTTGATCTAAATGCCAATAATCTCGAGATTTTTTCATGAAAGAGGGGGCCAGTCAATGTGTGGAGGAACGAGGAGTCTGATTAAAAAAAAGGCAGCCAGCCATACACCTCACTTTCAAGAAATTCATCTGTCTTGCCTCCAAGCTGCGGTGGTGATAGCGAAGAGCTTCCATGAAGCAAAGTGCGATTAAAAATAAAGCAGAGACCCTGCGTATGCCGATAGCATTACAGCAGAAATACAAGTCACTATTATCGAGGCCTGTCTCCTCACTGACTCCTCCAATTCAAACGGCAGGATTTGACGTTCTTTTTGAGCAGCTTGACTCGGAACTCAAAGCCAAAGGATTGATTCACTTAGAAATTGAAACCTATTTTGGCGACGAGTGGTTTTGTCCAACTCAGTCTACGGCGATCGCCATTCCGTTTTGGCTTGCAGACGAAAGACTAAAGCAGATCGAACGTGAACTGGTGGGCTTTGTCGAAGGTGAAACGGATGACGAGTTCATGCGTCTTATGAGGCACGAAGCAGGTCACTGTGTTGATCACGCTTACCGTATTTCAAAACGCAGTGATTGGCGGAAAATATTTGGAGATCCCACTATCTACTACGATCCAGACTCCGTACCCACAATGCCGGGACACCCTGATTTCGTGGAAAATCTTTCTGGAGGGTACGCACAAACTCACCCTGAAGAGGATTTCGCGGAAACTTTTGCCGTATGGCTCGCGCCATCTTTGGGTCAAAATGGCTTTAAGTCCAACTGGAGGCAGACTTACCGAAATCGCCCAGTCGCCCTGAAAAAAATTTTATTTGTAGACCAAATCATGCAAGAAGTTTGCGAGAAGAAACCAAAAAAACTCACTAATCAAAAAATCTGTAACGCTAGGCGCATGCGAAAATCTCTACAGTCTTACTATCTAGAGCGGATGCGCCGGTCTGAAAATTCCGTGAATTGATGACTGATCGGCTTCGCGATTGGTACCTACTACTGATTAATTTTAGATGAAAAGGAAAATCCGACGTAATGTTAAACAAGTTGAGGCGTATCCCATTCTTCTTTAAGCATCGAACTTACCGATATGTGCTAATGTTTCGCGCCTTGCTTAGAATGCTCGCAGCGTTTAACAAAAATCTAGAATTTATCGGCATTCGAGATCAGGGGCTCAATCTGCTTACATATTATAAAGATAAAGCTATTACACTGTATACGCTCGCGGATGGTTTTTATCATAAGCGTGAATTTGACCAGCAAATTGAGATGATCAGACGAGAAGGATTCGATTTGTCAGGCGGTTTTCTCGAGATTGGTGGAAATATTGGAAGTACCACCGTTGCTGTGTGCGCTTCGGGACTTTTTCGTAACACTATAACGTTCGAACCTGAACCTATGAATGTGCGCATGATAAAAGCGAATCTCGCGCTCAATGGTTTTCTTGACCGCGTTGAGATTGTAGAGATGGCGGTTTCCGATAGACTGGGAGTCTCCAGCATGGGTCTTTCTTCGAGTAATTTCGGTGATCATAGACTTTATGCCGAGGTGCAAAACAGCGAGCGAAGCGTCATTCAAGTGTCAGTTACAACGTTGGACGAGTTTTTTAAGCTATCAAAAGAAAAGTTAAATGAGCTTTCTATGATCTGGGTTGATACTCAAGGGCACGAGGGCTTTGTTCTAGCAGGCGCTCAAACAATCCTTGAAAAGCGTAAGATTCCCTGGATCGTTGAGTTCTGGCCAGAGGGTATGAAGCAGTCCAACTGCTATGACTTATTTGTATCCAATGTTCAGACGTATTTTAAAACGATGATCGACACTCGTACCGGGTGTCGCCACTCAGTTGATGACATTGCCACGTTGGCGTCGGATAGGCCCCAGTTCGAGGAGTTTACTGATTTAATTCTGCTACCGTGATCGATGCAGACGGCTTATTCGAAAGTATTATTTACAGATTTGGTGTTGTGTAGAGCGTCAAACTGTTGACGCTTTTAGAGCTCTTGAGCCCCAATACTTTCCTGCCCGCACTCCAATAGGTTAAAATATAAGCAAACACAATGTTGGTTTGTGGAGTTTGGATGTCAAAGCGTCCCAAGCGAGTTCTTGTGCTCTATGACCTGCCAGAGCCTGTGGCAGAGCACGTCGATTCGCGTTACTTGCTTGAACACGAAGATCGCCCGACTGAGCGTGATGTCTGTCGCGCAATTAAGAAATTAGGCCTTGAGCTGTATGTTCACGGCGTCTTCGATGAGACCCATCAGCTTTGGCAGCGGCTTGAAGCCATTAAGCCAGATGTGGTTTTCAATCTTTGTGAAACTTTCCGAGGGGACAGATCCCATGAGGGTGATATAGCGTCTATTCTTGAGCTTGCTAATGTACCCTACACAGGGGCGTTACCTGCGGCTCTTCACTTGTGTAAAGATAAGGGCGCAACCAAAAAAATTGTTGGATGGGACGGAGTTAAAGTCCCGGCGTTTAAAGTTTATCCTCAAGATGACTTTAAATTTGAACCTTTTGACGCGAAGTTTCCGTTGATTGTTAAACCACTCAATCGCGAGGCCAGTGAGGGAATCGCAAAAGCTAGCATCGTGGAGGACTGGGACTCTTGCCGGGAGCGCGCCGCGTGGGTGGCCCAAAAACTACAGTCAGACGTGATTGTGGAAGAATATATCCATGGGAGGGAGCTTTATGTCGCCGTTTTGGAGACGGGCGGAAGTATCAAAGCCATGCCTCCTAGAGAGCTTTTTTTTGATAAAGTCGATAAATCCGAGCCGATGGTAGCTACTTATAAAGCTAAGTGGGACAACTCCTACAGAAAACGCTGGGGGATCTCCACCGGTCGTGCTGGTCCCCTGCCAGAGGTTGTAACGAAAACGCTCAGAGACACAAGTGTTAAGGTTTTTCGTTCCCTTGGACTCAGCGGGTACGCTCGCATGGACTGGCGATTAAGCGAAAATGGTGAACCAGTATTCTTAGAGGCCAACCCAAATCCAGCCCTATCGCAAGACGATGATTTTGCTCTTGCAGTTAAGGCATCGGGGATGTCATATGGGGAGCTGATTGCGCAAATTATTGCTTCGGCGATCTTGTCAGGAAATTTAAAATCTCTGGCATCAAGGCCGTAGACCAAAGGATAGCGAATATGAACGTGCGACTTGTGATCCGTCGTAAGGGCGAGACGAGGGAGTTTGATATCCGCCGAGGGCTTGGGATTCAAGCGGTCTGTGCTAAAGCAGAGACCGGTATTGAATTTGATTGCCGGGCTGCTGACTGCGGCATTTGTGCCATCAAAATTATTTCTGGAGCAGAAAATTTAAGTCCGAAAACCGTGCGTGAAGCCGATTTTTTACAAGCCATGAAAGCCGACGATGACGAAAGGCTGGCGTGCCAGGTCAGAGTGCTGGGTGATGCGGAGATCGAAGTGGATTATCTGTAATTTCAGCATTCATCGCATTCAGTTAAATAAACCCACGCTGTAATGCCACAACTTTTCCGATTACCTCAAACTGTCGGTCTTCGGCATATACAGGTTTAAACTCTGGATTTTCTGGCTTCAGGTACCAGCCTCGACTGCGGTCTTTCATCAGCCTTTTGACGGTGGCTTCGCCTTCCAGTCTTGCTACAACAATCGAGTTAGCCAGTGCCGTTTGCTGACTCGTAACCACCAGCCAATCACCATCAAGAATTCCTGCGCCGACCATACTTTCACCCTTGGCCCGGAGTGCAAATAGGGACTCCTTGGAAGGAATGGGTTTAGCGATCATGCTCTTAGAGATCCTTAAGGTACCGATTCGATCTTCGATCGCTTCAACTGGATTCCCGGCCGGCACTGCCCCCAAACAAGGGAGGATGAAAGTAAATGGATCTTGGGCCTCTTCTTCATCGTCAGACAGCATATCTCGGGCGGCAACCGTTGGAACGATGGCTCGCGCGGCTTGCTTGGAGGGTTCTTCCAGGAATCCTTTTTGGCGTAGGGCTAAGATGAGATCTTGTGCGCTACCCACCGCCGAATAACCCATGAACTGGCAGATTTCGCGAAGTGTCGGTGCGCTACCGGACGACTCCATGGCCGAGCGAATGTAAGTGAGAGCCTTAAGTTGTGTTGGAGTTAGCTTATCCATAAATTGAACCTCCAATCATGTACCATATAAAAGTATGGCATTTTTTTTAGGTGTAGGAAAGCCCAAACATCCTGCAAGATGCTGGTTTGGTTTTACCAGGGAGCCAGCATTAACCTTTTTCAGGGTTTAATGATGTCCCCTTTGTTTCCAAGGAGACCTACTGATGGGTGACTTTTTACAATCAAGAAGAGCAAAATTTGCTGCATGGATGGGGTTAACA
>JBAXLR010000053.1:0-16432 GCA_037134655.1 bacterium | reverse complement strand
AGAGCCCCATGCCTTGGTGATGAACGAAATTAACCCCCCCATCACTGCCTGGTCCTGGAGGTGCAGACGTTAGGCGGCCCCAATTAAGTTCACCTTTGGGCACCGGTATAACGGTTGGCGTTGGACATGACACTGGAAGCCCACTTGCCTGATCGATCGCTTCAATTTTAGGTAACTCCACTTGCCCCAACCCACCCTCTCCGTCGGTTGGATCGTAGATTCTGTACCAAACTTCTCGCTGATTTTTTCGCTTCTCAGCGTCTGCGTCTGGCGCTTCCTCCGTGGAATTCTCAAGTGACGTTGGAGTTTCGCCTAATTCTTGTCTGATCTTTGGATTATGTGGATCCATAACAAGTGTGTAACGTTCATCGCCAGAACGTATTCCGCTGCGATATGGATTTTCAAAGCCGGCGTCTGGATTAATCTCGACATCACTGATGCCTGCGACGCTATCCATTTTGGCGGTATTATAAATGTTGAATCCCATGTACCGGCCGACCGGATAACGCGCAGATACGCGAAGGGAGATTTTTCGGTCAGTAGGAACTTCAAACGTGTACCGAAAATACGACACGTTCGTGTCAGGAAAGGCCCCCTCGACGCCAGGCTTTGCCGACCATGCCTGCCACTGCCCTGAGCAGTCTTGAGTTTGAGAAAACCCCAATGAATCGACACCGCACGCCGCCATAAAAAACACAGCCGATAAGACCACAGACATTTTCAAGAAAATCACCTCATCATCTTTGTTTAAAACCAAGATTTCAGGAAAGTCCGATTATCCAGATGGGCATCTAACTAGCACCTTCAGGATAATGTTGTCTATAAATATTTTATCGATTTATAAGCCTTTCAATTAAGAATGGCCCCAGTTTCCAAGTTAACTAAAGACCTAATTAAAGCGACTTATAAACCCGCATCGTTTACATAGATCTTCAACCAAGGCTCGCCTGGCAAAGCCTTCCCGAATGGCCTTGGCCCGCCCGGAGGAGAGGATCTCATCGATGGGTCTTTCAAACACATTGCCGAGGCTAATATCCGCTTTATGATCCAGACAACATGGAACAACCGTCCCATTCGCGTGTATGCCAAAGTGCCCGGTCAACCCGTGGCAGAATCCTTGAGATTGAAGTACCTCATTTTGAAGTGACGGCCAAACAAATCTTGAATCAAAGTGGAGGTACTGCCTGGCTCTAAGTCGATGATTTTTTTTCCTTTTTAAATCAATTCGCACCGTCGACCACTCAAACTCAAAAGCTCTTGCCAACGCCTCACGCATCATGAGCGCTGCGGGGCCTGCCACCGCCTCATTGGGGGCACAGCTATCCTCCATGCCACTGATATCCCAAAACCTTAAATTTAAATAAAGGTCAGGCCTATCGTCGAGGGCTAGGTCGGCAAAACCTTTGACCCTTTTCACATAAGCCTCAGGACTTTGATCCTTAAAGTTATCAGCAAAACTTTGAAGGGAGATACTGACTTGTCTAACGATGGGCCGCAGCAGAAGCTCTGCTCTTTCTCCCTGCAAGAGAAGCCCATTCGTCACAACATTTATGGGAATCCCTGCATCTGCCCCGGCTGAGAGAATGCCCGCCAGGTCCGGGTGGGACAGGGGCTCTCCTAGAAGATGAAGAACGATCTCCTTGGTCTTGCCCCGAAGGCTTTTGGCGATGGCAAAAAACTGGGCGGGTGACATAACACTTTTGGGACCATCACCGGCAGGGCAAAAGGAACACTGAAGATTACAGGAGTTTATAATTTCAACATTAACCCTGTCAAATTGATGGGTTATGCTATTTTTAATTTCTATTACTTCTTGACTTTTATTCAATAGCATGATAATACTTCCATGAGTTTTAAGGGTATTTTTACAAATGATAGAAATATTTAAAAAACAAGTTAACCCAAAAAAACTGGCGGCGGCCTTGCCGTTGACCCTGTGTTTATTCGTTTTTGGCCTCAGCTCCAAGGAAAATTCGCTCAGGGCTCAAAATGAAACTGCAATCACCGCCACCGGTACCTCCAAGACTAAACCTTTAATTATGGTTTATCTGCAGGGTTACAACTCTTGCCGAAAGATCGAAGAGCGTCCTGTACGTATATTCATGCAAGCGGCAGCAGGCAATCCAAACTCAAAACTTTACTGGGGTTGTTTTGATGGGGGGCATTTAACTCATCTTCACGACACCAAAGAATATTTCTACCTGTTCAGCATGAACCACCTTGGCCAATGGTCTAAGGCAGAAGAGGTCGAACCCCAGTCTGGATCTCTTCAAATTGCAAATTACATCCAAAAAGATTTGCGCTTATTTGCCAAATCGAACTCTGACAAAGAATTACCTAAAGCGGACGTATTCATCGTTGGTCATTCGCATGGTGGTTGGATGGCCATGAAAGTCGCTTACCAAATGAAATTCATCGAAGGGGCTAAATTACAGCAACTTTTAACGATTGACCCCATAAGCTACACCCTCTGCGCCAGTCACTGGTTTCCTTTCCACGTGCTGTACAACACCTTTAATTGGCTTGGTGAGCCCGACAATTGCCACAAAGCACCTGCCGACTTGGATCACATCATTCCAACGATTGCTCAAACGGCCGGCCAACGGTGGGTCAACATCTACCAGGACAGTATGCCTTACTTGACATCTGGACCGATCGAACAGGCAGATCAAAATATCAGATATGAACCACCCACCAACATGGACTGGGTGACTGCTCATCGGGCTATTATGCGAACAGATTGGACATGGACATTTTTTGCAAACCGTTTGGCTGAAACCAGGGGTTTTCCAACAAAGCCGACGCAAAGTCGTCCTGATTTCGCGAATATAAACCTAGAAGATTAAAACTTTATTACTTGTTTTTGAATCGATGGACGCCATCCCAGTCATCTATCTTGGGCTGCAGTTCAAGCTCTTTGATACGCTTGAAATAAACATTACTCGGCCCATCATCAGGTCGAATCATCAGGCAAGACTCCAGATGCTTCTTAGCCTTCAGCCAGTCTTGGCTACGGTAGGCTTTTCGCATGAGCTCAAACTCCCCAAGAAACTCCGGGATCACACTTTGAACCATAAAATAATTTGGGTGCATCAACTCAAAAATCTTTACGGCCTCACGCTTGCCTTTGACGATGATGTCGTCAACGTCACGGATCAAAAAACTTTCCCGTTTTTTCATTTTAACCAAAGTATTTTGGCTGATTAAACTACGAACTCCGTACTCCTTGGTGATCGACTCCAAGCGCGCGCACAAGTTTACCGCGTCACCCATGACCGTGTAGGCAAACCTCTCGGAGCTTCCCATGTTACCAACGGAAACCACGCCCGTGTTTAGCCCACAACCGATGTCAACGGGAGGGAAATTCTTCTTAGGGAAACTCAGGCGCAGCTCTTGGAGTTTTTCGAGCATTTGCAGCACGACACTCGCTGCGACATCAGCTTGGTCTGGGCTGTCCAAGGGTGCTCCCCAGAACGCCATGATGGCGTCACCGATGTATTTATCCAATACTCCGCCACTTTTGAGAATGATATCTGTCATGGGCGACAGGTAGTCATTCATCAGCTCAACCAGTTTATCGGGCGGCAAACTTTCTGAAATCGTCGTGAAATCTCTCACATCACTAAAGAACATGGTGCATTCACGTCGCTCCCCACCGAGCTTTAACCGATCCGGATCATTTAAAACCTGCTCCATGACATCAGCAGATAAATAGTGCTGGAATGCTCCTTTAACTTTTCTCCGTTCCCGTTCCTCAACGAAGTACTTGTAAATGGTCACAAATACAAACATGGCCGTAACCTGGATGTAAGGCAGTCCAATATAAACCCATACGCCTTTGCCAAACCAAAAATATTTGTCCACATGATAATAGACAATATAGGTCGCAATGAGAAAAACGGCCGACATAAAAGCTGAAGATAGTGACAATACCAGAGCAAAAATCACAGCCAAACCAATCAGCACCTGGAGCTCTGTCTTCATGACATCTTTTGGACGCTTAAAGAATCGTTTGGAAACAATATTGTCAACGATCGTGGCGTGCTGCTCAACGCCATTGAAGGTCGCATCAAACGGATTGGCTCGTAAGTCATTCACAGCGATCGCAGTCGGGCCAAGGATAAAGCTCATGCCCTTGACAGCTTGACGCTCTTTATTTGAAAACGAATCATCGTAGGCATCAGCTAAAGACACATGGCGCAGAGTCCTAGACTTCCCTAAATGGTTAATGAGAATCTTGCCATTGCCGATGGGATCTAGTGGAATTTCAATTAGTTTTTTTTCATCGTCCTCGTCAGGTAACAGGATTGATTCCACACCAATTTGGTCAAAGCTAACCACAATCTGACGACGCAAAATGTTAGCCGCCAATTTTAAGGAAAGTGATGGCAACAGTTGGCCTTCTGCCTGCTTCAATAAATTGACGTCCCGCCAGATAGCATCATCGCTCTCAGAGTCATTGTTAAAAAAACCAGCGTGGGGTGAGCTTTCAGCAATCACTGGCGTATTCCCAACCACAGCCCCAAGGGACAGGTCTTCGTAATCCTTAAGTTCTCTGCCTTCGGGTATCTGAACCGCGGAAATAACTGAATCTTGGATATACTTCAGCCCATCAAAGCGCCTGTTGCCAAGCGCTGCGATAGTTTCTTTTTCATCTGGGCTATAAAAATAATAGCCCATTACAATTTTCCCGTAGTCTTTGATGGCGCTGGCGATGGTAAGATCAGCCAGGCTTGCCGTACGCATTCGGGCGACAGCATCCCACCCTTGGCGCGCCTTAAGAGGGCTTTCCCTCATCTGCTCAATGGCGGGAATTGCGTCTTCAAGCAAGGCCCGCTCAGGTTGGTCCCATACGACGTCAAATGCAATCCACTCTGCCCCGTGTTTCTTTAAATTAACGAAAGCCTTCTCAAACACCCTGCGTGGAAAGGGCCAGCGACCAAACTTTTGAATTGATTTCTCATCGATGGCCAAAATGCCGATCTTGCCAGAAGGCTTTAAATCCCCCCTGAGCAAAAATCGCAAATCGACTGATTTGTTTTCGACCGAGGCAAGGAAATTGGTAACAACCCCTGACCCTCCGCGCGCATGCACCTGCATTAATGCCCGCACGGCTGCAAGATTAACCAAAATACAAATAATGACGACCGGAACAGCCAGCTTTAATCGGCGCAAAAAGGCTTGTTTGTTTAACTTTGACTTGGCCAATGGATTTATCTAACGTCTAAAAAAAAATTAAGCTTGAGGGAGGGTCTGAGACGGCCACGGGACACCCGCAAACCACTCCAAGTCATCGGGCAGTTTATTCACTGATACTGGCATTCCCTTGAAGCCCGCGCCTGGCACAAAAACCATATTTTCTACCAGCTCCCGCCCATAGATATGAACGGTGATGGCCTGTCCCTCACCAAAATGCTCAACTTTATGGATGTCAGCGTCCGGTGGCAAAACATACGCGACCGCGCCGGTTGGCAACACCACTGACCCAACTTCCCTGGCCTCATTGTCATCACATGCATAGCTTGTAACGCGCACTTTATTCTTAATGACAGCCTCTATGCCCCATGTTCCGTGCGCATGAATTGGTGTCGCCTGGCCTCTGCTCCAAACTAACATCATGACCACAAAGCCAAAGTCTGGATCTTTGTAAAGCATATAACGGCCAGGTTCAAAGTCGCGTTTTGCAAGACGCTCCGCCATCGCCGGAACTGATTCCATCACAACTTCTTGAATCTCGTGGATCTCCGTACCCTCGATGAGCGCAGGGCGACCCTCAGCAACAGCTGCCTGCAACACGCGCCTAATCTGGTCGATCATTTGCCTCATATTTAACTCCTGGGATTATCCACCTAGACTACAATTAAATCTCAACTGGCACTATCTTAAAATTCAACCCATCTACAAGGCCCCGGTCCGTAATTTTCAAACTTGGAATTACCGGTAACGCTAGGAATGACAGCTGCAAAAATGGCTCTTCAAGGGTGCAGCCGATTTTTCGTGCATGAGCCTTTAATTCTCTCAACTTCGCGGCCACAGCGCTGGGTTCGAGATCCGTCATCAGACCACCGATGGTTAGGGCGATCGAAGTTTTTGAACCATCCTCACTAACCACCACAATCCCGCCATCAATGGCCCGTAGTTCCTCGACTGCTGCGGCCATGAGGGCGTCGGTTGAACCAGTCACAATGATGTTGTGACAGTCGTGATTAATAGATGTCGCGATAGCACCAGACTTCAAACTAAATCCCTTAACGAGAGCGGTGCCCATAAAACCACGCTCATGATGTCGTTCAATGACGGCAATCTTGTTGATGTCTGATTTCGCAGGAATTTCGATTTCATTATCTTTTATGGGTAACGTGCAGATTAATTCGTCCGTTACAATTTGCCCAGAGCGCGCGCCGATAACGCGAAATTTCGCCTCATTTGCACCGCGAGTTTTAATCTTAAAGTCATCTGCAGAGATCACCGTCTGTTTGGTTCTTATATTCTTACCACTGAACCTGCCAAGCCTTGATGACCCTGGAACTTTTGACAAAGATGCAGCCACATCACGCCCTGAGTGCCAAACATTTTTGACATTAATTCCCTTGAGAAAATCCCCGGACGCTGAACGCGGGCTCACCAACACAAGATCCGCGCGGTAACCGGGGGCAATGGCACCTCGATCATCAAGGCCGTAGATCTTTGCGACGGCGAACGAAGCCGCCCTGAAGACAGCCACTGGATCCAATTTAGCCTGAAGACCCTTATTGATGATGCAGTCAAGATGACCAGCCTCTTCGATGTCCAATGGATTTCGATCATCACTGCAATAACCAAGGGTGGCGGAACTATAGTGATTAAGTAGGGGCAAAAGCTCGTCAGCATCCTTTGCGCAACTACCCTCGCGGATCAGCACGTGAATGCCTTTACTGAGTTTTTCTGCGCCCTCTTGGCGTGTGGTCGACTCGTGACAAGAATGAATACCGGCAACACCATAGGCGTTTAAAGCTTTACCCGAGAGCCCAGGGCAATGCCCGTCGCGTTTATGGGATGAGAACAAAGCCAGCTTTGACATGACCTCTTTATCGCCGCCGACAAGGCCGGGCCAATTCATCATTTCAGCCAAGCCTAAAACCCTGGGGTGACCAACGAACTGTTCCAGATCTTTTGATGTCAGCAAAGCACCACCGGTTTCAAGGCCTAGCTCAGGGCTGGTGGAGGGAACGCAACTAGGAATCATCACAAAAAAATCGATCGGCTGATTCTCGGTGGACTCTAGGGCCCACTGAATTCCGTCCACACCTTTAACATTTGCAATCTCATGGGGGTCCCAAATGACAGTCGTTGTGCCGCGCGGTAAAACAGCAGCCGCAAAACGACTAGGAGTCATCATCGAACTTTCCACATGCACGTGGGCGTCGATAAAACCAGGCACCAGGAAACACCCAGTGCCATCAATGATGTTTTTGGCCTCGTAGCTTTCACTAACGCCAACAATCATACCGTCATAGATGGCAACGTCACCGTCTTGCCAACAGCCCGTAAAAACATCAAGCCACTTGGCGTTTTTAATCACCACATCAGCTGGACCGTCACCGCGCGCAATTTTTACACGCTCCTGCAGCCGAAGCATTTTTTCGGCAGGCGTCAGCAACTTATCTGAAAGGGATCCTTTGGCTTGCAAAACTATTCTTTCCGCCAGCTAACAAACTAAAATCACTATGAACTTTATCGGTCATCCATTATCACAGATTCTCTTAGCTTTTTTAAACCTATTTTTTTCTATTTTTCCAATGGAACGCGCACAACACTTGAGCACTCAACCGATTTGACCCTCTTGAAGCCTCATGATTTTCCCTTGCTACTCTCAAGAAACCTAGTAATACTGCACACCTACGCCGGCACTTCTTTCAATCCCCCAAAAGGAGAGATAACAACCATGACTAAGGCTCCGCAATCCGCCATCACCCCGACCCGCGCTGAAGACTACCCAGAATGGTACCAGCAGGTGATCAAGGCCGCTGACCTTGCTGAAAACTCTCCCACGCGTGGATGTATGGTGATTAAGCCCTGGGGTTACGCCATATGGGAAAATATTCAGCAAGTCTTGGATCAAAAATTCAAAGACACTGGTCACGTGAATGCTTACTTCCCACTGCTCATTCCAAAAAGCTTCCTTGAACAAGAAGCTGAGCACGTGGAAGGGTTTGCTAAAGAGTGCGCCGTGGTGACACACCACCGCCTCGAGACTGGTCCCGACGGGAAATTACATCCGGCCGGCCCTTTGGAAGAACCTTTTATTATTCGCCCCACATCAGAAACTATCATTGGTGCATCTTACGCTAAATGGGTTCAAAGCTACCGCGATCTCCCCATTCTCATCAATCAATGGGCCAACGTCATGCGTTGGGAGATGCGTACTCGTATGTTTCTGCGTACCGCTGAATTTCTTTGGCAAGAAGGCCACACCGCACACGCAACAGCAGAAGAGGCCAGAATCGAAACCATGCAGATGCTTGATGTCTACGAATGGTTTGCCCACGAGTATATGGCCATGCCAGTCATCAAAGGCGAAAAGACTCCTGGCGAGAAATTCCCGGGCGCTGTTAACACCTACACCATTGAAGCCATGATGCAAGATGGCAAAGCCCTACAAGCTGGGACGAGTCACTTTCTTGGACAAAATTTTGCGAAAGCATCCGGTATAAAATTCCAAAATCAAGCTGGCCAGGAAGAGTTTGCGTGGACCACCTCTTGGGGCGTATCCACAAGACTCATTGGTGGACTAATCATGACGCATTCAGATGACGACGGCCTCATTGTTCCTCCAAGGCTTGCGCCGAAGCACGTGGTCCTATTGCCGATTTACCGAAACGATGAAGAGAAGGCTCAAATTCTTGAATACTGTCACAAGGTCAAAAAAGAACTTGAATCAAAAATCTACTGCTCAGGAAAAGTCAAAGTGGAGATTGACGCGCGCGACATCCGCGGCGGTGAGAAGACTTGGCAACACATCAAAAAGGGTACGCCTATCCGGGCTGAAGTTGGCCCGAGGGACATGCAAAGCGACAGTCTGTTTGTAGCTAGACGCGATCAAGGGGTGAAAGATAAGAAACCCGTCGGTCGTCAGGAATTTATCGACACCATCACCCAAACCCTCGACAGCATTCAAAAGACACTCTTTGACCGTGCCCTTGCGCTTCGCGAATCCAAAACACAAACCATCACTGAGTTTGGTGATTTTGCAACGTGGTTCACTCCAAAAAGCGAGGATAAGCCAGAGATCCACGGTGGCTTCGCTGTAGCACATTGGAGTCCAGAAGCTGCCGCAGCAAAAGAAATCAATGACAAGCTTGCCGCCTTGAAAGTCACGGCACGTTGCATCCCGCTTGGTGATAGTCAAGTTAGCGGCAAGTGCCTCTTTACCGGTCGCCCGACCACAACCCGCGTGATCTTTGGTAAAAACTACTAAATTTATTCATTTTGCGAGAGCAGCACTCCCGCGCCCCTGACCTTGATGGCCTCTGCGTTGGGCGGGGTTTTGTCCGGGCACGTTTGTTAGGGTAAAATTAGGGTGGCGAATGTTTACCGCGATCTTTTTTTGGAGGCCCGAATGAGCGTCGGAACGAATTTGGTGTTGATGGGACTCGTTGCTGTTTCTGTGATTGGTTGCAGATCCCGCGACGAGCAAATGAATAGCCTTCAAAAAGCTCTTGGCAATACCCTGGTTCAGCCGCAAAAAATTGGTAACGCCATGGTGATTGGAGACACTGACCTAACGGGCAATCGTAACGTCGAAGGCGGCCTACCACAATTCACTCAGACCAATTTTGCCCCAACATCTGATGTTTATCTTTCACGTAAACAGTTTGTGATCTACTACAATGTGAAGGGCAAGATACCAGCCTGGACTGCTTGGCAGGTGGTGGATACAGACCTAGGACCACAGACTAGATCTAACCGTTTCCGCGGCGATGAGATATTAAATAATTTCATGCGAGCAAAGGAGCGAGTTGAGGGGGTGTCGTCGGGTGACTACGGCGGAACCTGTTTTGACCGCGGTCATCAAACAGCCTCGGCTGACCGGTCCAACTCTCTTGAAGATAATGAAGCCACTTACTTAATGAGTAACATGGCACCGCAAACAGCGTTTCTAAATGAACGCATATGGTCAGACCTGGAAAAACACACCAGACAACTTGTCGAGGAAAAAGGCGTTAAGATCCAGGTTTACGCTGGCCCAATTATGAAGGATGGCCGCGAGGGCATTGGTCCCAATAAGGATATCCAAGTCCCAGAATCATTCTTCAAAGTCCTGGCTATCTTCCCAAATAAAGCAGCCAAGAAGCCGACTGGATATATTGCCGTCATTATGCCCAACGCCACGTCAAATGGGCTGGATCCTGTTGCAAATCACGAAGTCACCTGCAAGGAGCAAGACAAAGGCGGCACAGGACGGCTTAGCGTCAAATGGGAAGACTACCAAGTTAAACTCAAAGATATTGAGACGAAGGCAGGCGTAAAGTTTCCTTCCCTCGCTGAACTTCAAAATATGTGAACTGCATCCGAGATGCGCAGTTTCGTAATTTTTTGGGCGTGATTTCCAATCACGCCCTTTTATTTTTGATCATTTCAGAATGGGTAGATCCACGCTGATTGTGAGTTTTTCTAAAGTTTTAGAGTTTAACATTTAACCCACCAAAGGTAGCCTAGCATTATTATTTAAAACCTAATCAAGCACCAAAAGCTCGGGTAGCCTACAATTAGCTTTGGTTTAATCGGTGCCATTTATATTTCTACCAAAAGAATTTCTTAATGCAATCTACCCAACGACCGATTAACCGGACGATACCCAGTTGTACTAGTTCAGGGGACTACATGAAACTCGAAAAGTTCTTGGGCCTACAATCGGAATTATCGCCCGAGCTTGAAATAGAATTTGAAGAACGAACCAGCAAATGGATTAACAAAACGTTTCGAGCAGGTCTTCTCATCATAAGCGCTACTACGTGGATGGTCTGCCTCCTATATCAGTCTTATGGCCTTGGCGGTTCCATCATACAGCTAGCGATCGCGTGCCAAATTTTACTTGCCTACGGCTACATGACTACTTTTTTTGAGGGCGCAACGCGAAGGGTTATTAATAAAACGACCGCCGTTTTTCCCATCGCTTATGTGTACGGTTTTATGACTTATTATGTGCCTTCCCTTCCCTCTGATTCGTTGGTCTTTCAATCACAGGGCTGGATCGTTTGGGTAATAATGCTGATTTACGCGATTGAACGCCTTAGCCCGTTACTTGCCGCAATCTCGGGAATTCTTACCAGCCTGTTATATTTCTATCTTCGATTCAAAATTCCCCAATTTCAGGAGGTTCCATATATTCAAGTCGCGGCACAATTGCTTGCGGCAAATTTGACCGGATTTTTCATCGTTAAGGATCATACAGCCAACGCAAGGCGGCAATTTAAACTCGAGCGAGAATTAGAAGCCGAACGATCCTCATCGGACAAACTTCTCAAAAATGTCTTGCCAGTGTCAATTGTGGGTGAGTTGAAATCCAAGTCTTTAACCGTCGCCCATAACTATGAGAGCGTGACCGTACTTTTTGCCGATCTCGTGGATTTTACGAAAACTGCTGCGACAATGAACTCACAAGCACTTGTCAAACTACTCGACGAGCTATTTTCTAGATTTGATGCGTTAGCTGAACAACATGGAGTTGAAAAGATCAAAACCATTGGTGATGCCTACATGGCTGCTGCTGGCTGTCCCGAGGCAGACTCGCAGCATGCTGTTCGGATGACTCAATTTGCTTTGGATCTTGACGGTGTGGTCCAGCGGTTCAACAGTGATTTTGCAACCGCATTTAAATTGAAGGTTGGTCTTAGTAGCGGTGCAGTCATTGGTGGGGTCATTGGGACAAAGAGAATAAGCTTTGATCTTTGGGGTGACGTTGTCAATTTGGCCAGTCGAATAGAGTCAGTTGCCGTTAGTGGTGAAGTTCTTGTTAGCGAGAGCACCGCACAGCTAATTCAGGGTATTTATGAGCTTTCCCCAAGCAGGGTCATTGACCTTAAAGGCAAAGGTCCAACCAACGTCTATTCCTTACTGAGAGACGGCAAGTCCCGGACCCATAGCCTCACAGCCCCTCGTCCCATTTCACCAAAGCTAGTCGAGCCATCGATCGAAGATCCAACCTCTGGGATTACCACTTAACTAACTGATTACAGCTATGTTTTAAAGGTATCTAGGAAGGCCTGCAGCCTGCCTGGTTAGCATTTTATCAATAAATTCGATATGTTATCTGCTATTATAAAATTTGACTTATTTATCATAATGTTTTATAAAATCTATATAAATTTCATAGAGGTTTTTTATGATGATTTATAATCGGTTAGACACGAACACACCAGAAAACACTGCCGGCACGGTCCCTTGGAGTCGAGCACTGTGCATCTCTGCCGTCGCCATGTTTGTTTTGGCAGCCTGCGGAGACTTCAAAAAATTTACCGCAGTTGACAGCAATAAACAGTCGAACAAACCCAATAATGCACGACCAATGACGCCTGAAGAGATAGCGGAAGCTCGGGAAGTCAACCGGCTCTATTCCCTCTACAATCCTTGGCAACTTCCGGCAAAAGAGCTTGAACAGGATGGGCTTGGCACGTGGAGAAGAAGTGACGTGGCGTTTGTGCGTCCGGGATATGAATCCTTGAAAGCCCGGATGACTCTTCTTGATAACGCTACAAGATCTGTTCGGATCCAAACCTTTATTTTTGATGGTGACGAGACAGGCCAAGCCTTCGCCAACAAGCTCATAGACCTTGCGGACAGAGGCATTGACGTGCAGTTGGTGGTTGACGACACGTCAGGCCTTTTTGAAGGCTGGCAAACTCTTTACTATTATCTGACTAGCCACGGCGTCAAAGTTAATGGCTACCGCCCAGTTTGGATGCAGATCGGAAATAACCCGAACGTATTTGTGAACATGTTTTTTGGCAACACACTGCAAGAGCGCTTTGGCGACGCCCTCACCATCGCGAAAATCGAAAATCACCGTTTCCATGAGAAAATAATGGTCGTTGATGCAGAAATCCCAGGCTACGCCATCGCCATGGTTGGTGGAACAAATCTCGGAAACGAATACTACGACATTATGAACAAGACCGGAGAGCTCAAGTGGCGTGACCAAGACATGCTCGTTCGAGGTGACGTGGTTACCGATCTCGCCCTAGCGTTTGACTCTAACGTGCTCGACATCAATGCTGTCAACAGTCAGGCTTTCTTCTCAGACACAATCGAAAAGCTTGTGTCCGGCCAACGTGGCTCATTTGGAAAAGATCAGGCAAAAGGTGTAGAGCGACGCCCATATCCCATGCAGCAGTTTAATGAAGCACTTGCCAGCAAACCAAATTTGCGTTGGCACACGGCTAATATCCGTCAAATTCACCATCGCCCGTTACACAATGAATTCAAGGCTGAAAAACGCCTTGCAAATGCCATCATGCACGCCCAAAGAGAGGTTATAATTGTTAACCCCTACGTCATCCCGTCTGAGGAACTGATGAATGCCATCATCACCTCGGCGCGACGTGGGATTAGCATTAAGATTTTAACTAACTCCCTAGCTAGTGGCGACACTCCGACAGTTCAAGAGGTGGGTCGCACCTACTACAAGACGATGATTCTCGAGACACAGCCCTCTAAACAATGGCCTTATAGTGTGCCAGTATCAATTTACGAATGGGGTGGAGATACGGTCTTTAAAAATGGTTTTTCAAACTTTCACGCTAAGTATGTCCTAGTCGACAGGCAGATGGCTTATCTTGGTTCTTTCAACCTAGACCCACGCAGTGCCGTTTGGAACAGTGAAGTTCTCTATGAAACTGACGCTCCTTTGCTCGTTGCGCAATTATTGGAGCAACAGGCGCACGACAGTGGTCCTGGCTACGCGTCGCTGGTGACCAAAGAAATGGCGGAGTCCTACCGGACTACCAAAACCACTTACGACACGCTGCGACGTAATGCGTTACTGTTGTTTAAAGGATTCTTGTAAGATGGACCAATTAGCCGTAATTTATAAATCTTTCCTTACCTCTCGTAGAATGGGCTTAAAGATAGATTTATATTTCAGGCGTTGACCTTTCTAGCTAACGGTCTAAAATTACGCAGTTAAAGGAGTGACTATGGACCTCACCAACACCAAGGGCCTAGGACGCGACCGAATGCTGCGCGACGGGCTTGCCTATGACGACATCCTCATCGTACCGCAGCATTCGACAATTCTCCCTCACGAGACCGATTTAACCTCTCAACTCACTCGCAAGATATCACTAAAGACACCACTTCTATCGGCAGCCATGGATACCGTGACAGAGTCATCCACCGCCATTGCCATGGCTCAGGCGGGCGGTATCGGAATCATCCATAAAAATCTTTCCATTGAAGACCAGGCCCGCGAAGTCAAAAAAGTCAAAAAAAGCGAAAGCGGCATGGTCACTGACCCCATCTCAGTTAAATCAACTGACACGGTCGGTGACGTGATTTCGATCATGCAAAAATACCGTTTCAGTGGCTTTCCTGTCGTTGACGCTGGCAAGCTGGTAGGCATCGTAACGGGACGAGACATTCGTTTTGAAAAAAACATCAATCGTCCCGTCCATGAGGTGATGACCGCAAAATTGGTCACAGCCCCCATTGGCACCACGCCGGGTCAAGCCGTCGATATCATGCACAAGTACCGAATCGAAAAACTGCCGGTTCTTGCCGTGGACGGACAAACACTAGCCGGTATGTTCACAATTAAAGACATCCTAAAAACTCAAGAACACCCCCTAGCCTCCAAGGACTCCGCCGGTAGACTCCTCGTTGGAGCGGCGATCGGCGCGGGTGGAGATGCCATGGATCGTGCAGCCGCTTTGGTCGCAGCTGGCGTTGATGTGCTGGTTATTGATACGGCCCACGGCCACAGCCAGGGTGTCCTAGACGGAGTGAAAAAAGTTCGGGATGCGTTCAAAGATCGCATCCAACTTATCGCCGGTAATGTGGCCACGGCTGAAGCTACTTTGGCATTGATTGACGCTGGTGCTGATGCTGTAAAAGTTGGTATTGGGCCTGGATCCATCTGCACCACGCGAATCGTAGCCGGTATCGGCGTGCCGCAGTTTTCTGCCGTCTTAGACTGCGCCGCAGCCGCCAGGGTCAAAGGCGTTCCAGTCATTGCTGATGGCGGCATTAAATACTCTGGAGATATCGTTAAAGCTCTAGCAGCTGGTGCAGGCTCAGTGATGATTGGAAGTCTATTCGCGGGGACTGATGAATCCCCAGGAGAACTCATCATCTATCAAGGTAAGACTTACAAATCCTACCGCGGTATGGGAAGTCTCGGTGCCATGAGCCAAGGAAGTAAAGATCGTTACTTTCAAGCCAACATTAATGACCAAGGAAAATTCGTCCCAGAAGGCATTGAAGGTCGCGTGGCCTACAAAGGCCCCTTGTCACAACAGATCTACCAGCTTGTCGGCGGAATCCGCAGTGCCATGGGTTACACAGGCTCAAAGACCATCCACGATCTGCAAACCAAAACCGAGTTTGTACGGATTTCAAATGCCGCCTTAAGGGAAAGCCACGTCCACGACGTTTACATCACCCGTGAAGCGCCAAACTACAAAACAGATCTTTAATCACGAAGGAATTAAGATGCAGCACAACAAATCCTTAGATCGGCCAGTCGACCATGGGATTTTAGTGCTGGACTACGGCTCTCAATATACGCTTTTGATTACTCGCCGCCTGAGGGAAATCGGGGCTTACAGCGAAATCATCGATGGCCGCGTTACGCAGCCACCAAAAGGATTCAAAGTCAAAGGAATCATACTCTCCGGTGGACCTGATTCCGTCTATGAGGCTGGTAGCCGAAGTCTTCCTGACTGGGTGATGGCTTTGAATGTGCCAGTCCTTGGGATTTGCTACGGTATGCAGCTTCTCGTTGAAAATGCGGGGGGCACTGTGCGGGCTGCCACAAAGCGTGAATATGGCAAAGCTGTCATGACATCAAAGAAAACCGCCTCACCCGCAGGTCAGCTCTTTGACCCCGGAACAGTCCAGACCGTTTGGATGAGTCATGGCGATGACATCGCAAAAATCCCTGCCCCATACGAGCTGGCCGCGGAAACCGACGGCCACGTGGTGGCAGCCATCACTCACAAAACACTTCCGGTCGCTGGACTGCAATATCATCCGGAAGTCGCCCACAGTGAAAAAGGCAGTGAGCTGTTGAAACGATTCGCAAAAGACCTTTGCCAGATGCCCCTCGACTGGGACGGCAAAGCTCGCGTGGAGGCACTCTGCGCGCACATCAGGGAAGCAGTCGGCTCAGGGCATGTGCTCGTGGCTTGCAGCGGAGGCGTTGATTCGACAGTAACCGCTGCCTTGTTACAAAAAG
>JBAXLR010000052.1:0-16721 GCA_037134655.1 bacterium | reverse complement strand
GCTGACCATTTGGCTGCCATTAAATCGCACGGGATTTGCGATCTACATCGAAAAAACTTCGCGCCAATTCGCGACATGCTTTAATAAATTCCTGACCTCTCCAAAACGCAACTCTGGATGCGCATGGTTTTTCCTGATCTTCAAAATCATAATTTTTGGAACGATAAACCCAGAAACGGTTCTTATCATTTTGTAGATCACTCTCATGCCATAAGTTTTGACCAACTGCGTAAACTCAAACGATCAGAGATTGCAAAAGTTGGTGAGACATTAACCGCGTCATGGGCAAATTTTGCTGGCTGGCAGACCTTATACCAAGGCTTACGCCACGTGGGATTTGAACTGGACTTGGTCGTAAAAAATTCTACAAGGGTGAGGATTCTTGAGGTAAAAACCATTCGGCACACCGATTTTGTGCCAGATCTCGAAGTCATCTGTGGATTTATGAACCATCGGAAGATCCAGGCCCTCAAACGAGGGGCGAACTTTTTAATTTCAACCCTCGCACAACACAAAATCTGCGTTGAAGAAATTAGCTGTGAACTGGTAGTCGTCAACTTAAAACCGTACGGCAGAGTTAAAGCCTACCGATGGCCTGATGCCTGCACACTAAACTCATAGTGTGCCTAGCTTTTTACCCATTGGATTAAAAATCAAAAGGCCCTGCATGTTTTGCAGAGCCTTTGGAAATCCATAGACTGGCCGTCAAATTACTTAGCAGGCTGCTCAGTCGTCGTGACTTGGTCAGTTCCACCGAGATAGCGACTACGCACACGTGCTGCTTTGCCTGAGAGTTCACGAAGATAGTAAAGCCGGCTTCTGCGAACTTTACCTTGCGCAACGATTTCAACTTTATCAACCAATGGACTTAAGGATGGAAACACGCGTTCCACACCAACACCACCAGCAGAAATTTTTCTAACTGTGAAAGAGCTACCAGCCGTACCTTTGCGGTAACGTGTCACCACTCCTTCATAGGTCTGAATACGAAACTTGGAGGCATCGGCGCCTTCCTGGATCTTATAGTGTACTCTTACCGTATCACCAGAACGAAAGGCAGGCAGAGCCTTAGCGTCTTTGAATACGCGTTTTTCGAATTTATTCAGGATTATATTTTTCATCACACTCACCTTACGGCTTCTAAAACATTTCTACCGCTACCGCGCACCCGCTGCGCGTTCACTTATGATTCAATATCAGTGACTTAAAGTCTTTAAAGCGCAACGCACCTGAGTCTCTTAACCACCACTGAGGGGACATGTGATACCCCAAAAGATTCAGATGGGTCAAGCGCTTATTGTCGCTGTCGCCTTGCCGCTGGAGGCCTTGCTGGCAGATCCAGAAGGCACTCTAGACAAGCCCGTACTGGAGTCTTCGCGGTAGTCTAGGGCGATCTCACCGATGTCCTCACGCACAGCCGTTGGCAAAAGCTCTCGAACAAGTGGCAGAATCGCCTTCTCCATCTGCTCTATATGGGCAGAAACCTTACGGAAAATCTCACTACGCTTCTGGTCACTGAGCTCGCTTGATTTGCGGAAGGCCGCTACAATGCGACCAAGGGCCTTGAGCTGATCTTCAGCCAGCATAGCCACGGCCGCTGCCCCCTGACCAGAATCGATCACTTCGGGAAGGATTAAGTCCGCACCGACCCGAACCACAAGTTCAAGTCGCACCATAAACTTTTTAAGCGAAGGGCCACTCAAGCTTTTAGCTAAATCGCTTGGGGCTATCTTGGGTAACTCCAACCTAATGGCAGAGTACTCTTCCTTCATAAAGTGTAGAACATCCACTCGACGCATTCCTCCTTAAGCAGCAATCAAACAACCAAGTTGGGAGCGAAACAAACCGTCTACGGGTCGCTCTTCTAGTGAGTTTACAGAGAAGATGCAAGCGCTCGTTTCCCACTCAATATCATGATTTTCTTAGTTTTTAAGCCGCCAACTGCCCATTTGTATGACAGGTCATTAAAAGCTTGAAATTGCTTTTAAACGCAATAAAGCACTTTTTTGAGTGCCAAGTGCTAATTTTTATCTATATTGCTGCACGTGAGATCGGCCCTTAGCTCTCTTTCTTTTTGCCAATAAGGCCGTGCTTCACTAGGAAAGGTCGACTAACTTGGCAGTCATGGACTCCATAAAATTGAAAATCAATTCTGGCCTGCCAATCAGTCGGGCTGATGCCGCCACCCTCTATCTTGAGGCGGACGATGCGCTCCTAGCTAGCCTTGCAACGAAAGTACGCGGTCGTTATCACAAACATGATGAAGCGACTTATCTCATCATGGCGATCGTAAACTACACGAATGTTTGTGTGGCGAAGTGTGATTATTGTTCATTTTTCCGCCTGCCCCACGATAAGGAGGGGTATCTACTTAGCACCGAGGAAGTTTGCGCCAAGATTGACGATTTGGTGCGGCATGGCGGGAAACTCATCGGTTTTAACGGTGGCTTTCATCCAAAGCTACGCATTAGCGACTATGCCGAGTTATTCTCGGAGGTTCGTCGGCGTTATCCTGAGTTAGAGTTTTATGAAATGACCGTCGCTGAATTCATGTTCTCATGCAAGGTCTCAAAGATCAGCTACGACGAAGGCGCAAAGTTACTTGCAGCAAGTGGTACCCGCTGGGTGACCGGTGGTGGAGCAGAGATTCTCGACGACAACTTCCGCAAACGGCACAGCCCAGGGAAATTCACTGTTGCTGACTATTACAATGCGCAAGAAGCCATCTTGCGGGCGGGCATGGGATCAACTGCCACCATGGTGATTGGCTTTGATGAGACCCTCGACGAGCGATTAAACCACCTGGAGTCTTTGAGAAACTTTCAAGACCGCGTAGGCGGCACTCTTGCAAGCTTTCTTTGTTGGACTTACAAACCCTGGAACAATGAACTAGGCGGCAACGAAATCTCAACCACGGAGTACCTACGCTGGCTGGCCATCGCACGCATCTACCTGCATAATTTCAGAAATATTCGTACGTCGGTTCTGACGAAAAATGAAGAGGCTCTCAAAGGACTCTGTTTTGGAGCCAATGATTTTGACCTCCCCACCGAAGACGAGGTCACTCAAAAAGCTGGCGCAACTATCAGCCATGATTTTGAGAAAATTCTTAGTGCTGCCCGCGACTTACAGATAAATACTGTAAAACGAGAGCCCTGGCCGCGGCGGCTTTTCGTCGATTCATCATCCTAATAAGTTAATTAATTCGAATAGATACAAGATAATCTAAAGGTTGCCTGAAAACTCTCCGAAGTTACCTCCTGATTAGTCGGTCTTGAAAGGAGCTAACCATGAAGAGTACGGTCTACGTTGTTGGTCTTATGACTTCGGTCGCCACGTTTCTTGTGGCGTGTTCTGGCGATTACGATAGCGCTAAACGCAAAAAGTTTTTCGGCCCTGGCGTCGGTGGCGAATACACCACTGTGGATGTAGAAGCAGCGCCCACCGCACAGGAAGGAATGTTTGCACTGGCCGGCGAATCCGTACAGACCATGAAGTTAAAAGTCAGCTGTGACGGAATAGCTGAAGAGGCCGTTGAAGACTCTGAGTTTGACCTACCAGTCGGAGCAAGAAATTGTAAAGCTAAGCTTGTTTCCATTAAGTTAGGCGAGAAGACTTACGTCGAACCAGCCGCGGGATTAGGATTCAGTCATTATCTCAAAAATGACGTTGCCAAGTTTGCCAATCAAGCTGACGCCAAAGACGTCATTTATGTCAAAGTGAAAGAGCAACTGCCTTCACCACTGACTGCCAACCCATCTGTCCAGTATGTTTACTCAGCCGTAACGCAGTTTGACACCGTCGATGCCGACAATGCGCCCATTGACGTGACTCTAAGCTCGGTGGGAGGAGTTGCTGCTCCTCAAGTCAAAGTATCAAAGGCCTACATTGGAACTCTTGGCGGACTCAATGTTCACATTGAATGTACCGCAACCGGAGGATTTCAAGGCACGCTCCGCGATAACCTTAAATGCGGAGGTATCGACGTTAAAACCATGAAATTTGGCGTCGAGTTAAAAGGCGAGGCGACTGCTGTTACGGATGTCGAATTAGCAAAAGTGAAGACAAGAGCGATATCCACTTTTTCAGAGAACAGTTTTGAGTACATTGCGGCCAGCAAAACTATGAAGCTTAATTTTGGGGCCCCGAAAGAACGCAACACTCATATTATAGTTGCTAGTCTTACCAGTGGAACCAGTACATCGTATGCTTACGGATTTATCCGCCTCACTGGTACCAACATGCTCAATGTTGCGGAGTGTGCCGCGCAGGGAACACAAGCAAACTTCATCCAGAATAGTGTCAATGCTAACGACCGCGGCAAATGGCAAGACACATCAAATTGCTGGGTATGGCAGCGTGTTATTACCAATAAAGTGACATCATCGGAGCGCTTTAAGCAATGTCCTGCAATCAAGGCAGGAGAGCAAGTACAACACCGCACCTTGCCTTACTTCACAGAAATGAAGGCCGCCCGTGATCGTAACATTCATGTTCTTGCCAAAGGTGTTGCTCCAGCTCTAGGCGAAAACCTTGATCAGGAGACTTTCTGGCTAGCAGGTGGCCGAGTCTTCAATATGAAAGATGGCTCAGTTCGATCTGTGAAGGACATTAGGCCAAACGAAAAACATAATGTTCTTTGCGTGACTAAGAGAGACTAACCGTACATGACAATCTGGGGAGCCTTTGAGGGCTCCCCAGATTTTTTTTCCAATTATTCTATCTATCTCACCAAAAGACCCACCAGGGTTTTTGAGCCTCTTCATAATTTTTTACGCGCTGTTTCAGCTCGGTCTCTGACATGTTGTAAATACGAATCAAACGTGTCACGAGGCTTTCGCGATTATCTACATTACTATACTCGATCACACGTCTTTGATCTGGGCTGTGATTCCTGAGATCGCGCATCTTCTCCTCGTAACGAATTGCCGCAGCTTCATCGCCAATTGTCATGGCTCGAATCCAAGCATTGCGTAACGAGATCGCCTCTCCCACTAAACGAATTGCTGAATTCTCAATGGGAAGTCCGGCCAGCTTGGCCTTACTCCAGGCATAGACCTCATCGGCTGACTTACCTTCCCAAACTTTGCCGATCTTATCGAAGTCCACTAGCTCTTTATAAACCACCCGAGCTTTGATGGTTTGCATGATATTTTTATCTTTGAAAAACGCGCCCGACTTAACAGCACCGTAAATTTCGGCGGCGATGCGTGTCACGTCAATACATGTTCTTTCGATATCCCAGTTGTTTGCAGCCAACTCATAGACGCAAAAAATAGGTTGATTGTCTTTGACGAATTTTACGAGATCGGCATTTTCCTTGAACTTCGTATCGGCAAGAATATTCGAGATAAATTGCAGCTCTTTATCAGCATCTTCCAGACTCATAACAAAGTCGATATCGATGTCTTTGCGCGCAGATGCGCCGCGCAATAGCTCAATTTTTTTCAAGAGAAGATTTTTAACCTCTATTCCCATCGCACCATCAGCCTGGATGGCTTTTACAGCCGCTCCAAGGTCACCTTTGTGCTTTGCATAAATTTCAGCAAATGTTTGGGCCAAAGCGTTTCCAACAGCATCTTGGTTGGCAGGATCAACGGGAGCAGTGTCCGCGGCAAGTCTTGCCAAATCCTGATCACGCCTTGGTTTACAGCTAATACTTCCAAGTATTGCGAAGATCAAAATACACGTGACGGATTTAAATGGCATTTCATCGTCTCCTAAAGTCTTTTCGTATCTCTTTAGGTTACCTTGGAGCAGATGATCGAGCAAATAGCCGAAGAGAAGAGCCAGTAGGTACAGGCTATCATGTGCCAACTTGGTGGCGGTCCCGGCAGGAATCGAACCTGCAACTACACCTTCGGAGGGTGCCATGAGATCCATTTCACCACGGGACCAGCAGATGTGAGATGCATGGTTTAGCAACAAACCCCAGATCCGACAAGGGGGCTCAATTTACACGGCAATGGGAAGGCTGTATTCTGATTAGATAACAGTGAGTTACATGAAATTTTGGCAAAACCTTAAGGATCAGCAAAATGCGTAAAGGTTTCATCATCTTCGCCGTCTGCGGCGTCATCGCCAATATTGCCCTGGGCTTAGTGTGGCTACCAGGCCTATCCGGTTTTGTCTTTTTAGCACCCCTTCTTGCTGTTGGTTTTCACGATATGGTGCAGACCCATCATTCAATCCGCAGAAACTTCCCTATCCTCGGTCGGGCACGCTGGATACTCGAATCTATCAGGCCGGAAATCCAACAATACTTCATCGAAAATAATACTGATGGACGACCATTTAGTCGGGAACGACGATCACTCATTTATCAGCGTGCGAAAAATGACGTAGCCACCTTGCCATTTGGTACACAAATGGACGTTTACGAAACAGGCTACGAATGGGTCAACCACAGCCTTGTTCCCAAACACGTTGATCCAAAGTCACTTCGTGTAATTGTTGGCGGTCCAAACTGTAAACTCCCTTACAGCGCATCTCTTCTTAACATCTCCGCCATGAGTTTTGGATCTTTGAGTAAAAACGCCGTGCTTGCTTTGAATCATGGGGCAAATCTCGGCAACTTCGCCCATTGTACTGGTGAGGGTGGGCTGTCGCCATACCACTTGGAACCGGGCGGTGACATTATTTGGAATATAGGTACCGGATATTTCTCTTGCCGAACCGTAAGCGGACAATTTGATCCGGGACAGTTTGCGGAACGCTCAAATCATCCCAACGTAAAAATGATTGAGCTGAAACTCTCACAAGGCGCAAAACCAGGACACGGCGGAATCTTACCAGCAAAAAAACTGACACCAGAAATCGCCGCCATTCGCGGGGTCCCGATGGGTCAAGACGTGCTTTCCCCACCAGCTCACACCGCCTTCACAACCCCGCTTGAGTTGGTTCAGTTCATCCAGAAACTTCGAGATTTATCCGGAGGAAAACCAGTCGGCTTTAAACTCTGCCTCGGAAAACGCCGTGAATTCCTAGCTATCTGTAAAGCCATGGTGGAAACCAATATTTATCCTGACTATATCGCCATAGATGGCGGTGAGGGCGGAACTGGGGCTGCTCCGTTGGAGTTTTCAAATCATATGGGCAGCCCACTCAACGAATCATTAGTTTTTGTCCACAACGCGCTAGTTGGCATCGATGCAAGAAAACATATTAAGCTGTGGGTTTCAGGCCGCATCACAACGGCTTTCGACATTATTTCGAAAGTTTGCATGGGAGCAGACGTTTGCTATTCAGCTCGTGCCATGATGATGGCTCTGGGGTGTATTCAAGCACTACAATGCAACACCAATACATGCCCAACCGGAGTGGCGACACAGAATCCTTGGCTCACTCGCGGGCTAGTTGTTGAGGACAAAAAAACTCGGGTAAAAAACTTTCACCAGGCCACACTTGAAAGTGTGGCCGAGATGATAGGAGCCATGGGATGTGAATCCACGACGGAACTTCGGCCCTGGCACTTAATGCGCCGATTCGGTCCATTTGAGGTTAAACACTACGGTGAAATATTCGATTACTTGGAAAATGGAGCATTGCTTTCTCATGAGCCGCCGAAGATCTTCGCGCGTGCTTGGCGAACCGCTAGGGCTGACTCATTTGAGTCGACTTCGTCGGCTTAAGATAACGCCAAAACCTATGGACGTAAGGGTAATCAATGTTATTAAGATTGTGAGTCCACGCGCCTCTTTAGCTTTACGTTCGTCTTTGGCGTAATCACCCAGACGCGGGGCTTTAGCTAGCCAATCACTACGTAAGTAACTCAATTCCGGGATACAATCGCCGCATTCGCGTCCCAGCTCTCGAATCTTCGCGGCTAATTCCAAATCAGACGAGCGGGCCAAATCAACGAGAGAGAACCTACCACTTCGTGATTGGATCCAGTCCAAAAATTCCTGATCCGGCATCGCTGTATTATTTTTAAGACCTATGGCCGAAATATAAAATGCGATTGACCAAAGTTCATCAATATCTAAAACTTCGACCAACGGCAGCATCTCAGAACCATCAACACCATGGATCAGGGTTGCGTAAACCCCCAAAGGTGATTGAATGTTCTGACGCCAGGCCGCGTTTAATGGCTGCGGAATTATTTTTAATTTTTTTTGTAAGGCTCCGGGTGATCCGTCTATCGAGCCATGGCAGGACGCGCAGTGTTCCAGATACCTCAGGCTTCCGCGCTTAAGGTCCGGAACCACGGCTGGTGCTGTTGCGGCCGCGAAGGACTCCATCAGGTCTGCTCTTATTGTGAGAAGACCTTCTTTAGCTCTCAAATTGTTTGAATTTTTGAGATCTTCTTGCACGGCCAAAAGCCTTGGCAAGAATTGCGCGCCAGTTTTAGCCGCTGCAAAATCAACTTGTTCAGCATGACGGCTAGCTTGAGACAGACGTCTTTCGACACAAATTTTTACGGTACCGCCCTGTTCAAAACAATCGAGAGCAAGATACGTGTCAGCAAACAAACCCCAAAACGCCGAGCGAGCAGTAGCCCTCTCTTCGGGTGAAGGCCTTGCTAGTATGCTTGTCGTAGGCAGCGCCATGGACAATAAAATCAAAATGAAAAAATAAGCCGAGCGCATCAGTTTGACGAATCATTGTGTTGAAGGATTTAGCTCTTTACATCAGCGGAGCAAAGAGTCTCATAATTCTTCTAAAAAGCAAACGGCCGATTCGAAGATTGGACACATCACGCGGCGCCAGGGAAACACAATCGGCCGCAACGGATAGCATGATATCTTGTATTTGATCGGCCAGCCCGCGATCCCTTATGTAAAGATCCATCTCAAAATTAAGGAAAAAACTACGATAATCCATATTCGAAGACCCAACCAAGATCATATCGTGGTCGGCTAGCACCATTTTGCCGTGACAGACACCGTGAGTATATCTAAGAAGTTTGATCCCCAATTGATGGATTTCTGAGAAATACGAGTGCGCACAGGCATCCGTAATCGGATGATTGGAGTGCCGAGGCACAATGATTTGAACCTCGACCCCTCTAACAACAGCTAGTCGCATTGCATGTAGGAGCTGCTTATCAGGCACAAAATAAGGCGTCATAAGCCACACACGCTGGCGAGCCTCATGGAGAATCCCAATCAAAGTACTGTAAAATGGCGCGTTGTTCTCTGACGGGCCACTTGCGACAATCTGAGTCAGGGATTTTGCGTGATCCTGAAAAGACTTCAGTGCGTATCTGTCACTTAGTATTTCACTCGGTAGTGACTTGCCGGTTGTAAAATGCCAATCCTCGGCAAACAGGGATAGAAAGTCTGCGATCACTGGCCCTTGAACTGTAAAAGCCAAATCAAACCATTTGGCACGTTTGGGATCAGGGCCCTCAAGGTACATTTGCCCTATGTTAAATCCTCCCGTTATGGCCAACTTCCCATCAGCTATGACTAGTTTGCGATGATTGCGCCAGTTGATTTGAAAGCGTCGCTTGATTGGATGAATTTCGAGGAATCGATGCATTTTTATCCCTCGACGGCGGTATTTCTCAATCAGTGAATTTTTGATCCCGTGGGAACCTAGCCCGTCAAAGAGCACGAAAACCTTGACGCCCTGTTCAGCCTTCTGGGCAAGCTTATTAAGAAAAGACAAGCCAATTTCGTCAGCCTGTATCTGATAGAATTGGAAAATCAAATAGTCTTTGGACTCATCGATAGCCTTGTTCATAGCAGCATACGCACTGGTACTATTCACCAGTGGAGTGATCAAATTGCCCTCTTGCAAGGACTGACCTTGCAGCATGGAGACCCACATGGCTGCCCGATCAAAGCCCTGGTAGGAGTACTTTGACATGAGCGCCTGATTTTCGGCGGCAATAATATTTGCGTTTTTCCGCGGACGTTTCAAACTCGCTAAATGCTTTGACGCCCGCTTCCTCGCCGCATATTTCTCGAAGGGATTAAGACCAAACCCCACATAGCAAATCGCTGCAAATTCAGGGAATAACACCACGCCCAATAGCCAACTTAGACAAACGACCGGTTCTTGCTTTTTGACGAGAATGTGGGCCGCAAGCATAACGGATAGAGCGAATTTCGCGATTTGCGCCACTTCGCTCAGATTACTTTGGAAAGTTGTGAATTCCACTGGCATCCTCTGCCGTCACCTCGTCGGCCCCTGAACATTAGCCTAAACTGTTGGCAATATTCAAGAAATTCTATATGTGTTACATTATAGTCCTGTTCGCCAGATGCGACAATTGGCAGGAGATGAAATTAGTCATGGCTAGCGACTTAAAATCGAATCTTGAGTTGTGGAACAAACTAGCGAGCAAAGAGCTTCACGGCGAAAATCCAAGCATACTCAATCGCCTAACTCCTGAAGGCTTCATCATAAAGCCTCTGTACACCCGATCTGACCTCGCGCATCTTGAAAGTAATCTCGATTCGCTGCCAGGAATCAGTCCGTTTATACGTGGACCACGGGCGACCATGTACACACACAGGCCTTGGACCATTCGTCAATATGCGGGGTTTAGCACTGCGGAAGAAAGCAACGCATTTTATCGGCGCAATCTCGCCGCCGGCCAAAAAGGCCTTAGTGTCGCCTTTGATCTTGCGACCCATCGAGGATACGATTCTGACCATCCAAGAGTTCGCGGAGACGTAGGCAAGGCAGGAGTTGCCATCGACACCGTTGAAGATATGAAAATCCTTTTCAATGGCATACCGCTTAATGAAATGAGTGTCAGCATGACCATGAATGGCGCCGTGCTTCCCGTAATGGCTTTTTATATTGTGGCAGGCGAAGAACAAGGCGCCCAGCTGGCTGACCTGTCTGGCACCATCCAAAATGACATCCTAAAAGAATACATGGTTCGAAATATCTACATCTATCCCCCCGATCCGAGTATGCGGATTGTGGGTGACATCATTGAGTATACCGCTACCAAGATGCCTAAATTCAACAGCATCAGCATCAGCGGCTACCATATGCAAGAAGCTGGAGCCGATAGCGCCCTCGAACTTGCCTATACTATCGCAGATGGGCTTGAATACGTGAAAACAGCCCTCGCTCGCGGCCTCGATATCGATCAATTTGCGCCGCGGCTCTCCTTCTTTTTTGGTATTGGTATGAATTTTTACATGGAGATCGCAAAGCTACGTGCCGCGCGATTACTCTGGGCTGAAAGCATGAAGCAGTACAACCCCAAAAACCCACAATCTTTAATGTTACGAACACATTGTCAAACCTCTGGATACTCACTAACCGAACAAGACCCCTACAATAATGTCGTTCGCACAACGATCGAGGCGATGGCCGCCGTACTTGGTGGCACTCAGTCCCTCCATACAAATGCCCTCGATGAGGCGATCGCCCTGCCGTCCGAATTTTCAGCGCGCATCGCAAGGAATACTCAGCTAATTATCCAGGAAGAAACTGATATTTGTCATACGGTAGATCCATTTGGCGGCAGCTATTTCATGGAGCGTCTGACGCAAGACTTGGCTGATAAGGCTCGAAGTATCATGAAGGAAATAGATGATCATGGCGGCATGGTCAGAGCCATTGGCAAAGGAATACCAAAGCTTCGCATCGAGGAAAGTGCTGCAAAAAAACAAGCCCGAATAGATAGTGGGAAAGACGTTATCGTTGGTGTCAATAAATACAAAAATACATCTGAACTTGGCAATGTTGAGGTTCGCGAAGTGGACAACACTAGCGTAAGGGAGTCGCAAATCTCGAGGTTAAACCACGTTAAGGACAAGCGAAATCAGGCGGAGGTCACCATATCCCTGACGGCTATCAAAACGGCGGCCGAGTCGAACACAGGCAACCTCTTGGAGCTATGTGTCGCCGCCGCTCGCCATCGTGCGACCCTGGGTGAAATCAGTGAAACGCTGGCGGCAGTTTATGGTCGCCACCGCGCACAAATTCAGTCTATCAGCGCGGTCTACGCCAGCACTTACGGAGGACAGGACGTGATTGAAAAAATTCTCCAGCGCACCAGTGATTTCGCCAAAAGAGCTGGGCGTAGACCACGTATTTTAGTTTGCAAGCTTGGGCAAGATGGTCACGACCGCGGTGCCAAGGTCATCGCCACTGGCTTGGCTGACCTGGGTTTTGACGTCGATATCGGTCCGATGTTCCAGACACCCGAAGAAGCGGCGAGAGAAGCCATCGAGAACGACGTCCACGTTGTGGGCGTCTCCAGTCAAGCCGCTGGTCATAAAACACTCGTGCCAGAATTAATTACACATCTTCGGAAGTCTGGCGGAGAGCGCATCAAAGTGGTTGTTGGCGGAATAATTCCACCGAATGATTATGAATTTATGAAATCAGTAGGCTGTGTTGCTGTTTTTGGACCAGGGACTCCCATCCCAGACTGCGCAGAAGCTATTTTGAAAATTTTGGAGAAAGATCTTAAATGACCGCCGACACCCAAAATTTGGCGGATGAAATCGTCGAGGGTTCACGGGTCGCACTGGCCAAGGCCATCACGCTGATTGAGAGCACTAGAGCTGACCACCGAATCGCAGCAGAAAATTTACTATCAAAACTCGTTCAGAAAACTGGCCACTCTATCCGTGTCGCAATCAGTGGTCCACCAGGTGTAGGCAAAAGTAGCTTTATCGAAGCACTTGGTCTGCATCTCGTATCTCAGGGCAGGAAGCTGGCGGTGTTGGCCGTTGACCCGTCATCACCCATAACTGGTGGAAGCATTCTTGGCGATAAAACAAGAATGGAAGAGCTCGCAAAATCAGAGCTGTGTTTCATTCGTCCATCACCGTCGTCAGGAGCCCTTGGTGGAGTTGGAAAGCATACGAGAGAAAGTATGCTTTTATGCGAAGCTGCAGGGTTTGAAATAGTCTTGATCGAAACCGTGGGGATTGGCCAGTCAGAGTATGTGGCAGCTAGCATGACTGATATATTTCTTCAGCTTCACCAGCCATTTAGTGGTGACGAGCTGCAAGGAATTAAAAAAGGAGTCCTGGAACTAGCCGACTTAATCGCCGTGACAAAGGCCGACGGTGACTCGAAGGCAGCGGCAGAGCTTGCGCAAAAGGATTTAGAACATGCGCTATCCCTGATCAAGGGCCATTCTAATGAGAAGGTTGAAATATTAACGATCAGCTCAAAGGAGGGCCGCGGGGTTGATGTGGCCTGGAACAAGATTCAGGCTATCTATGACCGCCGCGTTAAAACCCAAGCGATAAACGAAAAAAGACGACTACAAATTCGGGAGTGGCTCAATCAAGAAATTACTAACTCACTGCTTGATACTTTAACGAGTCATCCCAAATATGAAAACCTCCTCCATAAAGCCTTTTCTCAAGTCGAAAAATCCCACGAACACTGCGCCAAAGCAGCACGCAGTATTGTGAGCTCACTGCTTAAGTCGATCGATTGATCATTTGTGCTCAATAGCCTTCCAGTATTTCTTTTGTTCAAATCCCGGAGAATGAGGGGGCGTGTGACATTCCTGGCACGATTTATTTGGATCCATCACAGAAGATTGAATTGGATTTTTTATGGGTGCCTGAACATGAAGACGCCTTGGTCCATGACAATTCTCGCACTGCACATTTGCAAACTTAGGCGTAACACCCTCACTCACATATCCGCCTTTGGAATTGAAACCAAGAACGTGGCACTCTATACAATTCAAATCTTCATGACGGTTCTTCTGAATAAGTGTTGTGATGGCCGTTGCATGGCGAGATTTTTTCCAAATCTCATATGAGCTAGCGTGACATCCAGCACAAGCTTCCGCTCCAATAAATTCCGTTTTATCAACCTCTTTTGAGCGATTAGTAACCATCTGGGCAAAACCATCACGATCAGCTCGCCGCAGGGACTCAAAAACGCGCAAAACAGACTCTGGAACACCGGATTCTTCGTCCAAACGAAGCCAATGGACGAAATTAACAGATGTTAGTGAGCTCAAATTTTTTTGAGCCTCAATATTTTTGAATAGCAATGCTGAATTTGACTTAGGTTTGTCTTGAAGTAATACACTCACTGGCTTTGGGAATGGCGCCCTTTCAAGACCTGATAGACGCAAAAGACCTGCACCACCAAAAGGCACAGACCAAATGGTTTCACCGCCAAGCTCCGTTACCAGCATGCGTTGATTATTTTGCTCTTGATCACCCATTTCTACGTTTAGGGGAACTTTGCTGGAACGGATGATCGTAGAAAAAAACTTGGCCCTGACTATTTTGGCAAGGTCGCCATCCGGTCCAGAAAACAAGAGAACTCTTCGGGCATTAATTGATGATTGAGTGATCTTGCGCCATTGCTTGAATAGTGGCTCTCCAGCTGGAAGAAGTTTTTTATCTTCTAGACCCAGATAGCCAAAAAACTCAAAATCGCCAACCTGCCGCGTCAATGACCAGGTTTTCTCAATGAATTTTCCATCAACATTGGAAAGTAGCCAGGGTGTCACAGCCAAAGAATGCTTGCCTTTTAAGGCAGACCACTCGTAGGCATTCACTAGAGAAATATCGGGTCTTATCAACGAAAGAACTTTCTTCAACGAATCAGCAGATGGCGAGGCGTCGCCAGTTTTGATGTCGTTACCCAGATTTACCACTACCGTCTTTGGAAATTGGCGGCGGTATCTGGAGACCGCGGCAGCGATACGCCTGACGCCACCCACATCCGTTCGCGGATCACAGCCACATGGTTCAATATGACTTCGGATATCACCGAAGGCGAGGATCCCCTCAGCGGGCGGCTGGGCCATGGTCGCATCCAGGCTGAGACCTATCGCCAAGGTGATTTTAATTAGAAATACCTGTTTTTTTATGGTTTTCAACGATTTTAAGCCATCCCGAGAAGGTTAACCTTTCCTTGGCGTCAGACCTACAGTATACGATTCTCGGACGGTCTTGTTTAGAGGGAATTTGAGGGTTTAGAAAATGGCTATCGAAATCACAGCTTCAGCGATATCCGCTACCAATCAATTACAATCAGAGGTTGCTGAATACCGGGAAAAAGACCTCCGGGTCTACCTGGCTGGCAAACACTGTGACGGTTTTGAATATGGCGTTACCTTTGACACCCGAGAGAGCGCCGATACAGTCATCCCGGTTGAGACAACCTTTAATCTTATTTGCGATACGCAAACTCTAGAGTTTGTTCGGGGGAGCACGATCGATTGGGTGGATGACGAGAGAGGTCGAGGCTATCTCGTATTAAATCCTAACCATAAAAAATTTCGTGGTAAGTTTTACAAGAAATCCGAGTGGAAATCAAAATTGACGTAGTGATACCAAAAATTCCGTGACTCTACTTATAGGCTATCACTTCCACTTTCTCGGCAAACAGCTGGGACGCCACCGACTTTACAAAGCTTGCCACTTCTTTTCGCTCTTCTAAGAAGCTTCGACTAATTGGAAGTAGGTTTCCCGATTTATGCATGTATATTCTTCGACCCTGGGCGTCACCCCTACTAACCATGTCCTTTAGCTGATCATGTGTAAGACCTGCAGCGTCCAATAAAGCGTCTCGCGGACCTTTAAACACGATGTCACCACCAATTTTTTCACGCAACTGATCAGCATTACGCGCATTGAATCCAGGCCCTGATAATTGCATAACAACTTTTCCAGAGCGCGCGATAAAAATACCCCGACTAGCCATTCCTTGCGTCGAAGCGATGCGGAAGCTTTCGTTCTTGAAGATGATTGGAAATAAGGCTGACAATTGAGACCCTGTAGTGACAATCATCTGAAATTTTTGGTTTCCGCTGCTGGGCTTTGGAAACAGTTTGGGGCGTTGAAAAGCCTGGCCCCCTTCCAACGATGCCACACTTACAACAATCGGCAGATTCCCGAGTGCCTCCCGGTAAGAGCATATTTGAATTTCTCGCGGCTCACCCTTAAACACCCAATTTGGCTTCGCAACTCCCTGAGTCACCTTCGAGCCTCCGCGAATGCTAAGCACTGCACAGGGTACACCATCACGATCCGTATTGGCTTTCAAGTCACCGAAGTCTTCAATTTTAAGCTTTAGAATCCCAGTCCGCGGCAAGACCATTTCCTTGCTATTTTCGCCAGACTTTAGCTCTATGGCAGGCTCCAATTGTGCACCGTTGATAAGCCCCCTCGCAGATGAAGACTCTTTCCATCGTAAAATACCCAGTTCGCCTTTCAATGACATTAAAGATTGAAAGCTGTAGTACTCACGGCTCAACGACGAGAAATCGAGGTCGGTATCACCTCCAGCATTGTTGGCAAGGGGTAGAGGTTCTGCTCTGACTGGCGGCAAGGGAGACGTAATTTGCGGGGCAGCGATCACAGGTGCAACTATTGGCTTTACTAGCTTCTTCGAGCCAAGCTTTCGGACGTCCTTTTGTTGAACCGATTCAATGGGGGCTACCTCTTTAATGGAAGCCTCGACGGGTGCCACAACCACATTAGTTTGGTCTACGAGGCTAACCGGTGATTCATTGATAAGACTAGCAACAACTGCAACAGGCACGTCGATCTTGGCTGCGGCTGGAGGTTCGGGGCGTGCCATCTTTGAGAGCTTGGGCTGACGTCGACCAACAAATTCCTTAACCCCCGAATCGTCTCGATAAACACCCCGCTCATCCCCAGGTTCGATCAAGTAGTCTCGACCATCAGAGCGTATGATGATTGGAAACTGTGTCTTGATCACTGGGTTACTAACGCTGACTTTTTGAATTGCAACAGATCCGGAGGAGAAAATTCCAACTAATATTTACACGCCAACTAAATAGTAGTGAGGGA
>JBAXLR010000051.1:0-16793 GCA_037134655.1 bacterium | reverse complement strand
AAAGCCCCGGTTTCTTGAGAAACCGGGGCTTTTGCCTTCGAAAAAATGGCGGGATGGACGGGACTCGAACCCGCGGCCTCCGCCGTGACAGGGCGGCGTTATAACCAACTTAACTACCACCCCGCGCTAGGGTGCCGCGATTAGCTCAATTTCTCTTAAGCGTCAGCGGGAATAACGTTTATACGGACGTCACCTTGGGGTGTCAAATGGATTTTCCGCTCTTCCTCATCCTTTCGACGCTCTCGGCTCGTCCAGATGACGAAGATGAGGCTGACCACGAAAAAATCAATAAATTCGCCTGGTACCCACATGAGAAGTCCGCCTAGTCTTTGATCATCCAAGTGGTTCCAGGGCTTCCACCATTCAGGGATCGGCCGACCAGCATAGGCATACCAGACCTCATCGCTAAACGATAAAAAGGCCGACAAAATCACGTTTGATGCCATTAGGCCCATTACATATAGCATACGCACTGGCATCTTGAGAGGAGACCTCATGGGGTGCGGGTCGATGATGTTTCTCCACAGCAGAATACTTGCCCATGCAAACGTCGCATGTTCCAAAAGATGCCAAGCATCATTTAAAAGAGCCAGGTTGTAATAGTAAGGCACGTGCCAAAACCAGTATGCCGCCTGAAACAAGAAAAGACTCACGAGCGGCTGACTCACGATTTTAAAAAGCCAGCGTAAGGGTTTGCTGCGCACAATTGGAAAATAAATATTCCGACGCACGCCAGGTGAAATTCCGCGCACACATATAAAAAACGGCACCCCGAGCATCATGAGCGGTACACCAATATTTGTGATCATGAGGTGCTGAATCATGTGCACAAAGAACAACTGATCCGAAAGAGGATCAATGGGCGGCAAAAGTGCTGTGATCACCGTCACAAGGCCAACAAAGAAAAGCACAATCTGCCAAGGTTTAACGGGAAGTTTGCCTCTAAAAGCTCGAAGGCCTCTGACGTATAAAATGCCCATCAAGACAAACAGCAAAAGTGCAGGATCCCAAATCCACTTTAAGTCAAACGTATCGGGCGGTAATGGGTCATAGAGATGCCCTGTAGATGCTAGAGCAATCTGGCCAAAAAGAGCCATCATCACTGCAAAAATCATCGTCCAGCGCGTCAAACCTAAGGCCTCCAGGGGGTGACTTCAATAGATCTCTAAAATACCCCTAACGGCACGTATGGCAACAAAAAAACCACACGGGCGGTAATACCCGCGTGGCCACAGAGAATTTTGCGAGGCGGTCCTAGCCCATGGTCGGCAGTGACAGCTTCATCATTATAAATACCGCGACTGCCAAAAACGCCGAAAACACGAAGATATTAGTAAGCACCTTGCTATCAAATCGCAAATGCATATACCACCCACACACCATCACAAACTTCACAATTGAGAGAGCAATCAAGCTCCAAATCATGACCGAATTGGAGATACCCCAAGCCTCTTTTTCTTTGAAAATAATCCACTCGATAAAAGTAATGACACAGAGAATGACCGCAAAGATCCAATAAAGTTTAGGACCTGCATGCGCGTGCTCGCCGTGCTTGTGATCAGGATGATTACCATGTGCTGATGCCATAGGGTTTAGCTCCTTTTTTTTAGACGTATACGAAAAGGTAAACTACGGTGAAGATGATAATCCACACAACGTCAACAAAGTGCCAGTAAAGACCTGCCACTTCCACAATCTCGCTATTAAACCATTCCTTACCCTTAATCAAAGATGTCAAAAGAATTGAGCTCATCCAAAGGACACCTACCGTTACGTGGGCACCGTGACAACCTGTTAGAAGATAAAAGCTTGATGCAAAAATGTTAGTGGAAAGCCCGAGACCGTCTTTCAAAACGAAGGTGGAAAACTCGTGATACTGAAAGCCCAAAAAGATTATACCGCCAAGCACCACCATGAAGGTCCAAAATTGAAACTTCCTCAGGTCCCTCTCCTTGCAGTAATGCAGAGCCAAAACCATGGCAACCGATGACATCAATAGATCAAAGGTCGAAAGAGTCGTGATATCGATCTCATAAACTTGCTGTGGTGTAGGTCCCGCAATGGACCTGCCTTTGTTTATGAGGTAATTAGCGATTAATGTGCCAAACAAAAAGCATTCGGATGCGATAAGCACCCACATGGCAAACTTGCGGTTTTCTACTCCCGTGTTTGTGTGGTGTGCGTGAGCCACTGCTTCACTCATAATACTAGTATCCCCCCAATGTTTTCATTAACCATTCAAGTTTCGCTAAGCGCATTATGGAATCTTAGGGCTCCTCGTAAGCCCAGCCGTAGGTGGACGTTACCGTCATGGCAACACCCAACAACGCGATGACAAGGCCATATGCTGGTACAACAAACCCAGTCGCGATCATGGTCAGACCAAAGGCCAGCAAAATCGGCCAGAAGCTCTGGTTTGGCAAATGAATGGAGCTCAGATCCACAGCAGGCTGCTTCGGCGGCGTAAGACGCTTACCGTCGTGGGTGTATTTTTTGTGCCACCAATCGTCAAGCTGAGACACTTCTGGAAGTTTCGCAAAGTTATATTCTGGAGGAGGCGAAGGAATGGACCATTCCAACGTTCTGCCATCCCAGGGATCATCTGATGCTTTTTTCCCAAACTTCAGAGACGCAAACATGTTGATGAAGAATAACGCCCCACCTACAGCTGTCATGTAGGCACCCATGGTGGCTAGAAAATTCCAGAAGTTCCAGTTTTGATCGCCGGCATAAGTGTAAATTCGACGTGGCATACCTTCGAGGCCAAGGAAGTGCATGGGGAAGAAAGTCACGTTAAATCCAATCATATAAAGCCAGAACTGCAATTTCCCCATGGTCTCATTCATGATCCGGCCGGTCACTTTTGGGTACCAGTAGAAGATACCGCCGAAGAGGCCCATGACCGCACCGCCGTACAACACGTAGTGAAAGTGAGCAACGACGAAATAAGATGCCTGATGCTGGGTGTCAATCACAGGTGAGCTGTGCATGATTCCAGAGAGACCGCCCAAGGTAAACATGGCAACAAACGAGATGGCAAAAAGAGACGCGGTCGTAAATCTAATTTGACCGCCCCAAAGAGTGGAAATCCAGTTAAAGATTTTTACACCAGTAGGAACCGCGATAAGCATTGTGGCTGCAGAGAACAGAGCCGTAGCCCATGGTCCAAGCCCAGTCGTGAACATATGGTGAGCCCAAACTGCAAAGCCAAGAAATCCAATGGCACAGGAGCTATAGACCATCACCGTATAACCAAAAAGCGGCTTACGCGCAAAGGTCGCCAGAATCTCAGATACGATACCCATGGCTGGAAGGATCAGAATGTAAACTTCAGGATGTCCGAAAATCCAGAACAAGTGCTGCCACATAACAACCTGACCACCTGCTCCCGGATTGAAAAAACCAGTGCCGAAGGTTCTATCAAAGGAAATCATCACGAGAGCAACAGTGATGACCGGAAGAGAGAGAAACAAAAGGACCTGCGTAACAAGAGTTGTCCAGACAAACAGTGGCATCTTGAGAAGAGACATACCTTTACAACGCATATTGATAATCGTTACAAAGAAGTTAATCGATGCGATCAGCGATGCAAGACCCACGACCTGGACACCCAAGATCCAAAAATCGACTGAGTGAGTTGGGCTGAATTGTTTAGAAGTTAGATTTGCATAAGCAAACCATCCAACCGCTGGAACTTGCTGAACCAGAAAACTCGTGTTGAGAAGAAACGCTCCGAAAAGCCAGGTCCAGAAACTCAATGCATTGAGCCTTGGAAATGCAACGTCCGGCGCTCCAATCATCAAGGGGACTAGATAGTTGAAGAATGCGGCCGACAGTGGCATCACCACAAGGAAGATCATGGTCGTACCGTGCATAGTGACAAGGCCATTATAAATATCACCGGTGACAAACGTATTGTTTGGAATCGCCAACTGCGTACGCATTAAAATAGCTTCGATACCACCAACGATGAGGAAAAACAGGGATCCCAACGCGTAAAGAATACCGATCCGCTTGTGATCCACTGTGGTTAGCCAGCTTATGATGCCTGTTTTTGGGAGATTCTTAGCCATTTGCAATCAGTCCTTTAAAGAAGCCTAGTTTTCAAGAGTCTCAAGTAGTTGGCGGATTTATTGGAGTGTCTTCGCGGTCGACAATCTTAAATAAGAAGACACCTGCATAATTTCTTCCTCGTTGACCAAACCAGCAGGCATGAGAGCTCCGGGTTTGATACTGGTCGGATCACGCAGCCATGCCGCAAGGTTTTCGCGTGTGTTCAGACGTGTACCGGCGCCCAGGTACTTGCGATCACCGAAATTCGTGAGATCTGGGCCGATTTTCTTACCGGGAATATCGGCGCTCGGTGTACCAGCAATTGCGTGACAAGCCTGACAGCGCGCAAAAACCTGCTCACCTGCCTTGGCGAGAGCTGTCTCGACTTTTGGCGGCGTATAGGCGTTCTTTGCCCAAATATCAAATTCTTCTTTGGTGTGGACGACTGCGTTGAAACGCATCAAAGCATGAGACGGACCGCAAAGCTGCGTACACTGGCCTTGGTACATATCACCGCCTTTTTTTGACGCGTCAACCACAGCCGGTGTCTCAAAATTTAGGTCATTAAAGCGCTTTGGGCTTCCATCCTCGTTCATGCCTGTAGGGTTGGCATCCATTTTGCCGCCAAACTTGGGAATCCAAAAGCCGTGTATGACGTCTTCTGACCACACCTTGAAATGAATTGGGGTTTTTTCTGGCAGGTGAAGTTCATTGGCCGTGATGATATTTCCATTTTGTGGATAGCGAAACTCCCACCACCATTGGTGACCGATGACCTCAACCACTATGGCATTTTCTGGAGTGCGTGCATGCTTAAATAAAACCCGCCAGGTAGGTACGGCAATAAATATCAGTAAAATAACGGGAATTACTGTCCAAAGAATTTCTAAGGTAGGGTTTCCGTGAAATTGCTTTGGAACAGTATCCTCACCCTTGTCTTTGAATTTTATCAGGGTCCAAACCAGGGGAATGGCAACTGCAAAGAACACGAGAATTGTGATCCAAGTTGTAAGGCCGTAGACATCGTTAATGTCCCTACTCCACTCCGTGATACCCGAGATGGTATTCATCGGAGCATCCCAGTTCACATCAAAAAATTTGTATTTCGAATCGTCAAAGGCTGGTAACTGCATGGGAACACCTGCTGTGAGATCGTTTAACACCCGTAAGAAAAAACTATATGCGGACCGTCGCAAACTGTAAGTCGAAAACTTACCTGTCCAGTTGGTACATAGTCAAGAATTGTCTCAAAGTTTCAGGGGGATCGCAACTTGCGATGATGCGCCCATATGCTCTAATTTTAGCTCGAGGGACCACTCTCCAGACATGTGAAGTTTGACCCCTTCGATCAAGTATTCGCCTGAATTTTTTGCGGTGAGTTTTGGCCGAGTGATCATCCCGTGATGATGTCCTGGCATCATGGCATCAAACTTCGAAAGCCTTAAACCTTTAAGCCATGCGTCGTTGCTGCCGCGAACAGTGACCTGGAAACAAAATAATTTATTAACTACGATCGTTATGGCCTTCTGGCACGATGGCTCCCTAGGCTCTAAAAGCACGATTAATTTCTGGCCAGCCAGTTCTAATGGCTTGCTTAATTCTTGAGCATGAGCTGCCGCACTTATCAATGTGAAAAAGGTGCACCCGGCACCAAGAAAAAAAAGCCTGGCTGCTTTTTTTGTAGTCACCACTGCTGCTTGCGAGGATAATCCCATTGCTTTGCTACTCCGAGGCAATATTATCGCACCCTCAGAGGTTTACCATGCCCGTCACTAATTCCAAACCAAAACTTCTTTATGCCCTTCGTTTGAAGTGTGTGCACTGCGGTCAATCTCCTCTTTTGAAAAAAGGAAGTTTCGTTTCTTTCCAAGACGGTTGCCGCGCCTGTAATTATCGTTACGAGCGAGAAGTTGGGTATTTTTCTGGCGCGTCGTGGATGATGAACTACACGTTTGCAGCATTGATGGCGATGGCCTCAGGCGCTTACATGGTATGGAAACATAGCGACGCAGGGGACTTGCTTGTAGCAGGAGTTCCAGCTTTGTTTGGCGGTAGTGCCGCGCTGCTGTTCATTCCTTTGGGTAGATCCCTTTGGATGTGGTTGGATCATTTATTTCACCCACTAACAAGCTCCGATGCCTTGGAAATCACACAAACGAAATGAGCGCTGTTTTGCCCAAGCGGACAACTCACAAGCAAAATACGAAGAGGAAGCTTTTTTTACAGCTTTTCCTCTTCTGTTTGTTGGCGGCAGTTGCTTGGAATTACCTAGGTCGCCGATCAACGCAACAAGTAAATCCAAAACAAAATTTCGCGGAACTTTCAAACGACGACCTTTTGCGCCTTGCGGAATCCATGTATATGCCGCCCTCGCAACTTAAAATGGACAGTAAAACTGCCGACACCGCAAGACTGGGACGGGAGCTTTTTTTAGATTCTGGCTTTAGCGCAAACGGCAAAATCTCTTGCGCATCTTGTCACCAACCAGAGCGATCATTCACCGATGGTAGAGTCACATCCCAGGGGCTCAGTGAAACCGCGATGAACGCTCCCACACTGGTCAATGTTAACAGCGGACATTGGTTTTTTTGGAACGGTCGTGCCGATTCATTGGAGACACAGGCCACAGGCCCGGTGGAGCACCCTAAAGAACAAGGTTTTTCCCGCGTAAAAGTGGCTTATCGCCTTAAAAGCCATTACCAAAAAAAATATGAGAAAATTTTTGGTCCATTGCCGAAAACACTCCCCCCTGAAAGCGCGCGCCCAGCCACAATCGTCAATCCTAGCGTCTCAGATGAAGTTGCCGCTTACGCGCTTGCCACCATTGGTCATTCGAGTTTACAAAAAAATATTTTAGCCTCGGCTAGAGATCAAAGCGTGCAGCCAATTGAAATCATAAAAAGTCTTAGCGCCCTTGGATCCGATCGGCGCGTTGCCGTTGAACCGCAACAAAATGGACCCGCACTCTCCCCTCAAGAGCAGGAAGAGATCAACAAAATCTTCATCAACTTCACAAGAGCCATCGCCGCATTTGAGCGGACCATCCATGCTGGTGCCTCCCCCTTTGACAGCTTTGCGGAGTCGTTCTCAAAAACAAAAAATCCTCAAAAATCATTGGGCGATGCATTTGGTGAAAGTGAGTTAAATGGATTGCGCATCTTTGCAGGCAAGGGACAATGTTTAGTCTGCCATAGCGGACCGAAATTTACAGATGAGCAATTTCACAACATCGGCTTACCTGCCAAAGACGCTGAAAATCTTGACCTTGGCCGCGCCCAAGGGCTGTTACTGGCGCGTTCTGATCCATTTAACTGCAAAAGCCATTATTTCCCTAAAAAAAAACAAACTGAATCCTGTTTAGAATTGGAGTATCTTGAGTCGGAAAACGTGGATGCTGTCGGTGCTTTTAAAACTCCGACCTTACGTCAGCTGAGGCACTCAGCTCCGTATGGGCATGACGGTCGATTTTTAACACTAGCCGGGGTCTTGCAGCACTACAATGAGTTGCAACAACCTGCTGCGATCGGACGAACGGAAGCGACTCTGCGGCCACTGGGCTTAACTTCTGCTGAACTTAAGGATTTAGAAGCATTTTTACTCTCACTGCACGGCAGTGTGACCCATCTAACCCGGTAAACTTAAAAAAGGTTCGATTCATGACAGCTCGTTACAAATTTTTTTTGATACCACTACTGGTGTTGCTAAACACAGAGTTTGCGTTGGCGCAGCGGGGCGAAACTCTGGAAGCGAAGCCCACATTATTAACAAGCCCCACCCAAGGCTATCCTGGTTTTTTTGACACCAATATGGCAGAGCCAGGTGCCCTCATAGTTGAGTGGCCGCCGATCATTTTACCCATCATCCCTATACCCAGCATCGCTGTCGACTACGGTTTCAATGAGCGTCTAACCGTGGGCACAAACGCCCTTCTAAGTTTTCTACCTTGGATCGCAGGCGTCAAATCGGCGACCGTAAAGGCCAGAACACTTCTCTACGGCACCGCGTCCATGCAATCAACCGCGACTGCCTATCTTGGCTACTTTGGCGGAAGCATGAACATGTACTGGCAGCTTCTCACCTCAAACAACGCGTGGAAGCTGTCCCCCGACAACATTGTCAGTGCCAATGCCGCCTTTATCAATTTTGGACTTGAGTCTGGGGATCTCAAAGGCACCGACTACACGAGCATTCAGCTGACAACGGGCGCGATTGGTGGTGGACATCAGTATCTTTGGGACGAAACCATTTCTATATCCACCTACGTGATGCTGCCCATATGGACCTCTGTGAACATGGATACATCTGCCGCTGCTTTTGATTTAAATGGTGACGCTTCGCGCGGCAAACTGATGTGGGGCCTTGCGCGTATGTCAGTCGACTACCGTTCTGAGCTTTGGGTCTATTCCCTCGGAGCAATGTACAACACAGGCTCGGCTAACGAACTTCTACCGAACTCACCTGGTATTTTGCCCTGGTTCAGCGCCACAAGGAGATACTGAAATGAAACATTTATTTAGATTGCTACCTCTTTTTTTGACAGTGACCGCAACCCTAAACAGTGGGTGTAGTTATGAAAGCTATTCTTTTAGCGGCCCTTTTAAGGCCATAGTGGTTGCATTTACCGGCACTGATGGTAACGGTCAGGCCCAGTTTGCAATGACGGAAAAGACATTTAGAACGCTCACTGACTTCAATAATCTTGACGGCACGTACGCGACCATCAAGCGTGGTGGCACGCTGAAAATAAGCAACATCAACGGCTCAATCGTATCTGCCGACAGTTTTGAAGGTGGAGAAAAACCTCACCTGCGTTACCGGGTTAAATCGGGTGTCGCATCTGCGTTGGACTACAGCACACTTGCCATGCTTTCAGCCTACTATCAGCTTGATGAAATTTACTCGACGCTTGAAGACAAATTGGGTTTATCGGCATCATCTCTTCAGGAAAAATTGCCCGGTGGTAAACACACCGTACTGTTTGAACCGGAAATTAAAATGGATGCCTCGGACAACGAAGTTTCGGCTGGAGTTAAGCTGAATGCTGCCTTCAGCCCAACAGACAAAAAATTTCTACTCTTTCAAAGATCACCCATCGAAAAAGTGCCACTGGCTGCAAATTTTCAAGTGATTAGCCACGAGTTTGGTCACTTTGTATTTGACTATAGCTTTTACAGTGGAGAGATCGACCCTGCCGACCGCTGGTCCAATGAATGGGCCATCAATGGGATTAACGAGGGTTTTGCCGACTTCGTGAGTTGGGCATTTACCGACAGCACGAACATCCTTGGCTCCTCCATCGACATTAAAGATTTTGCCGACGAGCGCGATTTTGGCAGAGCTACGTTTACTTTTGCCAGCTTAAATGCCAGCGAACCATCAGCCTGTTCAGGGGACTTTTACTGTGTGGGAACAATTTTTGCCCGTTCACTACACGGCGCATGGACTGCCCTCAAAAGCACCGTCTCAAAAAAACAGATGGCTAATGGCGTCATTGAGGCCCTCAAGAAAACAAGGATGCAGCTCGTTCGGATGAGTTCCTCAATTTTGCCAGACCAACAGGATCGTGATGAATTAGTCTACCCTGAGCTCTATGAATACGACGGCAAAGTTATCGGAAGCTTCCTGCGCGCTTTCATCTTATCGGCTCCAGCTGACTGGAAAGCGGAACTTTGCATCAAATTCAAAGAAAACTTTGGTACGGAAGGATTTCCAACCGTGGCCCGAACAGGCGTCTGTGACTAAAGCCAAAAAAAATCGACATTCAATGAAGGTTCAAAAGCTATGCAAAAATTATTAGCCCTCTTTGTAATCGCCAACATATTCCTATGCGTCAAATTACAGGCCGCTACTGCGGCCGATCCGGCGGAAAATAAAAAAGAGCAAAGCCGTGAGTTACTGGGAGAAGTCTCTTTGACGTCACCAGTTCAATCCAAAAACTGGCGTTTTGCGGGAGGGCTCAGCGCCGTCTGGTCTATGCGTCAGGATTATGGCGCCAGATCTTTTAAACGCTTTGAGCCAGAGGTTGTCGGCTTTTACTACACGGAGCTACCATCGCCAAAGCTCTGGCTTCGCCACGCTGCAAGACTTGGCTACAGTGGAGATCAACCGCAGATGCCTCAAGCCGTCAGAATCGAAGAAACTGACTACAAGATCGCCGTCGACGAGGCGATTTTATTCAGTGGCGTTGTCACACCATCATTCGCATTTGGTGCCGGTTATATCTGGAGACAAATTGCGGCAAAACGTGAAAATCCTGTCACGGCAGTTGATGGACGGCTCAACCAAAAACTCGGTTTCATGTGGTACTATCTGCAAGCCGGACTGGGAATTCCTGCCCTTGACGGCGAGTATTTGCTCGAGCCCATGGTGAGGTGGCAACATCTGCAGGCTGACCGGCGAACAACTCTGTCGTTTGGCTTTGAACTTACCCGAGCTATTTAACCCTGATGCCCACCGCGTCCGCGCCCCTGACTGCGCCAAGGCTAAGTCCTGATTGTAAAACTAACGTAATGTTTACCGTAAGCCTTGTTACCAAGGGCTGACACTTGCTCTGCAAATTGCTAATGTCTTCCTCTGGCATATAACTCTTGCGAAAGGGGTTCCCATGGACAGCTATTATATCCTCTGTCTAGTCGTCTTTATCGGGACATATATCCTTAATATGACTTATATTTCAGTGTTTTATCACCGCGCTTTCACCCACGATGCCGTCAGCATTAACCCCCGCTTTCGACCCTTTATTATCAAAACGAGCAACTGGGTCACCGGCATTGACCTTAAGGCCTGGGCCTGTATGCATCGCATGCACCACACCTACTCGGATACGATGAAAGACCCGCACAGCCCCAAGCGTTGGGGAATTTTTGGCACAGCTTTAGGTCAGCTTCATTCTTATAATCTCACCCTTCGTGGCCTTATTAAAAATAGACCTGAATATACGGCGGTCGTGAAAGACTTGGATTTCCCAGTAAGTCACTTGAACCGTCGCGGCATGTGGCTTGTTCCCTACATCGTCCATGCCTTGGTGTGGATTGTCTGCGGGGTGGTTTTCAATGCTTGGCTGCTTGGTTCAGCATACTTCCTCGGCATGATGAGCCATCCGGTGCAGGGTTGGCTTGTGAACTCTTTTGGTCACGCCGTCGGTTACCGTAATTTCAACTGTAGCGATGACTCCAGAAACAACACCCTCGTGGCTTGGACTTGTTTTGGAGAAGGCTACCAAAATAACCACCACCGGTTCCCGCGTTCGGCAAAATTCTCCATGAAGTGGTTTGAGTTCGACCTAGGGTTCCTCGTGACTAAGATACTGGCTGCCGTGGGTATCGTGGAAATCCTAAACGTGGCTAAAACTGACGATCACCTCGAAGAAGATCTCCTAGACGCTACGCCATCGAGTGCCACTTAAGAATAGCCATTTAGAGTTAACCGAATAAAGATCCCCGAGGCCGTCATGCTCGGGGATCTTTATTTTTGATAAGTTTCAGCCTTAAAAAACTGAAGCGCCAAGGTCTTTCGACCCTAACGCCCCCAAACACACGAAAGGAGATTTCTCCGAATTCGCTGAAACTTAGGCCAAGATGGTTCCTGAGTCTTTAGCGAATCGAACTTTTTTTCCACCGTCAGTCTTGAATCCCACGCGAGTAGGCTTTTTGGACTTCGGATCGATGATCATAAGGTTGCTCAAGTGTAGGCCCATTGGTTTTTCTACGATACCACCATCTTGGTTCGCCAAAGACGGCTTGGTGTGACGCTTCTTAACGTTTAAGCCTTCAACAATCGCGCGGTCATACTTGCGGATAACGCGCAAAACTTTACCGGATTTGCCTTTGAAGGAGCCAGCAATTACCTGGACTTCGTCACCTTTTTTGATGCGGCATTTTGCTTCGCATTTTTGAGCGGTATGCATGCGTTTTTTCACCTATTAGTAATAAGATACCAAATTAAGAATATCTCTCGACTTTTATAAAATCGGAATCCCGGTATTACCGGCTGTAGGGGCTTTAAGTCAACTGGTTTTTTAGACCTTCAAGGCCCAGGTGCAGATTTTGCACCTATCAGGTCACTAGGGCCTAGGTTTTTCCCGTGAATCTGACAGGTTAGACGAAATGCTAGAAGAGCTTCGTCTATGGTTGTTTCACGGAGTAGGAAGTGCTGAGGGCCGTAGGTCTTTTTTCGGCAGTCGAACCATCGTTAGTCGTAGTCAACTCGCCAAAAGAAAGCTTATCACCGTCAACCTTCACCACATCGTAGGCCGTTGAAAAGAAGCTGCTAAACACGGGATCACCCGAACAGTCTGCGGCGTCCAGCTCTAGGCCAACATCTTTTGTTACGGTCTGCCCACACAAGCCTCCATCTGCGTTAACTGCGGTCACTCGCTCATCTGTTTTATAAGTGACAATTATTTGGTCAATCTTAAGGTCATAAGTAAAAGCACCGGCCGGAGACGAAAGCTCGTTGCCAAGGGTAAAGGACCCTGTTTCAACATAGACAAATTCTTCTTGTGTACAATCTGCATCAAGATATGAGCCGGACGTAGATGTCAGCGAACTTCCCGAAAAGGTAAGAGTACTCTGGCTTGACGATCCGTCTTCGTCCTGTTCACAAGCGCCCACCCAAGTTCCGGTTAAGGATATTTCACCACCACTGGGTTGCTTGGAATAATGACTGGATTCTAGTTTCGTTGGTCTTTTGGCTGGAGTCGAGCCATCGTTGGTCTCATCGGTTTCACCGAAATAAATCTTATCGCCGTCAACTTTTACAATTCCGTAGCTTGTCGAGAAAAGAGCGCCGTAAAGCAAGTCCCCAGCGCAGACAGTTGAGTTCAGTTCTTTTGGAACATTGATCGTAAATCCACCATTACAAGTTGCTGGCCAGACAACTGCATCATCAATTTTGACCCCTTCGTTGGCCATGGTCACACCTTCCGGGGTTTTTAAAGTCATCATAATTTTTGAAACCGTCTGCTCCACTTCGAAAGCTCCTGCCGGGGTAGCGACAGGTCTGCCGACGACGAATCTTATGGAAAACACCGACACAGAAGCCTCTGTCACACAATTGGCATCGCTGAATGTACGAATCGTGGACGTTGCTGAACTTCCCGAAACAACGAAGTCTGACTTTTTGGACTTGCCAGCACCATCCGCCTCACAACTACCTAGCCAATTACCATCAGCTACCTGAGTGCTAGTATTTGTGTCATTTGAGGTCGGGGGTTTACTTTTTTTGGTTTTACCGCAACCCGTGATAAGGGATAGAAGAATCATGCTAAAAAGATGCACTTTAAAATACATACCCAAATCCGACCTGCTTTTTTCATCTCTCATAAAATTCCCCCTGGTTGGCGCAAACCAAGTTCGCTGGATCTCGTACAACTCGGGAGGGGTTCGGATAAGATGGAAAAGAGCTTAAGGCTAACTTTCTAACCGTGCGTATTTTTTAGTTTAAATTTTATTTTTTACAAATTCACCAAACCTTTTGCCTTCTTCTAGGTATCCAGAGCTTTAAAAATCCCCTAAACTGCTAACTTGTTTACTTAAAAGGGATTTTGGCATGGTGGGTCAGCTTTTAAAATCTTGGTTCTTGGGCACAACCGCTGTTCTGCTCATCACGGTCTTGGGTTTAGACGAGCTCCTCCCACTCGCGCGCACCACCTCGGCGGTCGCTCAAGATGGCACGGGCCTCATCCAACAACTTGAAAGCGAGTCCAACCCCGCCAAAGATGACCAAGGCAACGTTGTAAAACACATAAACCCTGCTGACGTCATTATTTGGGAGTTGGCCGGTCACAACTTTGATCAAGCATCCAATCAGTTGAAGATCACTCTGGCCCTTTCGACAAAGAGACAATTCACAATTTATGTAGATAAACTAAAGTTTGTGCCCAGCGAAGGCTGGCGGCTGATCAGCATGAAACCTCCAGCGTCCTCTCGTCAATTTGATCCCATCTCAAGACGAGAGGTTGACGTTTATAAAAGTGGCGCATTTGAGCTAACCCTTGAAAAGAGCGGTATAGCTGAGACAGCGGACTTGGAAGTCAATTACGTAGGCTGCACGAGTGTCATTTGTCTATTTCCACACACCGCTAAAGTCGCTATTGCCCGGGCAAATCAGCCTGAGTTATCCGCTGCGGCAAAACAAGACATAACACCTGAAACCACAACTCCGAAGGAATCGGGCACTGTTGAAGAGCAGTTTGCCCAGCAGGTTAAGACCGGGCAAATGTCGTTTTTCACCTTACTGCTCATCGCGTTTGTTGGCGGACTACTTACGAACCTCACCCCTTGCGTAGCGCCGATGATTCCAATTACCATTCGTCTGCTTGCCAACCAAACCGCAAAGCCTTTGGCAAGTGCCGCTTCATACGCTGGAGGAATCGTCGCAACCTACACGTCCCTTGGAGTGGTCGCTGCCCTTAGCGGCGCTCTCTTTGGTAATTTGATCGCTCACCCAGCCGTCGCCATCACCTTTGGTGTCGTCATGTTTCTTCTTGGTGTGAATATGCTTGGATTCGGTGACCTCACGAAACTCCAGCAACTTGGTGGTCAAATCGGCAGTTCCAAGGGGGGGCTATTCAATGCGTTTCTCATGGGCGCAGGTGCGGGCCTTGTCGCATCCCCCTGTACGGGGCCGATTTTGGCAGCTCTCTTGACCTACACAGCTGGTCGCCAAAATACAATGGAAGCGATCGGACTGCTCGGTATTTACAGTATTGGTTTTGCATTACCTTATGTGTTTTTGGGGGCAAGTGCTGCGAAGATCAGTAAAGTTCGCGTGAACTTTCAGATTCAAATTTTAACGAAGCTGGTCTTTGCCTCTGTGATGTTCGCTCTCTCTTTATACTTTCTGAGGCTTCCCCTCTATGGCGTGTTTACGGCCCTAAAACCCTACTGGGGATCTATCGGTAGCATCGGTCTGGCGATCGGTATCACGCTGAGTATTGTTATCATCCTGAAGGAATCCCTCCATCACCAAAAAGCTTTCTTTCTTGCGCCAACTCTGGCGCTTGGCGTTGGGATCTTTTTTGGCATTCAGGCCCTAACCCGCTCTGAGCAACCAACCGGAGCATCCATTTCATGGGTTCACTCGGAGGAAGAAGCCATCAACAAAGCGACCGAAACAGGACGCCCCATCATCGTAGACGCCTGGGCTGAATGGTGTGAGGCGTGTAAGAAAATGGACGTCACAACTTTTGTTGATCCAAGTGTTGTGAAAGAGATTTCTGAAAATTGGATCGCCTTAAAATTTGATCTGACCGAACCAACCGACGAAAACACGAACATTCAAGACCGCTACGAACTGCCCGGCCTGCCAACACTAACGCTTTTACCACCGAACGGTAACCTAAAGGAAAAATTTGCGATCTCCGGCTACGCAAGTGCTGAAAAACTTTTGGAAACTCTGAAAGAGCAGCGTTTGATCCTTAAAAATGCGGGGCAAACCAAGAATCCATGATTAAGCACGCAGTCTATGTAGCATCGCCTAGCCAAAGCGACACCATTCGCAAGGCCATCAGCGCCCTCAAGGGCGAAGCGTTGGATGACCGGACTGCCATCGGACCAGGCTGGGATATTAAGCATATGCTGCTAAAAGGCATGACTCTTCGCCTGCACTTGCTCACCAATATCAATGCCGTCACACCGCACTTGAGACAAAACCCCGTTGACTTATTGATTTATGATGAGCGCGGCGACGACGCACAAACCGCCGAAGACGCCCTTGAGACCATTCGACGCGACGTGGCCAGTTTTGCTGAGCTTTGGGGGCCGGATTTCTTATTTCCAATGAGTCGGTCAGTCGCGATCCTGGACGACGCCAAGGCCAAGAAGGCCCACAAATCTCAGACTGACCGAGCCTTCCAATTGGGGCGATCACATGTTCAAGATGTTTTAGTCGCACCTAAAAATACTGCCGCTGTTTTGCGATGGCTCCATGGACTCCTCAGCTCAGCTGAACGTCACCCCACGAGGGTGGGAATTGCCATGAGTGGTGGTGGCCTTGAGGGTTTTCTTTATCAGCTAGGTGTGACGTATGCGTTGGAGCGCTGTATCACAGGGCGCACGATCCGTGACGCGAATGTATACTCTGGAGTTTCCAGTGGTAGCATCGTGAGCGCGCTTTTGGCAAAAAATGTTCCCACGATTGAACTCATAAAAGCCATGCATGGTAAATCCGATGTGATCGAGCCATTCACTAGCAGCACTATCTTTGATCTTGCTGGCGCAGGAATTATTACACGTCTTCTACGTGAAAGTTTTACTTTTTCTGGCATTGATCCGACACGCTGGATTAGCCAAACACTGAAGGCTATCCCGACTGGATTTTTCAAGGGCGAAGCTCTCAGAAAATATGTCCGCCATTGCCTTGAGGCCTCTGGTACTAGTGATTCGTTCAAAAATCAGGATACGGAGTTGTTTATCGGCTCTACCGATATGGATACGTTTGAGCATGTGGTTTTTGGTCGTCCCCCCTGGGACAACGTTGCTATTAGTGAGGCCATTTACGCCTCATGTGCTCTACCCCTAGTCTTTGAACCAGCCCAGCTGAATGGCCGTTGGTTTGTGGACGGTCAGATCACCAAGACTTGTAATCTTGAATTAGTTGTCGAGCGTAACTGTAAACTTATTTTCATTATCGACCCCCTAAAACCACTTGGAACAATGATCCCAGGATCAGTCGACAAAAAAGGCGGCTACTATGCCTTGGTGCAAACCATAAAAGCACTGGTTTATACGCGTTTTCAC
>JBAXLR010000050.1:0-16876 GCA_037134655.1 bacterium | reverse complement strand
GAATGTTGTCAGCGCGACTAGCTGGCGCGAAGTGAAGTAATCACTGAACACCTTGTGTATCCGGCAAGCTTATGAGCCCGCGAGTTTGGTTGGAAAGTTGACAGTAGTTGTTGCCAACTTGAAGCCTCGGAAGATGAAGTTTGGCATGAGCGAGGGGATGGTGTTGGCCGCTGGTCCCGGTGGCAAGGATATTTTCTTGCTTAGTCCAGACTCTGGGGCAGTGCCTGGACAAAAAGTTACCTAAATTTTGCTGCCTGCTTGCGGAGCGACTTTCTCGAGACGCTCAGCAAATTCGTCTAGCAAATGATTGGCAGTGTGCTGTGTCAACCGTGTGGAGTCATAGCGCAAAGTGACATTTAGTTTTCCCGCGTAATAATTAATCGCAAATGAAGCGCTGGTTTTGGGTCTCACCGGCGGTAATAATTCGTAGCGCTCCAATACGATGTTGCCGATCCGCAGCTTGCCATCGGTTCCAACAAGGGGTGACCTTGAAAGTGTTGATCCAAGATTTGTCAAAACAGCCGTTGCGGAGCAAAGTGGTAGGCGCATGAAAATCAGGATAGCGTATGGAACACGCCCAAAAAAACCCATGACACGAGGCAGTGTGATGCCCATGCGGTTGGTTTTCACGTCAACTGTCTCATCAACAATAGTTTTAAGCAGATTATCACGCTGAACTTGGCGATGGGTCTTGTCGAGAAATACCATGCTAACGATGTTCATGGCAGATTGTCTTTTATCATCCTCGGTCCGGAGAGACACAGCAAGAGCAATGCGGGTTTTTAGCAAATACTTACCGAGACGATAGTTCCAAGAACTCAGAGTTTTGAACAATTCAAAAAGCAGTAAATCATTAACTGTAGCTTGAACTTTGCGTGATGCGGCTCGAATATTCTTTAATGTTTTTTCCGATAATTCGCGGCGTTCGCTGGCAAACAAATCGGCTACATTTGTGGTTGACCCCTGCTGTTTTCTCGGAATTGCCAAAGGTTGAGCTAGGGCCTTGAAAAAATTAAAGGCGCGCTTAAAATCTTTGAAAGTTCGTGTCTGCCACTGGGGTTTTGAAAGCCAGAAGTCACCGCGTTCTGCAAATAATTGGTGATCGATTGGCCGCGGTGGTGGTGCCGAAATGCCAATGGCCAATCCATAATGTATCATCAGGTCTTCCATAAACTGCAGCATGCCAATTCCATCGCAAACACTGTGATGGAATTGCGTCAGAATTTCCGTGGTTGGTGGGTGCTCGGCACTCAATTGGTCCGCAGTGTCTCGGATCCATAAGCGAAGACCAACTTCTTGGCTAAGGTCAATGTGGAATGGGTTTTCTGGGTGAGTTATGCTGTGTCCCAAAGCTTTCCAGCATAAAAATGGTGCTTTTTTGTTCTCAGTCTTTATCCATTTTATGGAGCTTGTTCTTTGGCTGGCGTTACCAAGCGCATTCATTTGAAAGATAGGGTGACGGTCTAAAGTCGCCGTGAGGGCCGATAAGAAGGCTTTGCGCTCAAAAATACCAGAAAACCAGAATCGCATTTGTACTGCCATGGAATGGGTGGGGCGATCATCGGCGAGCATATAGTGTTCAAACGACACCATGGGGTGCTCATTAGGTGTTCTTTGGGACTGTCTTAATACTTGTGCCATAACCTGCAAATTGACGGATTTTTTACAGAGACTTTTGATCACTGATTTTATTACTTACGGTTCCAAGTGTCCATATTCAATGTTGATAAGTAACCGGTTGTCCTCTCGCGCCAGGTCTTGGCATCATGTTCGCATAACTTTGGAGCTTGTCGGCTCGTTATTTGTCTTTTATTTGGAGGATGGCGCATGAAGGCGATGCAAGCTATGACGCGGAATGTGGTCTGCATTCGTGAGGAGGATACATTGCAGACTGCTCACGATCTGATGCAAGAATGGGAGATTCGGCACTTGCCTGTAACGAATGATAGAAAGCTTGTTGGTATTATCACCGATCGCGACATCTTGCCTTATGTGTCCTATCCGGGGCATCAGGAGCTTGGGTTCCGTTTGGTGGCTGATGCGATGACGCGGCAAGTGTTGACAGTTTCTCCTGCTGATCCAGTTTCCCATATTGCCAATGTGATGAGCCTCTATAAAATCGATTGTCTGCCTGTAGTCGAAGACGATGGTAGTGAACAATTAGTCGGTTTAATAACGTCTATGGATTTGGTTGACTTGCTCCGAGAAAAAGAAATTTTGGATGTATCTCGATCGGTCCCTTGGACATATACGGTTCGTGGTTCCCAAAATGAGCCGCCAGCTTTTGTATAACTGTGGCCCTTTATTCATCGGATTGAATCTTCAGTGTGGCTTATTGTGTAGCTTCACTGGTTTTGCTTTTTTGCTGGCCCGGATATTAATGAGTTCAACAAAGATACTGAAACCCATGGCGAAGTATACGTATCCTTTCGGGATATGGAATCCTGAGGCTTCGCCTACCAAGACAAGCCCGATCATCAATAAAAAGCTTAGGGCTAATATTTTGATGGTTGGATGATCGTCCACAAAGCGAGAGATGCTGCCGCTTGCAATGAGCATGACGGCGAGTGCGATGATATTGGCGATCACCATGATGGCGAGATTTTGTGTCATCCCTACCGCTGTTATTACGCTGTCGATTGAAAAGACGAGGTCGATCAACATGATTTGAATAACAACTGCCCTTAAAGTGGTTTGCTTCAGGCCGGAGCCAGCACCTGCGTGCTCCTCGCCCTCAAGTTTTGAGTGAATTTCTTTTGTAGCTTTGAACAGTAAAAAGAGGCCGCCTGCAAATAAAATGATGGATTTACCGGTGATGTCGAAGCCAAACACTGAGCCGATTGGGGTCGTTAGCTGGGCGATCCAAGAAATGATAGATAACAGACCCAGACGCGTTACAAGGGCGCCCATTAAGCCGGCTTTTCTCGCCGTGTCTCGCTGCTCCGGACGAACCTTGCCGGCGAGAATCGAGATGAAAATAATGTTATCGATTCCAAGAACAACTTCTAGGGCCGTTAGTGTGGCGAGGCTGATTAGATTTTCAGTATTGAAGATGATGTCTACCAAGTGTTCCATAAATTCCCCTGTCATTTTGTGTGACTAAAATTCGTGTGTTTTTTCTCTGGTCCCGCATGTGGTGATCGTAGTGACTCAAGTAAAAAGCGGTGGTCACCTGTATGATTGGCAATTTTTAGCTCAGGCCACAGTACCGGTTTTGGTCGAAAGCCAGCGGCCAACCCGGAGGCTTTCATCATCAAAAGATCGTTCGCCCCATCGCCAACCACCAGAGTACGTGCTTTCTTAAAGTTCAAAGATTTTATCCAATTTACGACTGCCTGTTGTTTTCCATTAGCGTCAACAATATCACCGTCAGTTGTCCCTTGCATGATGTCTTCGTCCCATGCAAATCGATTGGCGAGGAAGTCTGAGCATCCGAGTTGCTTGGCGATAGGTTCGGCCATTTCCTGAAAACCACCACTGATTAAGAAGATTTTTACATGCTGCTCGTGGCACCATTTGGCTAACTCGAGTACCCCCGCACATAGGGTTGGTTCGATCGCCGCAACCTGCTGCCGGGTTAGGCCCTTCAGGATTTTAAGCCGAGCTTGTAAGGAGCTTTTAAAGTCCATTTCTCCCGTCATGGCCCGTGTCGTTAGTTCCCCAATTTCTTGTTCTTTCTTAAAGATTTTAGCTATTTCGACTAAGGATTCTTCTTCAATGACAGTGCCGTCCATGTCAAAAAATATCGCTTCTGGGTTCAATGTCTCGGCTGGGATTATTCCGGCGCTCAGCCCTCGATCAATCGTTTGACGGGCGACTGATATGTGCGCGCTGGAGGGTGCATCAAAGCAGTAGAAAATTTGGTTTTTTATGGAAAATCGACTCGCTTTTAACGCGCTCAGGCCTTCGCTTTGAGCGACTTCCTCATTAAGAATTACGCGAGATATGGTCGTCATCCGGCCTTGTTGATGATGAAGGGTAACCATGCATTGATCAACTCACGGTGAGCTTCTTCGAGCAAATCAATCCAAGTGGGTCGTCTAGGGCTTTTTAGTAGTTTCATTTGAGCCTCATCAGGAAGCATATCGGCTTTTCGTCGATTACAGGGATGACACGCTGCCACAACGTTTTCCCAGATCGTTGTTCCGCCTCGACATCTGGGTTTCACGTGATCGATGGTAATGGATTGTTGATTCATTCTGTCGCCACAGTACTGGCAAGTGAAGCGGTCTCTTAACAAAATATTTCGTCTTGTACATCTGGAGTTCATAGTGCGCCTGAAGGTGCGCACATAGCGTTTTAGGCGAACAACTGACGGCAGCTTGAAAATTTGGCTAACTGAGCGGACGACCTCATTATACTCAGCAAGCACCTCTGCTTTTGCAGTTACCACAAGGCACATGGCTTTTTCCCAAGTGACCAAATGGATTGGCTCGTAGGCAGCATTTAAGACTAGAGTTCGCATGCTTGAGGTCCAAGGAAGTGTTATTTATCTATGATTGTATCATACCTGACAGTGCTAAAGGATAAGAAGCCGAACACTATAGTGTATATAACTTTCATTAAAATCCGTCATATGGCGGGCCATTGTCTTTAAAATTATTTTCATGGCTGGAGCGATCGAGGTGAGGGAGATGGTCGGCAATTTTTGCAGTGTTATGGGATGCCACGATCCTGCCGACATGTTTCAGTCGGAGGAAAGCCCGTGCGCGTCAAACGCATTTCAAAAGTCATACTCTCAGCGCTCAGCCCGTTGAAAATATGGAAGAGCATATTTTCAACGCAGTATGCGTCCGCGGATGAAGAGTATTTTGTGCAGATAGCAATGGGGCGTCGACGGGAGTCAAGTGCTGAAACAGCTATTCGACTTGCAATTTTATACGACATTTTAATGTGTATTGCTGTCTTCGCGATTGATGGAATTAAACTTAAGCAGCAGCTCATGACGTTTCATTGTTTGCATTTGTTATTGATGCTGCCCATGTTTATTAGCCATTCAGTAGTAGGTCCAATCGTTAAAAAAGTGGGAGTCAAGTTTTTTCTGCCGATCGCTATTTTGACGCCTGCATTGTTTTACTCGTGGGTGCTCTATTTCCGCGACAACTCAGTGATGGATCGATCGTTTTTTCTCGGAGTGGTTCATATGTATAGTTTATGTACCTTTACGATTATGATTCATCCAGGGTCCCGCTTAGAAAGAGCATTTGCTTTATTTTTAATGTCCACTGCGAGCTCATTGGCTTTTTCCCGTCATGAGTTGATGGCGGTTCTTGCTACCACGAACCCGTTGGCCATGAGTGCTGCGCTCTTGATTACATTTTCCATCGAGCGGCAGAATCGAATTTTAGCACAGAAAGAATTCCAATTGATGATTCAGGCCGCACCAGCCAAAATAGTCAGACAGTCAGCATTAGCAAATAATGATCTTGGAGCGGTTTTTGCGCCAACGCACCGTCACTGCGTTTGTATTAGTTCAGATTGGCGAGGTTATCAGGCTTTATCTGCGAGGGTTTCATCAAATGAACTGTCAAAGGCGATTGGTGCCTACTATGAAATGACTGATAGGTTACTCAGCCATGTATTTCCTGAGGGTAATTATTACACCGATTGGATTGCTGACGAGTTGTTTGTGGTTACCTTTGCAAAGGATGCTTCTGAGGAAGTTGGGTTGATAAACGCCAGCTTAAGATTCGCCCATGAGCTTATTTTAAGAAAGCAGGAATTTATAAAAATTATGAATCTACCCATCAATATTGATGTTGGTGTTGCTAGTGGCGTGGCCCTTATTGGCATGATGGGTCCGGCGGGGCACCGGAAAGCTACTGCTCTTGGAGATGTGCCTGGACAGGCGCGACGTTATCAGGAAATTGGAAAACAAATCCGCCGTAAGTTTGGTGAAAATGACCGTGTCCTATTTGGCTACAATTCGCTTTTACAAATCACTCAGCCATTCGATGTAAAGCAGTTTGAGCTTGAAGCCGGTGGCAAGGTGAGAGATGTCGCCGAAGACCGCGTATTCTACCTAGAACCAGCCAATAAAACGCAGCAGGACGTGGCTTGAGTTCGAGAGTTGGTAAGCCTATCAAAATAATTTCATGAAAGTTGGTTTTAACAGAGGCGTTACCGTAGCCCTTGGGAACACGCTTTGTGCGAGTGCAGCCATTGTCGCGACCGCCGAGGGGTCTCCATGATTTAGAATCACATGACTTGGAGCCTTTGTCATGCGCTGAAGCCATTCTTTAATATCCTGTGAGTCACCATGTGCAGACAGAGAGGCGATGGTCGCGATCTCTGCTTCAATTGGAACCTCCTTATGATGAATTCGAAGTTTTGCGAGATTATTGGGTCTATCCTGTAGAGTCCGGCCTTTGGTTCCCTCAGCCTGATATCCACAAAATAATATCGTATTCTCAGGGTGAGGAAGTCGTGCCTTTAAATGGTGTAAAATACGACCACCATTCAGCATGCCCGCCGCGGAGATGACAATCATCGGCCCCTGTCGCATGCACGCAAGTAGGGAATCATCGGTTGAGACGGTTGTCTCAAAATGAGCGGGTAGAAATTTTTCCTGGGCCGTACCAGTCGAGAACTGTAGCCCTTCCCTATGGTCTTCAGGGTGATTGAAAAAGACCTTGGTCGCAACTTTTGCCATTGGACTGTCTAAGAGTACAGGTACCTTGGGTAGCAGACCGGAGTCCTCAGCCAGACGAATAATGTACAGGACTTCCTGGGCTCTACCGACTGCGAAAGCTGGTATCACCAGCACGCCGCCACGATCAAACGTCCGTTTTGCGACGGCTGCTAATTCATGTACAACATCATTTCTAACGTGCAAACGATCGCCATAGGTTGATTCAAGTACGAGTACGTCGGTCTCCTGGATAGGATCAGGTGGCCGAATGGTTGGGCTTCTTGGATGGCCTAGATCGCCGCTAAAGGTTAATAATCGTGTACCGTTCTTGTTAGCCAGTGAGAATTGGACAATTGACGCGCCAATAATGTGCCCGGCGTTGACAAAGCGGACACTTACGTCTGGAGCCATTCGAATCCACTCGTCACGACGCTGAGGTTTTATATTCTGCAATACCAGATCCACGTCTTCTTCTGTGAAAAGCGGCAGGGCAGGCTTGTGATTTGAATAGCCTGTCTTATTTGCGTAGTTCGCAAACTCAGATTCCAGGTACGCGGCGTCTTTCAGCAGAACTGGCAGAAGATCGGCAGTACCTTCACTACAGTAAATCGGACCACGCCAACCCTGTTTGAAAAATCTCGGCAAGAATCCAGAGTGATCTAGGTGAGCGTGCGTCAAAACGACTGCGTCTACTTTTCTTTCCGGCATCAATACCGGATCCCAATTTTTCTGACGTATTTCCTTAGGGCCTTGGAATAGTCCGCAGTCCAAGAGAATCTGGTACCCGTCAAAACGGACTAGGGTACGACTCCCCGTTACGCCCCCAGCTGCCCCAAGAAAATCCAAGCTAAAAGTCATCGGCTCAGCTTTGCGTTGTGGAATAAAAATTTCAACGTCGCACCAGATTCCGGAGATCATCAAGGTTCGTCTGAATATCGTCCGGAATATTTGTTCCGCCAGAACCTGAGTACTCCATCAAAATTTGCTGCTCGAGTGCGTCCAGTGCCTTGGAGGCAACTTTTGACTTGGGCGCTGCACGGACTGATGCTTCGAAATAATAATCAGTTTGAGTTAGCCAAGTGGTTCTGCCAATTAAAGACTCAGTCAATCCCAGGAGATAGTAGCCTTTCGCCATATCTTCGAGCGAGATCGATTTATTCTGCATGTAGCGGTTTAGGAGGCCGCTTGCAACTATGAAGTCAACAAGGGCGGATCGATCCATGGGGTACTCCATGGTTTTTCGTGCGTTTTTAATAATTTTTTCAGCACGTGTTAGCTCTGTGCCTGTGCCATTGACCTCAGATGAAAGTTTTTTCAGGGAAGATTTCCAGGCTGATACTTCGCGGGCCATGAATGCTGGAAGATCTGTGCGTTTACTAAGGGCATCAAGGGCGATCAGGGCTCTGCGAGGCTCAGATTTGACGCGAATTGTCACTTTAAGGTACTCGGGCAAGGCGTCCATCGCGAAAAGTTCGCTTGGCTTTGGCCAAGTTTTAAACATCTCCTCCCAAGTGGTGATGGCTTGGTCAAATTGTCTTAAAGCTACTTGCAAGCGCGCTTTTTCCGCTGGTGAGAGCTTTTCCACAGCAACATTTTTAAAAAAGTGATCCATGCTAGGAGCGTGTCCCGGGTCTGGTAATTTCATGTGGCAGCTGACACAGTTTTCAGACACTTGGTGCAGTAGGTATCTCGCCTCGCTTGTCGCACCACGATCATACCACTTGTAGATGTCTTTGATGTCTCGGGACATTGATTTTGCGATGAAACCAAAGCTGCCTTCGGAATTTTTTGTGTGGTCGACAAGGGCATTGGTTCCGTCGCGCATGGTGCGAAGGTCATTCAAGATGCGGTCCTTGTTTTTCGGATCCGAGAATTCTGCGCCACTCATGCTGAGGGGGAGGACATCCGTCAAACTTGAGAATAGTTGCGTCATGATGCTACGCGTCGTTGCTTGTGCTTTCTCGTTGGAGGTAGCACCCAAGGTTTGTTGACTGAAGCATAAATGAGTCAAGATGATTAGCGAGTAGCTCGATATTTTCAAAAATATTGTTTTGCTGAGATAAATGTTCGGCATAAAGTCGGTTCCCTCTGCGCAATTATTTTTCGACACCTACCAACCTCAGATTATAGCATATATTTAGCGTAACCATCCCGGCAAAGATAAATCATGAGCGAACTGGTAAGGATTGAGTGCAGAGACGCAGGTTGCTGCTTATCGCCCATTAAATTGAGTGTTTTTTATCAGATCACCAAGTCGGCTGTAGATTCCTTCTGTCATGTTTGGATTGAGAACGTTCGTAACATTGATATGATCGCTGAGGATTTCTGATTTAGGAGGATTAAAATGTCAGCGTATGTTGTTTGGATGGACTCAGGGCGTGCAAAAATTTTTCACGTAAAACAAGGTGCAGTATCCGTGACGAAAGCTCTGCGGCGTGATCGCGATCATCACACCGCTAATAAAGCTGATTCCAAGCAAAAAGATAACCCGAGGTTTTTTCAGGATGTGGCAGATCATTTGAGTGAATCCGATGATAGGGTTTTATTGGTCGGGCCTGGCGTATCCAAAAATCATTTTGTGACATATCTCGAAGGGCATCACCAGAAAAATGTCGCCAATAGAATTGTTGGAACTGAGGCCATGGATCATCCAAGTGATGCACAGATCGTTGCCTTTGCGCGCAAATATTTCCCAGAAGGAACTATGTAATTGAACGTTGGAGGGGTGTTATATGGATGTCTCTGCGATAAAAATTTCTGAAGTCATGACCAAAATGCCTCGATGCATTGAGTCGCATCAGCCGCTTATGACGGCAGTCAAATGGATGGATGAGCTGAAAGTGCGACATTTGCCAGTGCGTGAAGCTGGTAAAATCGTCGGAATTGTAAGTGATCGAGATTTGGGATTGATGGCAGAGATGTCTGCCTCTGGAAAGGGAGATCATGACTGTAAAATAGAGGACGCCATGGTATCCGCCGTTTTGACGGTATTTGAAAGCCAAACTGTGAAGGAGGTAACCGAGAAAATGTTGGCCCACAGGGTTGGGTCAGCCGTTGTTACGGATAAGACTGGGTCTGTTACCGGGATTTTTACTGATACGGACGCGCTAAAAATTCTTAGTGGCAAAAATTAGTTTTTCTGTTCCAGCAGACGAGTGATAAATTTGGCGATCTCAGTTTTGCTGCCAAGAACAGTCGGGCTTTTGTCGGAGTCTTGCTTCGTGAAAGCTAAAGCTTCATGCTTGGATGAGCTCACGCTCGTCAGTTCATTGACGATAAGTGAATCCAAGTTGTATTTTTTAATGTAATCCGAAGCAATGGTTTCAGCCTGCTGCTTGCTGAGGCCAACTTCAAGTTTGAAGCCAATCTTGGTTCCGATTGGGATGTTTATTTTTTGGATGATTTTTGGAGTCGGCATGAAAGCGACGGTTAGATTTTCATGACCTGATTTTAGCTTGCCCATTGTTTTTTGGGCTGGTTCATAGTCTAGAACCGATGCGCAAAAAATACCTGCGGAGAGCCCGGAACTAGCAGCTTGTTCACAATCACGTAACATTTCAGCTGTCGTAAGTACGCTCTGTAGTTTTCCGAAGACCCGTGGTTTGATTTCGCTTGGTCCAGCAACGACTGTGGTTGTGTAACCTTGTCTGTAAAGTTCTTCAGAAATGACGGATCCAAGTTTTCCGGATGAATAATTGGATATATAGCGTACATCGTCAATATATCCCCGCGTCGTTCCCATTGTAATAAGGACTGGGAGATTGGGGCGTTTGGGGTGATTGATAAAATGAGCTATGTGGTCTGCGAGGGTTTCAGGTTCTGGAAATTTTTGTTTTCCTTCGTCTTCTCTTGGGCTCAAAACTCTAACGTTGGCCCAAGATGCGATGGTTTCCAGGTGTTTTTGAATGGCTGGTGCTAACTTTAAACTATCATGCATGGCAGGCAAGATGGCGATTGGTTTTTTTTGTCCAAGAGCCGATGCTACGAGAGCTGTACAGTGCGAGTCAGTTGTGCCTCGCGCGATGTTGGTTAGCATGTTCGCCGAAGCGGGTGCAATAACCACCGCATCACCGGTGGCGATGTGACTGGCGCTACCAGAAAAGCCCATGATTGGGTCTTTACCTGCAGCCCAAGCAACTGCCATCGGAGTGATGAATTGACTGCCGCCGTGCGACAACCAGGGAGTCACGTCGGCACCCAACCTGCGCAGAGAGCGAATGAAACGTACCGATTCGACAGCTGCAATAGATCCAGAAATGACAACATCGACGCGCTTGCCGGCAAGTGCGTCGGATATGGGATTTACGTGCAAATCATTGACAGGTTCGTTCATGCAGGGCCGCCCGTGTCGGGGGGTGTTCGAGCTAGAAGGGTTATCGATATTGAAAACCCATCCAGCATACGGCAGATTATGAAATTACTTGCCTTTGGCCTTAGCTTTTCCAGCCGATTGAGCTTTTTCATTTGCGTTCGGCTTATCTAATGGCAGACGCGGAGCTGTCGTGCCTTTGCGACGCACTTCATTTTTTCTTTGAGCGCCAAGTTTAGATGCTTTGCGTTCGCGGATGTTTGTTAATTTACGTGTTTTGGAGGCCATGATGAAGGTCCTTTCTGTTCAATGCCGGCTTGAAAACTATGCCAAAAACACCTGAATTTCAAGCTGAAAACAGTCGACTTTGAAATCAAGTGAGGGATTCAAGGATGTAGTAGCAGGGCATGACCTCAGAGGGGGCTACTTTTTGTAAACCGGTTGTGACCGGGCGAAAACCATATCTAATGAAGAGTTTTCGGGCTTGTTCCATTTGTGGCGTGGTTTCAAGGTAAAGCCTTTGATATCCGAAACGCTTTGACTCCTCGAGGCATCGCTTGAGCAGGCGTGCACCGATGCCATTACCTCGCCACTCGGGCAAAACGACGAGGTCCCGAATTTCACCAAGTCCCTCAAGGGGGGAAAGTCCGTGGAGTGGCCCGATACCAGCTCCGCCAATGATCAGTCCACCAAGCCTCTTATCCCTGGCGACGATAAAAGTCGAACCTGGTTCGTTGTAGGTGGGTTGGAAATTGTCGAGTCGTCTGAAGGTGCTAGCCAAAACGGTACCGGCTTCTTCATAAGAGCCAATTCCGCGGCGCACCATATGGGTCACGGCTGTCTTATCGTCGAGGTTCATAGGTTCAATTACGACATCTTCAACGGTCATCATGCCCAAGGCAGCGACGTTTAAACCGTTATTTTGTGAAGCGTCATTTTGGATCACTGATAGTTGCCCTTTGGTTTCATTCAAAACTGACTCAGAAGCTATCTTGATTAAGGCCTCTAAACTTTAATTTTCAAGGCCGCCGAATCTATATGAGTTGGATACCTTTGGCCACTGTGAAATGGGGGTGACTGGTTTAGGGGCTGGAAGTGTAATTTTACGTTATAAATACGGATTGTTAGAGTGTTCAGTGAGCCTGGGCTTGTGGCGAGTTTGTAAGCAGTTTGCGGTCCTTAACTGGCTGACGGGGGCGATTTGTAGGGCCTTGGAATATACTGCTATAAGTTTCCACCTGACCGCTCGACATGGCCATCGGGGTCGTCAGGACAAACCACTGCACGCCCTCTATGCATGGTGGTGTGGTCAAGCTTCCCTGATAGTGAGCATAGGCGGAGCCTTTGGGTAGCAGGCTACTAAGTCTAATTTGCTGGCTTGTGCTCGTTTCTGAGTTCACTGAGCGCGGCAGGGTTTGCCAAATGCTCTTGAATTCAGAGCTTTCTCGGCGGCTGCTTTCATTGATTAAAACAGCCACGACCGCAAGTTCTCCCGAGGCATTTTTATGGACAAAGTGGAGTTCAATGTCAGAGGGAATCCCTGCGATAGAGTGTTCGCTTGGACTATGGAAGTGAAATTGGGCTAAGTCGTATTTTTTGTCTCCAATAGTGACATAATGTTGGCCCTCTCCAACTGGGCGTCCTTGGATCGTATGCCCATTGTTTTGGAGATGGAGTTTCGCGCGGCCGTAGTTAAAACGCAGCTCTGGAGTTGAGTGCGAGAACGCTAGGTCGTTGATGTCGATCGGTGATTGTTGGGTGCCTTCGCTGCAAGCTGAAAAATTCTCTGAGAGAGCTGACCAGTGATTTGGGCCGTCAACGGCGCTCTTGAGATAACTCCAGCGAGGGTGCGATTCAGAATGAGGCTCAGTCGGTTCTTGATCGTGTTCTTCCGTATGTTTTTTCGCATGATTTTCCGTGTCTTTTTTTGCGTGTATGACCGTGTCATGCTCTGATATGGCGTGCGTGTGTTCCATCGTTTGCGACGCAGTATCATGGGGCGCTGGGAACTCGCCGTCATGGATAGGCGTGTGTTCACTGGCAATCAAGTGTTTGATTGGTTGTTCCTGGCTCTCATCCGCATGAGAGCTGCCAGGACTGGTTGCGGTGCTGTTATCACCCTTCTCATAATGCCGCGTCATTAGGTAGTATCCACCAGCCAAGCTGCCAGTGCTCAACCCAAATGCCATAAACCACGCCAACGACTGTTTTATAAAGTGATTCAACCGAAGCCTCCCGACAGCCGAACGTTCGGCCGAAGCCGTGACCGACTAACCCTCATTATTTCGGGTCCTAGTCCGACGACTTTATGAAAATCTAAAAAAAAATAGCAAGTCACCGTTTTAACGGTTTATTTTCAGGGGCATTCGGCCGGAGGGGCTTCCATATTTGGGACGATGACCCCGTTGTTTGCATTCATAATCACGGTGGCACTTTGACCGCAAGCTTCACCGTAAATGGCGTACCATGGAAAGCTCCACATATCAGGATGGAGATGGCGGTAGATCTTTACACCCTGGCTGTATTTGAACGTTTTATATCGTGCTTGGCTGTTAATAATCGCCTGTTTCACCGAGACTCTGATTTTGTCGAAGGTTCCAATCTCACCCATGGGGGTACTTTCCATTAGGTTTCCACCAATTTCGCTGAAGCGCTTTAATTCACTGCTTATGAGAAATCCGCACGGTCCATTCATGGGCATAGGCTTAGCCGTAACCACCGGATATCCATCTTGGTTGTTGTCGCCCTTGTCGGCAAAATAATAAACCTCGGTAGCCATGCCGCGGCATAGTGCGTCAGTTTCTGGTTCCTTTAGGAAAAGAGCCCAAAGCTGTTTCCCTTTCAGTTCGTCACTCATGACGTTTTTAAAATTCGTCTTCATGGTGGCAATGTCGTAATCCCGAACTGGCATGGCAACAGCCATGGGGTCCCCGGTATTGGCAATCTGCGCTGGCGCTGAAGCAGGCTTGTCAGTCGTTTTACAACCTACGACTCCGATGCTAGCCATGGCTAGTACGGGCAAAGTTGACCCAATCAGGATTGCAGAAAAACTTCTTGTCATCACCTTGTCCCCCGACAGCCAGTGGCTGAGTCGTTTGTGCGAAAACGTAAATCCAGTTCGAACCTTAGAAAGGGTCTCGGCAGTCCCCCAATCGTTCGTAAGCAGGCGGTTTTTCTGGAGACTTAAGTTTACGCCTCTAAGCCCCAAATATTGCTTGAAGTATCAGAGTTTTTGAGTACACTGCCCAGCTCAGGTTTTGGTACCCAAATGGAGGCCTATGATGCTGGTTTTGAGCTTTTGTCGACGTATTTCCCGCAGCTTAGAGACATTGAATATGACGTGTGGCGTAGCAAGTCTTGTTGGAACGCTCGCGGTTTCATCCTTACTATTGGGCTTGCAGGCAACTCCATCGATGGCAGCTGATGTGACTTTTTTGTCGGGTATTTATCAAAAATCCAGCGATAAGGTTGACGGTTCCTCGCGCGGCTCGACAAGTACTCTTAGCTTTGGTGGACGATTTTCAGACGATTTGACGACGGAGACAGCTTGGGTCGCTGAAGGTGATTTAAGGTTAATTAGCTATTCTGCAGCAGCTGGTAGTCCAAGTCCTGATAATGCCATGGGCCTTAAACTAGGCGGTGGATCACGTTACTATTTCAAACCAATTGTTGAGGCTGTCGTTCCCTACGCCACGGCTTTAGTCACCATTAAGAGTGAGAAAGCATTACAGTGGCTCGCCACTGGTTATAGCGAGACAACGAAAAGCGAACTCTACTATGGCGCAAATGCCGGTCTACGGGCAGGCTTGGGCAATGATTTTTTTGTTGAGCTTGAGTTTGATTTTTTTGAAAGCCCACTATTTGCGGTGACAAAAGTGGAAACGGTCACCTCCGCTGAAGGTGTCAATAGCACGGCAAAAAACGAAACGACCGAGTCTGCAATCTTCGCAAAGTCATCTGTGAAGTTTGACGAGGCCAAAATTGGTATAGGAATGTTGCTTTAATTTTCACTTAACAAATAGTTAGGTGTTCAAGTTTTAGGTCTGCAGTAAAAATTATGAAAGTGAGTCAACTATGCGTAAGAATCGTCCTCCAAGAAACAGAAAGAAAACGGCTAAATATCGCGCAAAGAAGAAAATTTCTCGGCGTCGTAAGCAGGTGAAAAGCATCCCAGGCAGGCGTGCTGGGTTGTCAAATCGTCGGGGCTTTAAGAAATAGTTTAGTTGGTCTTTGCGAATAGCTAGACCGTTAAACTGAGTTTAGTAAGCGGGCGAGTTCTGTCAGCTGGCGGAACTCGCTCGTTTTCGATTAGACTAATGAAAAGCAAAAGGTATCAGCATGAAAATCGGCATATGCACTGGTGGTGGTGATTGTCCGGGACTCAACGCGGTGATTCGCGCAGTCGCAAGGCATGCGATTTTGAATCACGGCATAGAGGTCTATGGCATCGAGTGCAGTATCAACGGTTTACTATGTGATCCCCCTGCCGCTCGAAAGCTGTCCCTGTCTGATGTGGCGGGTATTATCAATTTAGGCGGAACGATTCTCGGGACTTCAAACAAAGGCAGTCCTTTCAAAGATGCCGAGGCTGGCGAAATGGCTAAAGCCAAGGCGTTTACCAATTGGAAAAAACTAGGCCTTGATTGCCTATTGGTTGTCGGTGGTGACGGCACGCAGAGGATGGCTCTGCAGCTCCATGACGCGGGCATGCCAATTATAGGAATTCCCAAAACGATCGATAACGACTACGAACCAACTGATATTTCCATTGGTTTTATGACAGCCGTTGACGTAGCCAGTGATGCGATTTCTCGTCTGCATTCAACGGCCGAGGCTCATAGTCGTGTGATGGTCGCAGAAGTCATGGGGCGAGATGCAGGTTTCATTGCGCTCTATGCCGGGCTAGCCTCAGCTGCTAACGTTATTTTAATTCCTGAGATTCCATTTAATTTTGACGCGATTGTCCGGGCCATGGATGATCGACGTAAACGTGGCCGAAATTTTTCTGTTATTGTTGTTGCAGAAGGGGCGCGTGAAGTCGGGAAGGAGCCATTTTTCAGGTCCTCCGCCAGCGGCTCTGTGCACCTTGGTGGTATCGCTGACGAAGTGGCTAGCCAAATTCACCAACGCACGGGCATGGATTCGCGTGTGACGGTGCTGGGGCACATTCAACGTGGGGGAGCGCCTGGTACGGTTGATCGGATTCTTGCCACCGCTTTTGGTGTCCATGCTGTGGACCTTGCGGCCCGCAAGCAATACGGCCGAATTGTTGGCTATCTCGAAGGAAAGATCACCGACGTAGCGTACGCAGATTTTAAAAACGCTACGCGAACGATTAGTCTCACTAACCCCTATCTTCATGCCGCTGAGTCAATTGGAATATGCCTCGGGCGCTGAAGGCTTAGACTTAATTTTTCTTGCCGTCATTCACATTAAAAGCTTTTATCAGGTTTTGATAAGCTTCAGGAAAAGGATTGTAACTCGTCATGAATACAACGCGCTTGGTCTGTGGGTTACCCCGCTGGGCGTGGAGGTACTCAAAAGTAAGGGCATCAAAGACGACGGGCAAAATATGCTGCAATTTATCGGCAGCTGTAAACGCTGGCTGAATTTTTGCAAAGGCATCACGAGTCAAACTAGATTCCTTGCAAGAGTTTAGTCCTTGCTCAATATGGCAGAACTTAAAAACATCTTTCTTACCAACGCGGGACTTGATTATCCACCTCTGGCCGTTGTGCATCATGGGGCTTTCAGAAAAAAGCGCCCAACCCTCAGCTTTTGGTCCAGCTTTCGCAAGCTGACGAGCAAACTCCTCCTGAAATTCGCTTTGGACTTTTACAGGTTCCGCCGCATTACCCGCGGCATTTGCTGCAGTAGTCGGGGCCGGATTTGACTGTTCCGTCTTGGCTGCCAGTTTGGGCTTTACCGGATCGCTG
>JBAXLR010000049.1:0-17183 GCA_037134655.1 bacterium | reverse complement strand
CATGGCATTGCCGACACGCGAGAAAAAGAAAAAGCCATGGCCGGCATCATTCGTCACGGCGAAGCAGCGTTGCCGTTGGTTTTAAACCATTTGAAACAAACCACTCGCATCGCTTGGCCCATCAAGATCGTCAAATCATTGGGTCGCGGCGAGGAACACGTTGTCGATTGCTTGTTGGATACGCTTGATTATGCTGATGTTTCATTTGATCAGGCCAGAACAGATAAAAACTATGACATCCTTTGTCACCTCGCCGATTATAAACGGCCAGGCTTAAGGGATCGAATCATACATTTTTTAGCTGATCCCGATGAACGCGTGCGCTATGCGGTAGCTGAAGTACTCATGGAGCAGGACTTGGCCGAAGTGGGGGACGTCCTTGAAAAACTCATGCGTGACGAAAACCCCGACAACTCAAGAATCCGTCAAGCGGTTATTCGAAAGTACCTTGAGCATAATTGGACTGTGCAAAAACCGGATTCATTTCCTAATCGGCACGTGATTGGCCCCGTATTTTTGAATGAGCAAAATCGTTTAATAGTCTCAAACGGAGCGCCCGCAAACTAAGCACAGCCAACGGCAGCGCTCAAAATGAGGCGGCGCGACTATAAGGTAGGACGACCCGTGAATGAATTTACCGAGATTGATCCCAAAAAACTTTGTCAGGTGGAAATACACGCTGCGCGCCTAGAAGTTAGTCGCACGTTTTACGAAGAAGTTTTTGGCTGGAAGGCTGTCCCAGCTGAGATCCACAATTATCTTGTTTTGGACGTGCCAGAAGATTGTCCGTTTGGCATCAGCATTGTACCTTCAATGGGTGCCAAGCAATCATCCGGCCAAATTATCCTCTATTTCGAGGTTCAAAAGGCGGCTGAAATCGCTGAAAAAGCCGTTCATTTTGGTGGCTCGAAAAAATTTGGCCCAACCCGCCTTCCTGCCTACGGACAAATCTGGCAGATAACTGATCCAGATGGGCACCGCTTCGGTCTATTTGAAAAGCAGTCTTCAAGCGTAAAACGTGGCGTGTCGGTAAAATAATTTATTTCACGCTAATAACGCGGCGCTCAATGGCCGGATGAATTCTAGAGAGCAACTCATAGTGTATGGTTTGTGCCCATGCAGCGACGTCTGATGCGCCGATAAACTCAGATAAGTCCTGGCCGATCAAGGTTACAATATCTCCGACTTCAATCGACTGGGGCGCGTGAGTGATATCGACCATCATCATGTTCATGCAGATTCTACCCACTATTGGGCAGCGGTTACCCTTGATTAGCACATAAGCCTGACTTCCCGAAGCCATTCGAGGATAGCCCTCAAAATATCCAACGGGCAAAACCGCCACGCGCATATCATGACCTGCACGGTAAGTGCAGCCGTAACCAATATATTGGCCTTGTGCCACATTATTGATGCTAGTTATTTTAGTGCGCCATGCCAGCGCTGGCTTGATGTCAACCAGTTGTCCATGCAGTTGTTTGTAGGAAATTTTAGTGGCCTGACTCGGCCAGAAACCGTAGAGGGAAATACCCACTCGATTTAGATCAAAGCGACTCTCATCAAGAATCAAAGCCGAGGCAGATGATGCCGCGTGCGCCATTAGCTTGAAATTTCTTACGATAAACTCTGTTCTGGCGCTTAAAAATCGTTGCATCTGCAGCTTTGCATATTCATGTTCAGTGACATCTTCAACGTTTGAAAAATGCATGCAGATTCCACGGACCTGGGTCTTATGAGCCGTTAATTTTTCAGCCACGTGGGCAGCGTCCTCAGGCCTAAAGCCCTGACGGCTCATGCCTGTGTCAAACTCAATATGCACGTCCGGTTTAGATGCGGCGGCAAGCCAGGCACTCAGGCCTTCCTTGTGCCCCAAAAATAATTCCAGCTTTTGTCGCGATGCTTCGGTCATTTGCTCTGGCAAAAATGGACCGACGACCATAATTCGACCTTGAAAACCGAGGGCACGAAGCTCCGCGCCTTCTTCAACATAGTTGACGGCAATCCACTGCGGAGATTCCTTTTTCAAAATCTCATAAACTTGAGCCAGCCCGTGTCCGTAAGCATTGCTCTTGAGGACGATTACTAGCTTATCCGGCCCAACGACCTGGGAAAAGATGCGGAAATTCTGGCGCAAGTTATCAGGATTTAACTCAATCCAATTGATCATAGACTTCCTACTTTGCCATGAACGATTAATTTGTCGTGCATTCAAGCTATTGTATCAATTGAGAACGGTTCCGAAAACTCTCAAGCCGAAGACGCGCGGTATTGCCCCCCGCGATGGCGCTACCAGCGGCGCTCTCAGTTCGCGCATATATTTTATTTGATTAATCGCACAAACCGACTGGGGCGTGCCCACCATAACGCCAACGGCAACATTCCCATAGGCATCGTTTCCCGCGAGTAAGCCCAAGGCTTCACTGCAGTGCAGGCCCTGAGCGGACACCGTTAATTGATCACCTTGGCCCTCACGGACCAAGTCAATGGAGTTGGCTGCAAGAATCGCATAGTTAAAATCAAACTTTTTGCCGATGGCTAATAAGGTGGTTTGAGCTGCCGGTTTAAGACGGTGATATTTAGAAGCCATTAGTCCAGGTAAAACGGACTGTTCATCTATACTTTTTCTTCCAGAGCAGGCGACCGATGGCATGACGGCCGTAACAACGGCGACATCCCTGCCCTGGGGACCAATAAAAAGTAAACCGACGTACCGTTCACGGCAGTTTCTTTCCCAATTGACCATTAAGTGCCCACTTGTAGACCGCACAACTGTTCGTGGCGACACCAACCGGGTAAAGTATGAGGTCTCAATTTTACCAGGTCGTTCCGCAACGGTCAGGGATCCGACTGGTAAATGCACCCCCGAGATGGTTGTATGTCTGATCTCCCGTACACAATGAGCTTGCGAAGATGGGGTCGCGTCGTCTTTTGGTAGCCTGGCCAGCGAGATTTCCATTTTTGGTATTTTATTTTCAATTAATGGCTTTAGGATAACCCCGGCGAGGGTTTGACAGGAACTCTGCCAACCCAAGACGACGGCGTGTTCTCTAATTCCCACATCCATGGCCTCCTCCAAGACAACGCGCTTGGGCTCGCGAAGTTTAATCGGACGCACGCGGGCTCCTGGTCGAATAGGTAAGGCAAAACTGATCTCCGTAGGCAGTGATGAACAAAATGCTTCACTGCGATCCACCACCACGGCCACTTCAACCGTCAGGCCTTTGATTTTGGCAGTTGTGCCTGTGGCTGCCTCAATCCCCGCTTTTTGTGTGTTGGGTCGCTGCTCACGGATAAGAACACCTCGAAACGACTCTCCGCATGCCAGTTTATAAGATGCAAGCGCCGACCAATTTGAACCAGACACAGTGTCGGCGGCTGGTTGACTGGATATGATTCTGACGGGTTTCATAAAGGCTATACGACTGGGGGATTTCTTCGCCGCCTCCGCCACGGGATTGGATAGCGCCCAAAGAATTAGAACTATAAAAGTTTGGACAAGCTGTCGCATAACCACCGGTGTCCTTCGAAATTAATCCAGGCTTCAGGTTTTCCATAGATCAAATTATTAAAAATCTGGCGTATTCTATGGTTTTTATAACAAAATGTCAATATAATAAGGGGTTTCTTTGGTCAGGTCTGAACTTCGACGGTCTCTGGCTAACTGCCTGAAATTGGGCTAGAAATACTCCTCAAACAGATGGTTGCATACAAGTCACCTCTCTGGTAAAGTCCAGCGCTCAACCGACGTGCAAACTGTTAACCTGCTGAATTGACACGTCTTTTAAACAACTGGAGTTTCACAATATGAAACGTACTTTTCAACCTCACAACAAACGTCGTGTTCGTACTCATGGATTTCGTGCGCGCATGAAAACCGCATCTGGTCGCGCTGTACTTGCTCTCCGTCGCGCAAAAGGTCGAAAGAAAATCGCCGTTACCGCTTACGAGAAGTGATTGTTCTGAGAATCCTCAAGCCTTTGATCTGCATATTCGTCTGAATCCTTGTCGTTCTTCTTGCAGAAGCCGCGACATGGCTGGTGAATTACTTATCAGACACGATGTGTTTGGACAGTAGGCATAATCACTCAACACCTACTAAGGAAGGCGGACTACTATCATGGCTCGCTTTACGAAATCACAGCGACTGCTCAGCAGCCGGGAATTTGATCGAGTGCTCTCAGGTTCCAACACCAAGGTCGTGTGCTCGGATTTTGTACTGCTTGCATCTGGCAAAGATGAATCTCGTCCGTCCAGATTAGGATTAATTGTCAGTGGTAAGGTTGGCAACTCAGTTGTTAGAAACCGCGTGAAACGCTCCATCAGAAGTGTTTTCCAGACCAGTCTCTGGGCGGAAACTGCCCTCATCGGCAGAGATTTGGTGGTTATTGCAAGACCATCACTCGTGGACGGCAAAGGGCACGTGAAGGCCAATATTCAAGACCGACTCCAACAGTGTGCAAATCGTTTACTGACCAAACTAGGCTAACTAAATGGGCTAAGGCTTTGAGCCTGAAGGAAAACATTAGATTGATTAAATCGATTCTGAAATTTCTGGTGCAACTTTATCAGGTGTCTTTGTCACCTGTCCTAGCAGCCCTGGGCGCAGAATGCCGATTTTTTCCATCTTGCTCAAGGTACGCTTGCACCTGTTTAGAACAAGATAATCTGACTGAGGCATTAACAAAAATCTCAAGCCGGCTGATTAAATGCGGGCCGTGGCATCCTGGTGGAGTGGATTTACCGTGAAAACACAAGATAAAGATTTCAGCACCAACCGGGGCACATTTGTCGCGATCGCTCTCTGTATCGCCTTATACCTTGCTTGGAACCAGTATCTTACAAATAAGTACCCAGGTTTCGGTCGCCAAAAAGAAACGCCAACCGCAACAAGCAGTTCAGCAACCCAAACCACTCAAAAAACTCCAACCAGTAATGCTGCTACCGAGGCTGTAAAATCTGAAACGACCGACACAACTGCTTTAAGTCAGGTGCGTAAACTTTCAGCCGCCGAGCTTACCTACGACACCCCGGACGTTACATTTAGCTTATCCCAAGAGCTGGGTTCTCTGGCCTCGGTTAAATTAAAACGCTACAAGGACTCGAACCAACAAGACAGCAAAGCGGTGGACCTGCTGGCGCGACCGGCTGCAATCCAAGCATTCCCCGGCACAGTCCCTGAGCGTAGTTTAGCTTTGCCATTTTCGGCAGAAAAAATTCCAACTGGATTCACTTTTTCACGTGAAGAAAACAATTGGGAAATCACTCAAACGTGGACTCTGCCGGCACAAGGTTATGCCGGTAAACTTGAACTTTCCTTTACAAATAAGGCAAAGGAAGCGCGGCCACTTTTTGCCTCGGTTCTGACCGAGGTCGGCGCTGACATTGAAACGACTAAAAGCTCATTTCTGGCACCTGCGACGCCCGGAGAGCAACCGCGGTTTTTAACTCAGATTGACGGCACTGATGACTTCACCAACCTTGAGGACTTCTGCAAAGATCAGCGTCTAGAAGTTGTAGAAAAAAATCGTAAACTTGATTTTTTTGGAATTGACACACACTACTTCGCTTTTGCCCTGCTACCCAAAGCTGCCGCTACCTATAGGACGGCCTTTTCTGGTGGTGGCGCTCCTCCATCAAAACTCTGCGAGATCAGCACCGTTGCTAGCAGTGACCTAGGCGTCGTACAGCCGCAAGGCGCGGCCAAAATCAACTATGATGTTTGGTTTGGGCCCAAAGAAGTTGAACTGCTTACTGCTTTTGATCCTCGTCTAAAAACAACGTTGGGGCTTGGCTGGCTTGACATGATTGCGCACCCTTTACTCTTAGCAATTAAGGGTCTTTACAAATTCACCGGCAATTACGGTTTCGCGATTATTCTATTAACTGTGCTACTCAAGGTGTTATTCTTCCCTCTCACCAAGCAAGCAGCCCACAGTGCCGCCAAAATGAAGAAGCTCAATCCTGAGATGGGTAAAATCCGGGAGCGCTATAAAAACGATAATCAAAAAATGCAAATGGAGCTCATGAAATTCATGAGCGCACACAAAATAAACCCCATGAAAGGCTGTCTGCCTATTCTCCCCACGATCCCGGTATTCTTTGCGTTGTTTAGGGTTTTATCCGCATCCATCGACTTGCGACATGCGCCGTTCTTCGCTTGGATTACGGACCTATCTGCCAAGGATCCGTATCTTGTCACTCCAATCATTTTGACGGTCTTCATGTTCATCCAGCAGAAGATGACGCCAATGACTGGGATTGATAAAGCTCAAGAGCGTATTTTAATGTTTATGCCTTTAGTTTTCGGCGTCATGATGATTACGCTCCCTTCAGGCTTAGTTCTATATATGCTGACTAACACCATCGTATCCATTGGTCAGCAGCAGTATCTCAATCGGAAATTCGCGAACATCTAAAAGGTTCGCATTCAAACCAGATAAAAGTGTGTAACGAAAACAGGAGTCACAAAATGAACACAAACCGCAACCGTCAACCAATCAGAATCGAGGCAAAATCAGTCGAGCAAGCACTAACTTTAGCTTGTGTAAAACTGAACCTCTCGAAAGAAGACCTCGAATACAAAGTGCTGAAAGAGCCGAAACAAGGTCTTGTCAGTTTCTTCATGGGTGCTAAGGCCGAAATCGAAGTCTGGCCGCGCGCTCAATCCCACCGCGGACAACGTTCTGACCGTAAAGGTGCAGAACAAGGCCGCGATGCAGGTAGAAGTGGTGGACGCCCGTCCGACAATCGAGACCGTCGTCAAAACGCTAAATCGCCCGGTAAAGACCGAATGGAGCGCAAGTCCGAACCTCGCGCGCCCCGTGAAGAACGTGCTCCCGCTGAGCCATTAACGCCGGAAGCACAGGCTCAACTAGAGCGTGACATAAGCCAGTTTTGCAAAGAACTCTGTGAGCGAATTGTCGGCGAGACGGTCGACGTCAGCTCAACTATGGAAGAAGGCAAGATGAAGCTTGAAGTCAATAATGCTGCTGTCGCGGCAATTATTCAATCGAACACAAAGTTTGTTGAAAGTCTCGAACACCTGTTGCGTAAAAAACCACGCTATCTAAAGCAAGAACTACCTTTCAGGATCTTTATTGACGCCCAAGGCAGCCGCAAAGGACGTGAAGAAGAGCTGATGCGCATCGCAAAAGAAAAGGCCGAGGAGGTTGTATCCACCGGGCAAAAGTGTGTACTCGACTATAAGAGCGCAGCGGACCGCAAAATCATTCATATGGCGCTGGAAAACGACTCCCGCGTTTACACAAAATCCATCGGCAATGGACCTAGTCGCAAACTAATGATTCTTCTGTCTCGCGGGCGACGTTCTGAGAACAAAACCGAGGAGACTTTTGAGGCCAATAATTAATTTTGGTCAACTGACAAATATGTTGCGACCACATGACGAACAAGCAATTGCAGCCCTTGCCAGCGGCTCCGGTCCCGGAGCCGTTGGCGTTATAAGGGTCTCAGGTCATAACGCCTGCCAGCTGGTAAGCTCCTGTTTCCTTAATAGCGACTCAACGCTAAAGCCACGACAAGCATCTTTGCGCCAACTTATCGATCCTCGAACGCGCGAGATCCTCGACGAGGTTGTTGTTGTTTTCTTTAAAGGCCCAAAGTCGTTTACTGGACAAGATACGGTTGAAATCTTTTGCCACGGGGGCCCATATATCATTCAGCGCATTCTGCAGGTGGTTTATGCCTTAGGCGTACGCCCAGCCCAACCTGGAGAATTCACCAAGAGAGCGCTACTTAATGGGAAGCTCGACATTACGACTGCCGAGGGATTGAAAGAATTAATTGAGTGCCAATCTCGGCAACAGTGGATGGCTGGGCGACAGCTTTATCAAGGGAAACTTCGTGACGAGATTGAGTCCCTGCGAAGGGAAGTTATAGGCGCACTAGCTTATCTTGAGGCTATGATCGATTTTCCGGACGAAGGGGATACGCAGCACGTTCAGCTAGCTCACGTGAAACAGCGCGTAGACGCCGTGCTGAAATTAATTGAAAACCTGAGCTCAACTTTTACCAGCGGCAAGGTCGCCAGCCGTGGGCTTATGGTCGCCTTGGTTGGTGCGCCAAATGCTGGAAAATCTACTTTACTAAATAATTTTCTGGGCAAACAGCGAGCGATCGTCAGTGAAAGGGCCGGGACGACCCGAGATTATCTTGAAGAGTCTTGTCTTCTGGACGGACGACTGATTCGCCTGGTCGACACTGCTGGAATTCGCGAGACCGATGATGTGATCGAACAAGACGGGGTCGCCCTTTCAAAATATATTTTGAGTGAAGCTGATCTTGTCGTCTTGCTTCAGGCTGCTGATTCTGACCCTGACGAGCTGTCTGCCATTAACGCAGTCGTGGCATCAGCTAATAAATCAATAATCTCCGTCATCAGCAAAAGTGATCTTGGCATACCTACCTGGGCTAAAGGTCGTTTACCAATCAGCTGTAAAACCGGATTTGGTTTGGATGACCTCAAAAATAAGTTAATCCAGATCGTAGACAAGGCGACTGGATCGATCGAAGAAAGACCATTTATTACGTCGGGCCGTCAGGCGGCTGCACTTGAAGCGGCCGAAGAGTCCCTTAAAAAATTTAAACTGGCAGCGCAATCCTCCGCTGGTCACGAAATGCTCGCGTTTGAGCTACTAGAAGCGGCAAGATCACTCGCCTCGATCGTTGGCGATATCTCCAATGACGATGTGCTGGATTCAATTTTTAAAGAATTCTGTATCGGAAAATAGTCTAGTTCTCAACACCACTGTGATAAACATGCAATCGCCAGTGTTTATTCAAGGCCGACTGAATCATGATCATGTAAAGCGGCGGGAATACTGCCGCCAAGGTCGCCAAAAATGTATTGGTGCTACGGTAGCCGTTTTGCATCTCCATCTGTCGTACCGCCATGGCAAGGGAGTAAGCGACAAATAGGTGCAACCCAGGAATCATACAAAACCAAAGGGGAAGTGACATCTTTGCTTTAACCGAACCTGTCAGATGCCAGCCCACCTCATCACAAGCCCTAACGAACCAATCCCACCAATAACCACCCAAGGTGAGCGGTGTATATATGAGAGCGCCAAGGGTTGGAGAGAAAACACGACCAAGCCTTAAGCGACTTTGTAAACCAAAATACCGCTCAGCAAAAAGTTTCGGATCCATTAGCTTCTGGTTACGTGCGGCAGCCTGCGCCTGGCGCACCTGCCGTCGAAGTAGTTTTTTAAGTTTTTTATCATCGTGAGGGAGACCTGCAGGTGGACTAACCGCTGCATTAGACTCGGTTGCTGCATTTCTTGGGATCGTCGGCGACCGCGTTGCAGTCCCAATCTCTCCAGGCGTCTGAGTTGCGCTTCCCATCGTCTCTAGAATATTTGAGCTTGGGGATCCGTGATTTTTTAAGGCTTCAGATCTCCCTAAACTCTCGCTTTGAACGCTAACGCCTGAATTAAGACTTAGCCCCTCACCAACATTCGTATTGATGATCTTACTTTTCGGCGTAAATTCCGTTGTTGCTGGTTTCGGGCTGGCTGGTTTCTCGTCAAGGCGTTTAGAGTAAGCCTCAATCATGCTATAGATTTCAGCAAAATCTCGTACTGGGTACCACTGGGTAAATCCCTTACGGCTGACCATGCGTACGGTCTGACCATTCGCTGACTTCTCACTACCCAGCGCGTCCTTGGCATTTAGTGGGCCAGAAACTTGTCCATCTTCATAAACATACCAGCCGTGCCCCCAGGCCGTCAGCTGATCTTGATGATTGGATGTTTCGTCTTTAATTAGCTCTAGCTCGTCCGACACGAAATGTCTCCCTAGCCACGGCCACCATGTTTACTGCTTGGACTCTATCTAAAGAGTTTAACCTATGCCTCATTCTTTCTCAACTGGCCGCCCTAAGCGGTCTAGCCACCAGGTAAGAGATTGGCGGGAGGCACTTTTGGGTGGTAGATTTAAATCCCTAATTTTCCGTGCATACTCATCATGAAAGGACGTCAAGGGAGTGGACCAAAATATCACATCAAAAGCCAAATACTGGGCGTCGAACCCGGTTTTTGACTCCCAGACCAGAGCCGAAGTTCAAAGACTTTTGGATTCTGATAATAACGCTGAACTCTCTGAAAGATTTTACCGAGATCTGGAATTTGGGACCGGTGGCCTACGCGGCATTATGGGTGCTGGCACCAACCGCATGAATATTTACAATATTCGCCGGGCTACGACTGCCCTAGCTTTGCATGTTAGGGAAACATTTGGATCTGAAGGTCCGCTCAAAGTCGGTATAAGCTATGATTCCCGAAATTTCTCGCGCGAATTCGCTTTTGCCGCCGCTGAAGTACTGGCGGCCAACGGAATTAAGGCGTTAATAACTGAAGAGCTTCGTCCAACGCCTATGCTTTCTTTTATGGTCCGACACTTCGGCTGCGCCGCAGGCATCTGCATTACGGCCAGCCACAATCCTCCTGAGTACAACGGTTATAAAGTTTACTGGAGTTCAGGCGCACAAATCATTGCGCCGCACGATACTGCCATTATCGCGAAATATAATCACTTGGAGAAATTTGAAGACATTAAATCCATGCCGATCGACCAAGCTAAATCTCAGGGTCTTTGCCAATTAGTAGGCAGAGATTTGGATGAAGCCTACTTCAAGAACGTATCAGCTTTGAGCCGGCGAAAAGAGGGTCGCAAAAACTTCAAGATTGTTTATACGCCGCTCCATGGAAGTGGGCTTTACCCAGTTACAGAGATGCTGAGCCGGCTCGGATTTAATAATGTAATGGTTGTTCCCGAGCAAAAACTGCCAAACGGCAACTTTCCAACTGTAAAATACCCAAATCCAGAGGAGCCCGAAGCACTCAAAATGGCGCTTGACCTGGCGCGGAAGGAACAGGCGGACCTCGTCATTGGGACAGACCCAGATACAGACCGAATCGGGATTATTGTGCGCGAAGGAGAAGATTATACGTTTTTCAACGGCAACCAAATTGGTTGCCTACTGGTGGATTTTTTCTTGTCGGGTACGAAAGATGCAGGATTAATGCCGCCAGACCCCCTCGTCATTAAAACAGTCGTCACGACAGATCTGCAGGCCGATATCGCGGCCGAATATGGGGCTTTCTGCGAGGAAACTTTGACTGGGTTTAAGTGGATCTGCGGCTTAATTGAAGATCTTGAAACCGGCAGACGCCTACCTCACCGGACCTATGTTTGTGGCGGCGAGGAAAGCTACGGCTTTCTGGCCGGCTCATTCGTTCGCGACAAAGACGCGGTGAGTGCTGCATGTGTAGCCGCCGAGATGGTTGCTTACTACAAGCATCTAGGTCTAACGTGCACGCAAGTCTTAGACCGCATTTTCCAAAAACATGGCCTCTATCAGGAATCCCTTTACACGCTAACCATGCAAGGCAAGGAGGGGGCTGACGCCATCAAAGGCATGATGAACAAGATGCGGTCAGCTCCACCAGCCATAATCGACGGTATTACTGTAGAAAAAATGCGTGATTTCGAAACTTCGCAAGAGTTCACCTTCGTTCACCATCAGGCACAAGCTTCCGGGAAATTGGCACTACCGAAGAGTGACGTGTTACAATTTGTATTAGTGGACGGTACCAAAGTAAGCGTTCGCCCATCTGGAACTGAACCGAAGATAAAATTTTATATTTCGGTTAAGGATCCTGCAGCAAAGGGCGCATCCTTGCACGAGTTGCAAATGATGAAAACGAACGCCCTTAAACGTCTACGGCGGATCGAAGAAATTTTTGTGGGAATGGCGAAAAGCTAAAAACCCCGAGCTTTCACCGATCTGGTAACAAGTCTCGCAGATCGCTGATTGAGGGATTTTCGCGTGGGCACCAAAATCCAATTGTTCCGTACCGCTTGCAGCTTGACCTTGATGGCTTGCCTGTCTTTACTGATTGATAGCAGATCAGCATTTGCTGGTGTTGGCGGCTATAAAAAAGCCACTGAGGGCGAAGACGTCATAAAGAACAAGCTCTATCCGAAAAAAAACCGCGTTGAATTAAATGGTCCGAATCTCGGCCTTATTCTGAACCAAAGCTACATTGACACTTATCTGATTAACGGTGGTATCAATTACTTCTGGAGCGAATCTTGGGGCATGGGTGCGGAAATAACTTTCGCCCTGAATAAGGATCGCTACGAGCGTGATTGTATCGAGAGTTTTTATAACGACGTCGATTACGAGATACCGGAAGAGTGTGGTGGTCCCGATAAAATCCAAGACGCTAATGGCAACGCTGGGCCTAACAATCCATCTGGGCTCGGAAATTACGGTCCTGCGTACGTGAATATCCGCGAATACAACATGCTGCTGACCGGCAATGCCATCTGGAATCCCATTTACGGTAAAGAGATTTTCTTCCTGTCGGGCGTCGTAAACTTTGACGTGTTCGTGACCATGGGTGGTGGCCTTGCCATGACGACGTTTTACCCTTTGCAAACGTTCCTAAACAACGGCAAGGAGAGTCGGGGGAACTTTCCAGCTCCTGGCAACACAACAGCCAAACGACCAGGCGCAGAACCCGATGAAACCGACTCTTACGGCAAAGCCGGTCGACCCGCACCGAAGAAAGAGTCCAAGGTCTTTTTAGAGGCTGGTATCGGCCAAAAAATTCACATCAACAACACGCTTAACTTCAAGGTTGAACTGAGAAATCACCTCGTACTGGGCACTCCAGGAGGATTTGATTTGTTCTTCGCACTTTGGGGTGGTGTTGGAGCGCGGTTTTAAACACATCGCGGAATCTTATCGACAAAAAACCCGCTGAACAATCGATTGTCCAGCGGGTTTTTCACATTTAAGGTTTTGACTTTGTTCAAAATGGAATGTCATCAAGTCCAGCCGTTTCAGGCCCGCCAAATCCAGATGTCGTATTGCCAGAAACAGGCGCGCCGATGTCAAACTCCGGGATGGCCGTAGCTGCGCCGTAGTTATTGGCTTGCGGCATAGCCTGATTTGCCCGTCCTGCTTGAGTGTAGTCACTGCGTTGGCCTGGTGAGTTCAAGAACTGAACGTTTTGTGCGACGATCTCGGTTTGATAGCGCTTTTGTCCAGTTTGTTTATCATCCCAAGATCTTGTCTGTAATTTTCCTTCAACGAATACGGTGCGACCCTTGGCAAGAAATTTTGCACAATTTTCTGCCATCTTGCTCCATACAACAACGCGGTGCCATTCTGTTGTCTCTTGGCGCTGACCATCCGCAGCTACACGGTAGTCTGTCGTAGCAATGCTGAATGTCGCCACAGGAGTTTGATTTGCGGTATAACGAAGCTCCGGATCTTGTCCGAGATTGCCTATGATCATCACGCGATTGAGCGAACCGGCCATGGTTATTCCCCTTCATTGAACATGAGTTGACAAAGGATTGTGTTCCTTACAACCACTCATAACCCAGGCACTTCAAGGGATACAACAAAAACCGTGCGACCAAACCAAAATATCCTGGAATGCCCTCACGACCTGAACACAACCACCTAATATTACGTAATTTTTAATTGAAACGTGTCTTTTTCCCAACAATCATGCACAATAAAGCTTGGATTGCTAATTTAATAATCACCAGTTTTTTAAGGGTCTTGGCATGCAAAAGTCCTGGCGATCGTTATTTAACAAAGGCGTTTGGCTCAGCCTGAGCGTGATCACCTTATTTGTCGCTTGCAAGAAACAAGAAAAGTTTCCTGAGCTCGGTAACCGCGTTGCCAATCCAGTGGATGTTGGAGTCGATAGCAGCGAGCGTTATTTCTATGCTCTCAACAGTGATTATCCGCGGGAATTTAATCAAGGCTCGTTACTCGTGATTGACACCTCTGGAAGCAAGGTCAACGCCATTGCCCTTCCGCGCTTGGGACGCAGTCTGACGGTCGCTGGAAATGCACTGATTGTGACACTTTCGAAGTCCGAAGAATCACCTGCAAAAATTTTGTTATTTGATATTTCCAGTCCAGAGGCGCCAAAACTGGCTAAGAGTTTTGAGCTAACTGAGTGCAATCCTCTCAATGCCATTGCACGCGCCAATTACGGTTATTGGGCGCTCAGCTGTTCTAACGGACCGATTTTTGCCGGGGATTTGGCTAGCCCTCTAGAAAACTCTACCCTTCGAAAGATCCGCAACTTCAGAATGTCTCGTCGTGCCCTTTATCTGGATACTGGCCGCAATCTTCTACTCGCCTTTCCCACAGATATTGGAGAACAGGAATTTTCAGACCTTCAGGCTGACGATAGTAAATCTGTGGACGACAATGATGCTGAAACCAATGAACCCAACGAAATTCCTGATCAGTACGAACGTTCAAGATTCGAACGAGCAAAAAAAGCACGCAATGAAATACATCAATTGGCTGTCGTAAACTTAAGCGAAGCAGCAAGTAGCGGCTGGCCGGAAAAAGATCAAACCCAGTCCATTGAAGATCTCAAGTGGGTCTATTTCAACCTTGCAGAAAAAGACGGGACACTGGATCTACCCGCGACTGCGACCAACCAAAACACCAAGTACTACCGTACCAATTTCTGGGAAGCGAAACCTGATGTGACCGATCCTGACACGTTCTATCTATCCCATCGCGGCACTTTGGATAAGACCCGCTCGGTATCACCCAATGCCAATAATATAATCAGAGTCAAAATCACCGGTGACTTGCTCGATAAAACAGCTAAAACAAAGGATGTTTTGACTTTTGAGCGAATCTACGGATTTAAAGCCGAACTCGAGAAAAGCGACCGACATTTTGTTGGCGATTTTGAACTTGTAAGCATCCAAAGCAAAACCGTTTTACTGATCAATCACTTTCGAGACCTCGTGAATTGGCCTGGGCAGGGCTATTTTTCCCTTGCAACCAAAGTAGTTGGGGATAACTCGTGGTTTGCTGAGTCCTCCACATCCTTCAGTGGAAAATCCTACTACCAGGTAGCTTTGACTTCCTCGGGGCGTGGCTTGGCGGCAAACTTCTATGGGAATTCGCTTATTCTGTTGGACGTTACGCCAGGGGTTGGTATAACGGAACAAGCCATCAATATTCAGTAAAATCTGACCTTTTTCGGCATTAATCTCCGTGCACAGAGGTTAATGCCCAATATGGGAGAGCAAACAGCATGCACTTAAAGAAAATCACCGTCGACGGGTTCAAATCATTTGCCGATAAAGTGGTCTTATCCTTTGACAAAGGTATTACCGGGATTGTTGGACCAAACGGATCGGGTAAAAGTAACGTCATCGATGCTGTGCGCTGGGTCATGGGCGAGCAGAACGCAAAAAACCTGCGCGGTGAAAAAGCCACGGATATCATCTTTGCCGGGTCAGATCGTCGCAAAGCACTGACTCTGGCCGAAGTGGCTCTAACCTTTGACAACACGGAAGATACCGGCATTTGCCCACCAGAATACCGCCACGAGTCCGAAATCACTCTTGGCCGAAGGCTTTATGCTGATGGGGAGCGTGAGTACTTCATTAATCGCAAATCATGTCGCCTAAAAGACATCGTGCAATTCTTCGCGCTCACCGGACTCGGTGGCCGAAGCTACTCCATGATCCAGCAGGGTCAAGTTGATCGAATTCTTAACGCAAAACCGGAAGATGTTCGTGAAATCCTCGAAGAAGCCGCGGGCACCTTAATTTATAAGCACCGAAAAATTGAGGCGCAAAAGAAACTTGAGGAAACCGGCCTTAACCTCTCTCGGGTTGAAGACATCCTCAAGGAAGTCGAGAAGCAACAGTCTTCTCTCGAAAATCAGGTCGAAAAAGCAAAATTATGGAAAGAATTGTCGGATGAGCTGCGTGAGCTTGAGCTAAAACTCTTCAGTCACAATTACCATTATTTCAAAGAAAAACTCTCTGTCATTGAAGAACAGATGGCCAAAGAACAAGATCAGGAAGTCGGGCAGATTTCAAACCTGGCAACGTGGGAGTCACGATACGAAGAGCTCCAACAAATACTGGCCGATGCAGATCCAGAACTTGCTGTTTTGGGCGAACAGTTTGCAGTCATCCGTGAAAGCATCGCGCGCGCAGAAGCGCTCATCACCAATAGCCTAACCAGGATCAACGGTAATGAACAGCGCCTCACTGACATCGATAACGAACTTTCTGAGGAAAACCTTCATTTAAAAAATCTCGAAGAGCAGGTTGAGAAATGCTCACGTGAACTCTCCGAGGCTGAGGGCGATGCGGAAAGGCTTCGCGGACTCATCGCGGAATTTCAAAACGAGGTTGATGGCGTCGATGAATCGGCTAATGTTTATAGAAGCAAACTTGCAGACTACGAAGACGAAGTCAAAAATCTTGAGCGATTAATTGAAAACAACAAGCTTCGCGATGAATCCATCGGTAAGGAGCTGGAAAAAGTTAGGCTCTCCCGCGCAGGTTTGATGGAAAGAACCGATTTACTCGAGGCGGAAGCATTGGCTGCTCTGGAAGCAGTCGCTAAGTGGGAAGAAAAAGCTTCGGGCCAGCAAGATGGTCTTGATAAGGAAATCCGCGAAAAACACGAACGCGAAGCAAATCTAGCTAAAAGCTATCATGATATGAAAGAAGCCCAGGTCACTAGAGATCAAGGCCGGGAGAAGTATCACGAAATCAAGGCGCGCCTCATGTCCCTCGAGGAACTCGTCAGTGGTGCCACAGATGTAGCAGCTAGTTGGGCAACTCTGTGCGACAAGGAAGGTGATCTGTCACCGATTTCTTTGGGGCTAATTGCTCATCATGTCTCTTTCAACGAGCACATTGAGGAATTGCCCAAAAAAGTTGTCATGGCTTTCGAAAATTGGAGCGAACGTCTTGTCGTTACTGATGCCGACAAAATGTCAGATCTGATCCGCCTGTGCCAACGACACAACGTCGGTGGAATGCCTGTTATGCTGCTAACGAATGAGCAGCCTATTGATCAAAACGAGATCAACGCTTGGGCAAGCCGCGTTGGCGCCGAGCAGATGTCAACGTATCTCAATACGAAGTCTGCCGCCGGCGAGATTAAAAATCTGATTGATCGAGTTTACTTCCTTCAACTTTTGCAACTGGACAAATCAACCTTAACGAACCTGCCAGAAGGCGTCGTGGTATTCACATCGCAAGGCCTATTGATTCATAGCTCGGGTGATTTCTATATCGCCGGCTCAGCAACTGGCGGCATCTTGTCCCGCAAGGCGGAACAAGAGACCTTGGGCAAG
>JBAXLR010000048.1:0-17376 GCA_037134655.1 bacterium | reverse complement strand
TCGCGCTGCCCTCACTACGTTCCTTGCCATGGCCTATATTTTGTTTCTAAATCCTAAAATTTTGGCGCCTGCCTTTTCCAGCATGAGTGTTGATAATATGGCGGCCCAACTGCTTTCGGCCACTGCACTGGCGGCGGCTTTCGGCTCAATTCTCATGGGACTTGTTTCCCGTCTTCCCATTGCATTGGCCCCTGGTATGGGGTTGAACGCTTACTTCACCTATTCAGTCGTGCTCAGTCAGGGGATTTCCTGCCAAACGGCCCTGGGTGCTGTTTTTGTCAGTGGAGTTTTCTTTATCATTTTATCGGTGAGTGGCCTTCGTGAGGCGATTGTTAACGCTATTCCCACACCCATCAAACGAGCCAGTGGTGCAGGAATTGGTATGTTCTTAGCTCTGATTGGTTTGCAGGCGGGCGGCATTGTTCAGGCAAACCCCACAACGATGGTTGGTCTTGGAGAGCTAAATTCTCCGCAAGCATTGCTTGCGATTACTGGACTGGCGGTAACGACGGCTCTTCTTCTTCGCCGAGTACCCGGTGCGATACTGCTCGGTATTTTTTCTGTGTCCTTGATCGCAGTTCTTTTTGACCTTCCCGTATTTGATGGCAAAGGATTTTCTGGTTTTGACGGGGGTATTATTGGTTGGCCCGTATGGCCGGTTAATTTGATAGGTGCTTTGGATATTCGTGGTGCACTTGATTCGGGTATTTGGGGTGTTGTGCTAACTTTCTTTTTTGTCGCGTTTTTTGACACCGCTGGGACACTGATCGGACTATCGGAGGTCGCAAAATTTACAGATGGGAAGGGAAGAATGTTCAGGGCTGGCGAAGCGTTTACCGCTGACGCAGTAGCAACAACTGTAGGTGCATTTATTGGAACCTCCACGACAACAGCTTATATGGAGTCAGCTGCAGGTATTGAAGATGGCGGTAAAACGGGGCTGGTCGCTGTATTTGCAGGTCTACTTTTTTTGATGGCGTTATTCTTTTGGCCCCTGGCCTCAGCGGTGCCACCTGTGGCTACGGCACCGACACTCGTGGTGGTGGGGGCGATGCTCCTAGAAAGTGTCGGACGGATTAACTGGCGTGATCATCATGAGGCAGTTCCAGCTTTTGTTACCATGCTGACTATGCCGCTCACCTTTAGCATAGCAAACGGCATAGCACTGGGGATTATGACCTACGTCCTGGTTTCACTGCTGTCGGGACGGGCGAAACAGATCCACCCACTTTTGGCACTGCTTGCCGTCATCTTGGCTGCCCGCTACTTTTGGTTCTCGAGCGGAAACGGCGCCTGATGGGTTCTTTGGCGATTTTGTGTGAATGTTTTCAGTCAGTTCAGGTCCCGCTGGACACACCACTATTAGCTTTACAGTGGATTTTTACTTAAATGCCTCAATTCCGATAACCGGCGGATCCATCAGAAATTCGCGCCAGTATGGCTCTCCGAGTGAACTTACTCCAGCCGCCATGACCTTTGGTCGTCTCCAACGCATGGATGTAAAGCCAACCGCATCAAAAGCCTTCTGGTAAGTCTCCGGCGCCAGATAAAAGTTGTCAAAACTAAAACTACTCCCGTCAGGTAGGAACATGGTGTAGGTCACTGGATCTCCTTCACGCCTCGGGTTAGGCGATGACTTGATGAATCCATATTTGCGATAGCCCGCGTAATGATCTGGATCATTAGCTGGATTGTCGTTCATCCCGACGAATCGGCCATCAGGTTTCAAGTTGAGGTGAATCATTCGGCAGAAGGCTTCGAGATGATCAAGACTTCGAGCATAGTTCAGAATGTAAGAGCCCAGTACCAAATCAAACTGACCAAGTTGACCAACTGTGGAAGCGTCACCAACATGATATTCAATTCCCAGTGGATTTTTTTTCTCAGACGCTCGGGCAAGTGCGACCATTTCACCCGAGAGGTCGACACCAATGACAGTCTTAGCACCGAGCTCCTTAATTTTTCGTGCATAGATGCCTTCACCACAACCTAAATCTAAGACGACCTTGCCATTTACATTGCCGATCAAGTCCAAAAGCAAAGGCTGTTCAGCATAGGTGCGGAATGGAAGTTGCTTTGATTCTTGGTATTCTTTTGCGAATGCGTCGTACTCAGCGTCTTTCACTTATCCCTCACAAAATATCTATTTTATAAAAACAGGTTTAAGCACTCTTATCTAATAACCGCTTTGGCCAATCCAAGCCAGCGGGTCGGCGAAAACTATGCCATCCAGGCCGAATTAGCTAATGTTTTTGGCGGAATCAGGTGAATCCAAGCAAAATAACGTTACTCGGGCTCAGAATTCTCAAGGAATCTGTTGGTTCTTCCCACTCATATTTATTGATACGGCGCGACCCAAGTGGCTTTAGTTAACTTTCGAAAGTGACACCTGGCAGGTCCAGCGGTCTTCCTGTCCGAATCTTATAAGTTTATTTTTTCGAGGTAGTTTCTGCGATACTCGCCAAGTCCAGCCTCGACCGTGACTTCAATGACAGCTGGCGCCATATTATTCAGTCGGTGGTAGTTGCCGGTGTCATATCCAACACGATGTTTGATGACTTTGTAGTTTGCGCCTGGAACCTTTTTGGTCACACTTTGAATCGCCTTAAGTGCAATTTCGTCGAGTTGTGCGGTGATATTTGTAGGTCTCGACAGTGCTTTATTTGAGGTGTCAATTTCCAGTAAAGCAGCTTTGATTTCTGTTACAACGCCACCTGGTCCGACGGTGATATCAATAGCGCCCTGCTGAGACAGAGAAGTCGATCCGGCAAGTTCTTGTTTGTAGGTGAACTTCCTGGCTAAGGTGCGGCTAACACCCTTGATGCCCCCAAGGACCTCCTCGGAGGTTGCGGACAGAACAGTGCTCCCTGCTAGTTTTTGAAGGCCGCTGACGTTTAAAACGTGACGAGCGATTTTTTCGGCTTCCATCAAACTTGGGACATCCTCGTTTTTCACGTTGTCGATGAGACGGTTCTGTACGACAAATGTCCCATTAATCTGATCGTAGGTTGCGCGGCCAGATGATCCCCAAAGAGTAACGCGGTGGTTGGTCGTTTTTTTCTTCAATACGCCTTGACCCAGAAATAATCGAGCAATCTTGTCTGTATTGAATTGCTTGGTGCGTAGTCGAAGCATCGCCGGAATCTCAGCCGCACTTTTTTTGGAGCTAGTTGTCGGTGTTACCATTCGGTAAACCCACGATGATGCTGAATTAGGGCGTGATTCAGATTCGAAAACTTTGTTATTTTGAATGTAATTAGCAGCATCTTGTTCATCTGATCCAAAGCAAAGGACAGCGGGGATGTTATCTGAGTAAACCGACTCGGAGGCATCCATGAATGCCTTCGATAGGGTATTTGACCCGTCTTTCATGTTGGCTAGAAGATATTCTCCGTAGCCATCGTCATCTGCCATGTTATTGGAGTAACCAAAAATACAGTTAAGACCAGTCGCGGCATTTTTCCAGGTTTTGGAGGGGTTCTCGCCAGACGAGCTGGGGTAGTCTCCAGAGCCTATTTTAAGTCCTTGGCAGGTGGAGAGAATTGTATAGCGACTCGAGTTGTTGCCAAGCTCTAGACTTGTTGTGGGGATGTAACAGCCGCCAGAATTTTTCGAGCCAGCTAGAGCTTTGTAAACGCCACCACTGGTGACGCCGTGACTCGCAATGTAAGTTAGTAAGCTAGCGTCAGCGCCGTCAAAGCCAGTGTTGGTTGATGATGACGATTGAAAATCTCCTGCTTTGGTCCAGTCAGTCTGTTTAACTTGAAGGTCCTTCCAGTAGAAGTTTTTTTCGAACTCAACTGGATAGTCTTTACTGTCAAAAAATTTATCCAGCTCCACAATCGTGCCAGGTATATTGCCTGCGCCGCAGCTTGAGTGGTTGCCGACGGCGTAAGCACCGATGCTGACGGCTCCAAACACCGGGGCTGTGGTCAGGGTGGCGCTTGTTGCGACCAAGAGAGTCAGACATGAAGTCTTTTTGTGTGTCTTAAATTGGTTAAAAAGCGTCATGAGAGTCCCTTCTCTGCTGTCCGTGGGTCGGTAATTTTAAGTCAGCGATATCTATGTATGATAGCACGGCGAGCCGCCAGGCAGCCGAATGGCTGCCTCATCTGCCTGATATGTTTGCCTCGAGTAAGTTCTTTTTGGAGTTTTTTCAAGAGACTTTACTCGATTGTGACGAGTCAGATTTCCAGGGTCTTGATGCGTTCCAGCATGGGAGGGTGGCTGTAGTACATGGCCGAGTAGAGGGGGTGAGCAATTGGCATGATGCTACTTTTCTCACGGAGCTTTTTCAGCGCCGAAACGAGATTGGCGCCTGATCCTAATGTCGACTTCGCAAAGTCGTCAGCCGCGAATTCATTACGTCTTGAAAACCAAGTCTGCAGTGGTTGCAGATAAAACTCGATAAGGCCAAACCAGAGTGAAAACACGACGAGTCCACCGTGATTCGATACATCCGTAAGGCCAAAGGCGAGATAAAAGTTTTTACTTGATAGCATCGCGCCAATACCGGCGAAAATCAGTAGGGAAAAGATGAGGCCACGAATCATCCCTGTGCGCACGTGGTGCAGTTTGAAATGTCCGAGTTCGTGTGCAAGTACTGCGGTAACTTCCTTAGTGTTCATGCTGTTAACTAGCGTATCAAACAAAACAATTCGTTTTTTGCCGAAGACTCCGGTGAAGTAAGCGTTCGCATGACCAGATCTTTTTGAAGCGTCCATGACGAAGAGACCATCGGTCCGAAAGCCAACTTTTTCTGCTAAAGCTAAAATTTCTTGCTTTAACTCACCGTCGCCAAGGGGAGTGAATTTATTAAATATTGGCGCTAATAGGCTTGGATAAATCCAGGCTGTAAGCAGGCTGAATATGGAGAGAGCCGCCCACGCGTATAGCCACCAAGTTGAGCCCATAGACTGCATAATGAAGAGAATCACGGATAGTATTAAGCCACCAAGAATCATTCCTAACACTAAAGCCTTGACAAGATCGCCCAAGAAACTGCGCAATGTTTGTTTGTTGTAACCATATCGCTCTTCAATAACAAAAGTGCTGTATAGAGCAAATGGAAGGGACATGAGCTGGGTCAGTAGCAGAAGGATCCCGATGAACACGAGACCTTCGGTGATGACGCCTCCGCCGAGAACGCTATTGGTGTTGCGAGCCAAGTCTTCCGTCCAACCCAATCCTCCGTACCCTATGAATAATATCGTCGCGATGATTCCGACCATGGCACTAAATCGACTTAAGTTGTAGCGATCGCCAGAGTAGGCCACCGTTTTTTGCATGTCAGCTGGGGCAATGCCCAAGATTTTTGCCGCTTCATTTTGTCTTGCGACATCACCCCACCAGGCCCTGTTGGAACGGGCTAACCAAGTTTCTGCTACATGCTGAATCAGACGTAATAACAGGAAAATCCGCAGCGCTGTAATCGGTTCAATCGAAGATAAGCCGGCAAATTCGAAATTCACTTGGTGGTACCTCAAAGCAGGAGGTTAGGATCTTTTAATCAAACCTAAATTATCCAAAAAATCCTTGTAAATCTAGGTAAATAAACAGTTTTAGCTAAAGCGAATGGATCTTTTCTCCGACGCCCTCTTGTCCAAAGCTGGACCCAGCCCTCCCGTCCCAAAGCAAAGCGGGAAGGGTGGATGGTTCGCTGTCCATGGACACAGGGGGAACATTGACGAAACGTCTTAGCTCAGCATCAGTATCTCAGCAAAATGCGGTACCGTATGCGTTTCTTAATTCAACCATTGCCCTGATGCTGACGTTTGCGGGCTTTGTGGTCCACGATCTTCTCGTGGCACGAGGTGTTTTCGGTCTTAATTCTGTCGTTTGCTTTGCGTCAATAATTTTTAGCCTCTCACTTGTTTATTTGTGGCCGCGCTTAAATGCTTTCAAACACCACGAGTGGGTTCTCTTTGTCTTTATGGTCGTTCAATGGTTTTGGGTGGCTTATACAATTGGCGGTCTCTATTTTAGCGACTATCATGTGGCGCCCACCGCGTTTGCCATCTGTGCCGCCGTTGTGATTTTAAAAATTGCACGTGAGAAACACAATAAATGGTTGAGCACAGCGGCGTTCTCATTTTTTGGCACCGTAGCCATGGGGTTGACAATTTGGCAGGGGTTAGATGACTGGTCAATTTCTGCAAGTGCAAAATTTCGTGATACGCTCGGACAATATCCGCAAAAATTTAGCAAAACCCTTGGCTCAGAGGGTGCCAGTTCCTCGCAGGGCGCTGGTGCCCCAATAAGAAACTGGTCTTACGAAGGCGAGACAGGTCCTGCCATGTGGGGGCAACTAAAGCCAGAATTCAAGCAGTGCGCGAGCGGAGCATATCAGTCACCCATTGATATTCCGCGGCATGCATTTCTGAGTCGGCGGTGGGCGAATAATCATTGGAAGAGCGAGTCTGGCAGTATCGTGATCGACGAAAAATCGTTGCGCCTTGATCTATCGGGTAAAACCCAGGTTGAAGTCGACAAAAAGTATTTTCGGGTGAAGCAGCTGCATATGCACTCGCCAAGCGAGCATCAGCTGAGCGGCCTTAGCTATCCAATGGAAATACAATTAATATTGGAAAGTGCTGGGGGGGACGTTCTGGCCTTATCTTCATTTGTTGAAATCGGGGAGGCAAATGCAGAGTTCGGAAAAATTATCGAAAAATCGCATTCGCCGGCAAACCTAGGCGTAGACTCTGTCGATAATCTCAAGCTCTCTAGTTTTTTCCCTGATGATTTTTCCGCTTATCGTTATTCTGGCTCATTAACTGTACCGCCCTGTACAGAGGGGTTTTCTTGGGCGATTCTACGTAAGCCCATTGAGGTGTCAGCTGGTCAAGTCGAGGCTTTTCGCAAAAAAATTCCTATCAACGCACGGCCTGTTCAGCCTTTTGGAGGGCGGAAGTTTGAAGTGGGTCCGGTGACAATCGCCCATTGATTTTAGATTAGTCCTGGAACTCGCAGCTCATCCGGTAAATCAAAAGCAGATCGGTTCGAGCAATTTTTAAAATCCAGTTTGAAGGCTCGCAGGTCAATCCCAGGCGCTGATCCAGCGGCGACTTTTGAACCATAAAGTTGGTCGCCATCGATTGGAAATCCATGACGTGCCATTTCATAGCGTAATTGGTGAGACCTGCCGGTAATGGGGGTGAGCTGCCAAACCGATCGGATCGATTTCGAGTGACCCATAAATTGGGCCTTTGTCAGTGAGGATTTTCCGAAGTTGGCCTCGTAGGCGCGTTTTTTTCCACGCATTAGTTTGCATTCCCAAGTCTGTTCGGTCTGCCATCGCGGCATATCAGATGGATCAATTGATATTGACAGGGCCTCGTACGTTTTAACTATCTCATGACCCTCAAACCACTGGTTGCCGGCTCGAGAGGCGGCTGCGTTAAGTGCGAATATCAAGAGTCCACTAGTATCCTCGTCCAGACGATGCAGAGGATAAATCTGAATTCCGAGAAACTCTTGCAGTCGAATTCCTGCAACGGGTCGGGGATCCTCGCGGCCCAGTCGACTTGGCACACTGAGGGTGGCAACCGGCTTGTCGATGACCGCAAAGTGTGAATTCTTAAAGATGACGTTTGGACTCATTAATGTTGCCTGCTATTTTTCTGTTTTCGACGACTCTTATTGCATAAACTTTGTACGAAGTGTCAATTTTTTTGACAGTTTTACCTTTTTTTTAGTCCTAAGTAGCTGAATTTCTGTTGGATTGGTCGGCGGCACATGGTCTGCATCTTTAATCCTAGCATCTCATGACTGAGGTGCGAACTTGTTGTAGCTGTTGTGGATATAGCTGAACCTCTTTGTTGATTTGGAGTCTATTATGTTGAATCGAAGAATCCTAAGTGCTGTGCTTTTGATGAGCGTTGCTACAGTGGGCTGTGGCAATGCAAACTTTTTTGGTGGATCGAAGAAGAAAAAAAATAATGCCGTAGCTCAGCAGTCGTCGCCATCTGCGACGCCTAGTGAAGTGAAGCCGCCCCAAATCGGTCCTACAGATCAGATTTTGCAGCCCGACCCAAATACAGTCATATTTGGACGTGATAAAGTGTTTCATATTGGTGATAACAAATACGAAAACACTTCTTGTAAAGAGGAGATTGCAGCATTGCCGCTCGAAGGTAACGCTTACTTTTTCCAGTTTGAAGTTTTGAATGATAATACGATGGTTGACATCAATGTCGGTAAAATTTGTGGTATTGATTATACTTCTAACACCTACGAACTCTATTCAGGCAAAAACCGGGTTCAAGGTCGGTATATTCAGCGTATGGGCACCACAGTTAATGGCACAAACTTGATGTTAAAACGTGGAACTTACAACGTCGTTCTTTCCTCGGGACTTGGACGTTACAATAACAATTCAAAACAAGACCTGGATGACTATGTTGTTGGCAACGTGACCATTAAAGGTAATCAAGCAATCCGGCCGATTAATTACGGTTCTTATACAAAATAAGGCTTAATTGCTGGTTTTCAAAAGTCGTAACCCACGCTACAATTCTGATCCTCTCATAGAACTCAAAGTCTATGAGGGGATTTGATGTTTTCACTAACCTCACGAAAAGCAGGAATTTCGATGCAGGCAATCTTGGATTCCACGCTGGTCGTTGCTTTAGCTGAAATGGGTGACAAAACGCAGCTTTTAAGTCTGATGCTCGTGTTGCGTTACAAAAAACCTTGGGCCATTATGGGTGGAATTTTTGTCGCTACGGTTTTGAATCATTTAATGGCGACTTGCCTCGGAACGTTGATCGCCGGATCTGTTCCCCAGAGTTATCTGCAGTATGGCTTGGCTTTGCTGTTTATTTTTTTTGGTCTCTGGATATTAAAGCCTGACAAAAGTGATGACTTTCGTGCAGGTGAAAATGTCCGCTCGGCTTTTATGGCATCAGTGGTTGCCTTTTTCATTGCGGAGATGGGAGATAAAACTCAATTGGTAACCGTCGCCTTGGCAGCACGTTACCAATCCATTTGGTTGGTTTCGCTGGGCAGCACAATTGGAATGATGCTGGCCAATTCCCTTAGCGTTTTTGGCGGTGAAAAGCTTATAAAAGTAATCCCCATGAATTACGTCAGATATGGAGCAAGCGTAGTTTTTGTTCTGTTTGGTCTCGCCATGCTGCCGCTTTGATCAAATGTAACATTCTGTATTTTTTGGGTAACAATCTGAATTTTTGAATTTTTTAAAAAAAATATCCTGATCAAATCAATTGATTATCCCGGAAATAGGCCGATTATCATAAAGCACTTATAACAGGTTACACGGCAGTTTTGGGGTCAGTTGACGTCATGTACGCGAAGGCAACGCAAAAAGAAAAATCTTCCATGGATTCTCCGTCGCCGGTAAAGCGGACCAAGGAGAAATCTAGCGATTCTTCAATGCACGTTAAATCGACGTTTGCGGCGCACGACAGAACCCAACTGGAAACAGTCTTTGATTATCCTATTTTACCGGGCATTTCTTCGACGACAAAAAGACAACGCTATGTGGTCGAGGCATGGTTTTTTTATCCGCCCCAAATGGGCGTATCTCCTCAAACATATACCAAAGATAGGTTCTACGCGGATCTCAGACCTCTGGTGCGGTTTAGGGAGCCAAGATTTTCTTTTAAGGAATTGATTGGCTTAAATGGCAGCAGATCACCCATAAAATTTCTCGAAGATTACGTCAGACAGGTCGCAGAAGGGCACCCGCCTGCGACCATTCAGCGTGCTATTTCTGAGGCGCGGATCTTCGGTTGTTCGTTTGCAAGTTATTTTTTGAAACGAATGTCAAAAAGAACAAAAGCGATTAAAAAAGCTCATAGGCGCATTGCTACCATGTATGACGAGCATGGAGAGGGTGTTAAGCTTTTGGAAGAGTGTTTGATCGAAACACGCGAATTGATCAGCAAAACAAACTATATTTTGAAACAGTGGCGCAAGCTTCTGGTGGAGGCTGAGAGTCTCAATCAAGATTATCTGAAGCCATTGGTCAACGAGCTGCGATTTATCGATGAATACTGTACCTATCGATTGCGCGATGGATTGGCAGGATTGATGCGGGTAGCTACTGATATCGATCCAAGACTTGTTCCGGAGATTGACTATATTGCGTTTCTGCGCCGTTGTGTTGCCATGAACCGACTTGAGTACTGGTACGCAAAAAAACGAGATTACTGCTGGATAGATGAAAATAGTACTAATGCTGAAATTGAGCGATATATGTATCGTCGTGGAGTTTTGAAGCGGAGAACCTGGGGTGTTCTTTATCTAAATATACGCACGCGTCCCTTGTTCGAATTCCAGCGCCAGCTTGGAGCGATGGCGGCAGCGGGACTGGCAGCCCTGTGGTGGGTTGTCGCGATGTATTTTATCACTCTGAGAGGGGGAGCGTTCATTGGTGGCAATGGAGTCGTTCAGGCAGATTTTTGGCAATCTAGTGGGTTTCTAATCGTTACGGCCTCGATGATTGCTTACGTTTTAAAAGACAGAATTAAGGAGAACGGTCGTACGTTTTTCTCGGGGAAGTTCTTTGGAAGAGTGCCTGATAACAGCGAACGGATTTTGTACGAGCCCGCCACTGAGGCGCCTATCGAGGTTGGTAATGTCAACGAGTACACGAGGTTCGTCGATCCAGTAGATTTACCGCTGGCAGTAAAGCAGCTGAGAATCGAGTCTTACCAGGATGATCTCGAGGCGGAAGATGCGCCCAAAAACATCATTCATTATCGAAAAGTCGTTGAGCTCTATCCGAGAGCCATCGCCCACATGGAATATCCGATTCGTGCAGTACACGACATTTTAAGGATCAATATCGCGGGCTACCTTACACGACTGGATGATCCACAGGCAGGCACTGATATCATTAGTACCGACGGGCGTTTATCTTCCCTAAAGTTGCCAAAAGTTTATCAAATGCACATAGTCCTTCGTCATTCCCTTCATCACAAGCGGGATAAGGAAGTTGTTTACGACCATTTTAAAATGGTTTTGAACAAAAGAGGCATTATCAGAATAGAACGTCTTTAATTAAGCCTATTGGGTGGTTTGAGATTAAATCCAAACGCGGCCAGCAAGTTCGCCAGTTGCTATTTTGGCTACAGCATCATGAGGATGTAAACTTTCAAAGTGTCGAACTTCGCACGCCGTCCCAATAAAGATAGGGCTAGACGAAACGACGGTACTCATTCGCCGCGCGGCATCTTCTGAGAACATAAGATTTGCAGCATTTAATCGGGCGAACTCTTGCTCGTCTTCGCGTTTTACTGCCGCCTGGACTGGGGTGCCCAGGATGGTTTCCAGTTGATCAATGGTGGTCGCGAAGAAATCGAGATTATCCGGAGTGCCTTTTAAAAGTACGCGGACGTGACCCTCGCTACGCTGGCCATGAGGTGTGCCGGCGATGGAATCTTCTCGGCCAAGCCATGCGAGTACTTGGTCTCGGTTTAGGGATTGATCAGAGTTAAAGGATTCAGCGAATTTATTCTGGATTAATTGCCGAGCTAGCGCCGCCGAGCACGGACAGGTGCTGGAGTAGCGGACTGTCAACTCTGCGCCGTGCTGAACTTGGCCTTTTGCAACGGTTGTCCACAAACTAACGGGGTAAGCACGCCATCCTGTGTTAGCACTCCGTAATGATGGGCGTTGCATCAATATTTCAAAACTAAGTTTAATGTGGGCAGAGGCACTGATGCCGTCGTGAGTCTTTAAGAATTCTCCAGCGACAGTTTCTAGCAATGCTGGCGAGATAGCTGATTTTGCCAGAGAATCAGTCAAAGCAATAAATAGTCGCGACATGTGAATGCCCTTTTGGGGCTCGTCAAGACTCACAAATGCATCAGCACGTCCTGATGTTAATTGCCTAGCCTGACCCTTAAGTTCAACAATCACAGGACATTCAATATTACTCATACCCACGCGATCAAGACGCCTTGCATCATTGATCTGGGTTTTTGCTACGTCTAATTCTTCAAAATAACGAGTCATGATATTGGGCTACTAACTGTCTCTAAAAGCTTAATATTCCCACCTTTTTAGCGGCCCCCTTTTAACAGAGAATTGAATTTCATTGAACCTGAAACTATAGTACCTTGGCGACAACCTCGTCACATCTGTTGTGATGTCCCAAAAACTGGGAGCTAACTATGCGCCATGACAAGATAAAATCAGATTTTATCCCGCAGTTTATCTTACAAAATATTAGCCTTTGGAACGCATCGGGAGTCCATGAGGCGGTAAGTATAGCCGTCAAAAATGGCGTGGTTCTCAAAATTGCACCAAACCTGAGTCGTACCGACTACCAGGACTTTGAGGAAATTGAGGGTCACAGTTTGACGCTCATGCCGGCCGGGGTGGATGCACAGGTGCACTTGCGCGTGCCAGGACAGCATCAAAAAGAGACGGCATGGTCTGGATCTTGGGCTGCGGTTGCGGGGGGCGTGGGCGCAATTTTGACGATGCCCAATACCAAGCCTGTGATCGACAACCTGCAAACGTTGGCGTTGGCCAAGCAAGAGTTAGAAGGCCCCACGGCTGAAACCGGGGTTAAGGTATTTTTTTCTGCTGCCATGACCTTGGGCCAAAAAGGTCGTCAGTGCGTTGACTTTCAGGGTTTAGCTCGAGCTGGGGTTTTGGCATTTACGGACGATGGAGTTGGCGTGGCTGATGATGCGGTTATGCTCGATGTAATTGCAGGTGCTGCGAAAACTGGTTTACCCATTCTGCAGCATGCAGAAGTGCCCGGACACGGTGGAGTCTTGGCTGATGGTCCCGTGCAGCGGATGATCGGTGGGGTCGCATATCCGGAGTCAGCCGAAGTGGATATGGTTGACCGAGATATCCAGCTTTTGCGGAAGGTTCCGACTGCTCGCTATCATGTGCTGCACGTCAGTTGTGGCAAAACTATCGACAAGATTTTGGCAGCGAAAAAGTCGGAATTAAATGTCACCTGTGAGGTTAGCCCTCATCATCTTTATTTCAATGTGGAAAATATTCTTCCCAACAACTCATCATTTAAAATGAATCCTCCTTTGCGATCGTCTCGTGATCAAGAGTCCCTGCAGCTAGCATTGCAGTCAGGTGCTTGTGATTTTATGGCGACTGATCATGCGCCTCATGAGGCGGAGGTCAAAACTGTAAATTTCAAGACAAGTGCGTTTGGAACAACTGGACTTGAGACTTCACTGCGTGTTTTGATATGGATGTGGCGTCGCGGCGCGTTAACGAAACAGCGTTTGGTTGATGTATGGTCCACGGCACCCGCAAAGTTTCTTGGAATAGACGCAGAATTTGGCGAAATTGCTGAAGGACGCCCTTTCAACGCAGTCCTTTGTGACGTTCAGGCTCCAGACCAGATCGTTACAGAGCAAGACTTCGTAGGCCTGTCTCGCAACAGCTGTTTTGTGGGCTCCAGGCTTCCAGGAAAAGTTGTAATGACGATTCTTCGGGATAAAATTCACTATTTAACCTAGTTTTTGAAAGTCAAATGTCAGAGATCCTGGAAAAAAAAGAAAAGATTTTGCGCGACCTCGCAGGCATAAACTCGAGTGATGAGCGTTATAAATTTATAATTGCTATGGGGCGAAAGCTGCCGAATCTTACCGACGCACAGCGTGAAGATAAATATCTCATCGAAGGTTGTATGTCGCGAGCCTGGCTAGTCCCTGAATTTAAAGATGGACGTCTCCATTTTTACGTTGATTCAGAGGCTGCTATTGTCAAAGGCATCATGGCGATCCTCGTGGCCGTTTATAGCGGAAACAAGCCAGCGGAAAATCTGACCCTATCTGCAGATTTTCTAAAAGAAGGTGGCATAACTGAGCACTTGTCCATGAACCGCCGCAATGGTCTGTCCAGTGTGGTTCGCCAGATGCTCCTTTATTCAATTACTTTTAAGGCTTTGAACAAAGGCTAATTTAATCGAAAAATTTATAGATGTTGCCGTTTACGAAGTCGTTTTCGACAATGTTTACTAAGAAATAATTATCGTGGATCCATGTCAGGAGTTTCCACTGATCAGACTGTTTAGCGTAAAGAGAGCGCCATTCCTCTAGCCAAAGACCGAACGCCTCGTCCTTCCATATTCGAAAGCTGCGTGCGTCGACGACAGTGGGCTGGATTATCTCACGACCAGGGAAAACGCCCCACGTCACAGCTGTGACGGCGTTTTCATCCTGTGTTGAGTACGCCTCGCCGCGTCGATTGATGGCGTGGAAGCTTATGCTCGGAAATCTTGCAGCCTTTTGTCTTAATTGTTCGAGTTTTTCTCGAGACGTGAAAAACTCAACATAGGCCTTCTGGTATACCAGTCCGCCCGGACCGCCCCAGCCAACGTCAGGCGCATCACTCGCAGCGCCATTAATCTGCGGCTGGCTGTTGATAGTAAGGTAGCCGTGCCTGTTGATTTTTACGATCTGTTCTACGATCCGGCCAGTTTCTATTTGAATCGGCATTTCACACCAAGGTAGCCAGTTGATTTCGCCTTGGCAGAATTTAACGAAAACGTCTGAGACGTCGACTTCGCTTGTTGGGCTACCAAGAATTTTTAGTCGATTCTGGCGCACGGTCGGATCTAAAGTACGTCTGAAGATATAGTAATCGTTCAACGACCCAAATGTCGGTGAAAAATTATCACCCCAACGTCCGTTGGGGAAGTCGTCCCAGCTCATGGTTCTGGCGAGATAGCTTTTGGGTCTGTTGCTCCAAAAAATGGGTCTAACCTCTTCACCACGACGACTCTCCACGGTCGAGGCACGCCACGGCATGGAGCGTCTGGAACGACAGTCTTCAAGCAGGTTGATTTCTTGTAGTATTTCAGTCACAGAGGATTCTAAATTTAGCGTATAGAAATGTAGGCCTGGTGCCCCAATCTCAAATAGTTCACGGCACATGCGCGCGCAGAGATCGACCCCGAATTCTCTGACTTTTTCGTCGTCAGATTTGATTGGCTCCAGGGCCTTTTTTATCTGGTTAGGTACTTTTATGCCGGTGAATTCAGTGAACTTTTGGAAACGATCATAGGAAATAATCGGTAGAATTCCGGGGATAATTGGGCAGGTGATACCGGCTTCCGCGCAAAGCTGTAAAAAGTCTCGATATTCATCTAGATCAAAAAATAGCTGGGTTACGATGAAGTCTGCGCCCGCATCGACTTTTTGCTTCAAAAAATTCACACAGTCACGCTTTGATTTGGCCTCAGGATGCCCTTCGGGATACCCGCCAACGCCGATGCCAAAAGAGTCGCCATAGTTTGATTTAATCCAGCGAATTAGATCAACACTTGAGCTTAGAAATGATGCGCTTTCTTCACTTTCCTGACGAGGTGTGTCGCCGCGCAGAGCCATGATGTTCCGGATTCCGCGGTCTTTTGCTTTGTCGAGTGCGAACCGTAATCGCTCCTCGGTCATACCAGCGCAGGTGATGTGCATCATGACGTCCAAACCGAAGAAGGTTTGAGCGTCTTGGCTTAGTTGCAGTGTCGTGTCGGACGTGCTCCCGCCTGCGCCCCACGTGATGTCGATGAAACATGGCTCAAGGCCGGCCATTCGATCAAGTCGCGCATACAGATTGTGTAAGCCGGACTCAGTCTTTGGTGGAAAGTATTCAAACGAAAAAAATGGCTTCCTGAGCCGTTGATAGTCCTTAATTTTTTCGATGATCTTCATGGGTGTTGTTGTCGCAAGTCGTCATGTTTATTGCACAAATGTGTGATGCCATTACGCGTTTTGGCTTGGCTTCAAAGGGGCACCAGTATTGCAGAAAATTTAATCAGCCGCAAATTGAAAATAGATTATGCTTATCGGACACTTAGGACAACTTGACAAGAGCTTATTCGACCCCACCTTATCACTGCGTCGGGTCTTGGTGTTGGCACTGGGGCTGTCAAAAGTGGCGCAGAAGGTGGGGGCATCTATGGAAGCGCAAGAATATTCATCCAGAAGCGGGTTGCCAGTCGTCGTGACGAGAAACTTTGTACTCTACCCAGATCGAACCGTGCCGTTGGTTATCAACCGGGCTCAGAGTGTCGCGGCCATCGAGGAATCACTTAGCAAGTATAGTGGTCGGGTATTGATCGTTGCGCAGCGCAAGGAAACTGGTGATGGCTCGCGCGTTTTTATCGATGATCCATTTGCAGTTGGCGTGGTGGCGACAGTTGATCGTAAGATTGGCGATAGTAAGCGGGGATTTCAGCTTATAGTTACCGGCCTTGATAGGGTCAGGATCAAAGAGATTAAGAGTGATCAGGCATTTTTATTTGCACAGTACTCGGATGACCCCGTTGAACAAGATTGTGATGAGGCGACAGCCAAAGCTCTACTTATGAATGCCCGGATACTTGGTAAAGAGATTCTAGCTCTCCTCCCGGGTGATACATCACAACTTGAGGTTATGCTGGATGCTGTCGACGATTTGAACGCTTTTCTACCTATTGTGGCAGAAAATCTCGATGTTACAGTGGGAAAAAAACAGGAAATTCTCGAAGTCTCCAGTTTAAAAGCCAAGACACTAATGATCCTTGAACTCATGGCAGATCAAAAGAAGACGCTCGAAATTCAGGTTGATGTGCGAAATAAGCTCACAGAAAAAATGGGTAAGCATCAGCGTGAAGCGATTTTGCGTGAGCAGATCAGAACGATCAGGGATGAACTCGGTGAAACCAAGTCAGTAACTGACGAGGATTATGTTCGGCGAATAAACGAGGCTAATCTGCCAGAGGCAGTTAGAGTGGTTGCGCTTGATGAGGCTCGTCGGCTTGAGGCAGTTGGATCTTCCAGTCCAGAGACTCATATCATTAGAAATTACTTGGATTTAATTTTGGCGATCCCTTGGACGGCCAAGACCGAAGACTTGCTTGATCTCAAACACGCAAAAGCTGTGCTCGATGCGGATCACTTTGGTTTAGAGAAAATCAAAAAGCGTATTATTCAGCATTTGGCGGTGATGAAGCTCAAAAAAGATAAACGAGGGTCCATATTACTTTTTGTTGGTCCGCCGGGAGTTGGTAAAACCAGCCTTGGTGAAAGTATCGCCAGAGCCCTTGGCAGAAAATTTACTCGAGTTGCGCTCGGTGGCGTTCGAGATGATGCTGAAATTCGTGGGCATCGTAAAACCTACATCGGTGCTATGCCGGGCAGGATTATACAATCAATCAAGCGAGTTGGTGTAAGCAATCCGGTTTTCCTGTTGGACGAGGTTGATAAACTTGGACGAGGCTACACGGGTGATCCAGCCGCCGCCCTATTGGAGGTCCTTGATCCGGAGCAAAATAAGGAGTTTACGGATCATTTTTTGGATGTCCCTTATGATTTGAGTCAGGTTTTCTTCATTGCAACGGCAAACTCTCTCGACACGATTCCTGGGCCGCTGCTTGACCGCATG
>JBAXLR010000047.1:0-17411 GCA_037134655.1 bacterium | reverse complement strand
CGCGCTTCACTTCGCCTAAAACATCCTGGGGTGCGGAGTATCGTTTCTTTTATACAGATGAGTGGACTCTCGCGTTGGCAGGCGAGTTTCAGGGAAGATCAAACTTCGACAATCGCTATAGCTCAACTTTTATGCTGGCACAGGAAACTCAAAAAATTGTCCGCATTTATCATCCTTGGTATGTTTCAGCTGGCGGGCGCTTGTCGTACCACGTCCCCGTCAGAAAAATCTCTATTCCTTATGAACGTGATCAGGATCGCGAGGTCTATACAGGTGCGGCGCTATCAGCAGCGGCTATGCTGATTCTCAACGAGCGCTTAATTATAATGCTGGGTGCACATCGTTGGACATCTCTATCGACTCAAAAGGAAAACGGACTGAGCACAGCCCTAACAATGCTCATGATGATTCGATAATAAAACCTAGCGTTTTGGACAAATTGGTAGTCGCGCCCGAGTGAACCAACCATAACGCTGAGACGCCCAAACACGAGAGAGGCCGTAAGCCTCTTTGTACTCACTCGTTTCCATCGTACGAGTAAAACTAGCGCCTGCGGAATAAACGTAAGCGTATTTATTGGTCATAACCCGGTCAAGCTGGGCCGGTGTTGAATTGCCTCTTGTAGCAACAAAAATAGCGTTTTGAGAGCTGGCGGTTTGGCAACGCTCGGCATTTTGACAAAAACCAGTCCCAGTATCCTTAAGGCCAAGCCCTGTCAAAAATTCTTTGAATCGACGAGAGTCCTGCTCAAACGGCAGATACCCGGCAACAATTACCCGTTCAAGACAAGATCCCAAAAGAGTCACTGATTCCATGATCTTCTCCTCCAATAGGGAGTACCAAAGTCCCGATTGCTCCATCACAGATGGCATTTGCACATTGAATACGACAATTGGCTGCCCATCTGCATCAATAGGATAAAATAACAAGTGACCATCGACTCCTAGCTGAGAGTAGTTCTTAACTCCTTCCGGCAACGGGAGGTGCCGATAGGGCTTTGAAACCGCGACTGCAAGCATGCGCTCCTCGCCACTCTCCTTAAGCTTCTCCACCACTACTGATCGCCAGTCATAGCGATTCAGCGCACCTGAACTAAGAATCAGCTCGTCTGACTCCGAGACGCTGCCGGCCCGACGCATTGTGTTTTGCAAAACCACAACGTCTGGTCTTACATCTCTCAGAGAAGCGTCTATCAACTCTAACCTGTCTCTTCGAAACTGCCAGTCACCACTCCACGATCGGCCACCTGCAGGTCGTTCTTGCTGACTAAACATGTCAAGCGACGCAACAGATACCGTACGGTCACTAAAGCCCCGCGGGCCTTCACCCGTAATGCAGGAAGTCAGAAAAGCTACGATCCACACAGAATTTAATAATCTAAAGTGCATTTTTTTCTCAGCAGCCAATGAGTCGGCTTATCACGAGTCTTTGGATTTCACTTGTACCCTCGCCAATCCGCAATAGAGCTGCGTCCCGATAGTGTCGCTCGATCGGATACTCTTTCATTAATCCGTATCCACCGAAGGTCTGTTGTCCCTCGCGGGCGCAGTATTCGGCCACTTCTGAGCAATACAGTTTGGCCATAGCTGCTAACTTCCCGAAAGACTGACCCGTTTGCTTTTGCCAGCACGCCTTGTACAAGAGACCCTCACAAGCTTCAATGCGCGTTGCCATCTCGGCCAACTTGAAAGCCACCGCCTGATGGCGACTAATACTCTGACCAAATGTTTTTCGATCCTTTGCATACCGGAGAGTTATATCCAAGCAACCTTTCGCAAGCCCCAACCCCATGGCGGCGATTGAAAGACGTCCGTTATCTAAAGTCTCCATCATGATTTTGAAACCTTGCCCGATTTGCCCGAGCACCATGTCTGGCTGAACCTCAATATTATCGAAGTAAAGTTCGCCAGTATTGCTGGCTCGCCACATCATTTTATCCTTCATGGCTCGCCGGGTGAGTCCTTTTGCGTTGGCTTCCACAATAAAACAACTAAGCTCTGCCCGCCCATCGGCCTTGCGACCAGTAACAGCCTGGACGGTAATTCCTTTGGTGAGTTCGCTTGCGCTATTTGTAATCCAGATTTTACTTCCATTTAAGATCCAACATTTTTTCGAATCATTCCAGACCGCCGTCGTTTTACTTGCCTGCGCATCACTTCCTGCATCGGGCTCAGTTAAACCAAACCCCCAAAGGCCGCGACCTGTACAAAGATCTGGAAGGTATTTTTTCTTTTGTTCCTCGGTACCATAGTAATAAAGTGGAGCAGCGCCCAAGCTGTTATGGGCTGCAATCGTAGCCGCTTGGCTACCATCGACTTTTGCCAACTCTTCAACAATTGCGATGTAGGAATGGTAGTCTAGCCCTTGCCCACCATATTTGTTTGGAATAATCGTCCCAAAAAGACCTAAATCACCCATTTTCTTCGTCAATTCAATGCTAAATTTCTCCTGCTCATCGAGTTCTCGCGCCACCGGTGCAATCTCACTGCGAGCAAAAGCAGCCACCGTTTCTCTCAGCATCTTTGTTTCTTCTAATTCACTAAATTCGTATGCCATTTGCTAAAACCTCACTCTTCCATGGAATCTATATCTAAGTCTAAGTCCAAATCTAAATCTCGCACTCGACCTTCTCGCCCAGTGGTGCCCAAGAGAATACCCTTATAAGACTCATATCTTCGCTCACTGATGGCCCCATTTTCTACCGCTTGTTTAATCGCACACTCCGGCTCATCTGCATGCCGACAACCTTGGTAGCGACATTGACCAAGGAACTGCTGAAACTCACCAAATCCTGAGGCCAATTCTCGATGTGAAAAATCCTGTAAAACGAAACTGCGAATTCCTGGTGTGTCTATCACATAGCCGCCGGTTCCCAGTTTGATAAAACTTGCATAGGATGTTGTGTGTCGTCCCTTGTAAAAAATATCCTCATTTTCCTCAACCGCCTGAACCAATTCCGGTTTAAACAAATTAACGAGAGAGCTTTTACCAACACCCGAGTGCCCTGAAAGCATCGAAATATGCCCGTTCAACTCTACTGCCATACTACGAATAGCTGTACTTTTTTTTGCACCGGCTGCATTAGCCTGAATACTGTAAACTTTGTAGCCAAGTGACTCGTAGACAGCAATATTGTCCACACATTCTTTCTGAAAATCTTTTTTCTCAGCCGACAAGAGGTCGGCCTTGTTGAGTACGATTATAGGCCTGACACCCTGTAATTCTGCCAAAACCAAGTAACGGTCAATCAGCCCCCATTTGACCGTTGGACTAACGTAGCTGGCGACGATCAAAAGCTGATCCACATTGCTTGCCAATACATGCTCAATATCCTTACGCTGAGGGTCCTGACGCTTAATCAGGCTAGCCCGCGGGGATAAATGTTGGATCACACACTGTGGCAAATCAGTAACTAGCCCGACGTGATCCTCTTGAGCGGGCGTGCACAAAACCCTATCACCAACGACGATAAAGTTTCTTTGCTGGCGTTTTGCCTGTAAATACTTTCTCGCTATGGTAGCTAATTGAACATCTCGGGTCTTTATCTTGCCCACTTCAGCTTCCGGCGAAACAAAAGCATAGCGCTTGTGCACTTCAACGACTCGAGCTGCAAAACCACCCTCGAACTTATCGGGCCAAGCCTGCTCTGGCACCTCAAATTCATCTTCTAGGTTTGCTGATTTTGACGACTTCCGATCACGCGGCTTCATACGTGAAACACGGTCAAACCGATCGTCATCACTGTCAAACAAACGCCAATTTGAGCCTTTTTTTGCCAATTCTCAGCTCCCGCTTCGGATGATACTTTGACGCATATCAGCGCTCAGCAAGGCATTCGTAACGTGCAATATCCTGCTAAAACTTTCCGTAACTTTCCAATTACCATCACCCGCAGTGGCCAGTACGCCATGTTCATGCAACTGCTCTACGATTGAGGAGAAAACCTGTGAGCTGGGAAGCTCAACATCAGTCGCTCCACTCAGTAAACTCAGGCGTTGCGCCATCATGACACAACGTTTTTGAAACTCCTCCGACTCGAATGGCGCACCGTTTGCATGTTGGCTCAGCAATTGGGTCGCAATTGCAAATCGCTCAATCGCAGGCCCTATGACAAGGCCCAGGGTTCTCAGAACGTTAAATTCAACCTTCGTCATTTGTGGACGAACCAAAATGCCATTTTCTGCGCGGGCAAAAAGCCCCATCTCAACAAATGCGTTAATATATGAAACGACAACTTGGTCAATCTCACTTTCAGACCATTTTAGAAAAAATTCTTTTTTTAGCACGGGGTATACTGTTCGAGCACCATCCCGAATGACCTGTTCTTTGATAGAGTCGTTATGCTGCAAAAAGAACGCGATAAGAGACGGCATTGCGAACAAGTGCGCTATGTTATTCCGGTAATAAACCAGATAACTCGCTTTAGGTTCCAACGCATGAATCACGTCACTGCCCGGGTGCGCAAACCTGGTCAATCCAGCTAGGGGCTCCGCCGTCGCCAGAATTTCCTTTGGCGACGTCTCTGGTAACTTTATGTCAGATGTATACGGGCAAAGCTTTGAGAGCTTAAGAAACGCCTCGATGTGAGACAATAACTCTTCTTCGGGAAGTGAGCGCTGCCGTGTAGCCAGCAGAATAATTGCCACAATGGCAACCGGGCCAACGACAGCCACCTGGTTAATCGAAGTCATAATTTGATTAGCCAGTGACTGCACAGCCGGAATTAACCACGTTGGTTTTGCATCATTTTCAAAAGATTCCGTGCGCCATGAGGCGTGTGTATGATCAAGAAAGCTCTCGAGATCAATTGCTTCAGCAAACGCCAAATAGGCTCGGCCGTGAGACGACCTGAGAGCCCTCCTGCCGCGCACCAGCTGTCCAACACTTTCCTTTTTCTTTTTGGATCCGGCCAACTCACGACGATAAGTTATAACCTCAGCCACCCTGTCGTAGCCAATATAAACCGGTACAAAACGGATTGGACGATCGCGATTACGCAGGTAACTTGAAACCACCATAGAGATCATTCCAGTCTTGGGCTTTAGAAGTTTGCCTGTTCGACTGCGTCCACCTTCGGGGAAAAATTTGACGGGGAATCCACGCTGGATCAAAAAAGATACGTATTCACTGAAAACCGTTGAGTAGAGACGATTATTATTGAAGGTACGCCTGATGTAGAACGCGCCTAAACGTCGCAATAAACTACCAACTGGCCAAAAATTAAGGTTAATGCCAGCAGCCACATGCGGAGTCAAAACTCGCTGTTCATATAGAACATAATTGAGCAGAAGATAGTCGATATGGGATCTATGGCAAGGGACATAAACGATTTCTGCATTGGTGGGAAAACTCTTTAGACGTTCGATGTTTTCCACTTGAACGCCGTTGTAAAGGCGGTTCCACAACCTGCGCAAAATGATCGCCATGCCGCTAATAACAGGCAACGATACTTCCGCTGCTATTTCATAGACATACTCGCGCGCCAATTTTTGGGCGTCAGCCTTCGACAAACCTTTCTTTCGGCATTCATCGTCAATAGCTTCGCGAAGAGCTTTCGTTCGTATTAAAGACTCGGTAACCCGGTAACGACTGATGAGGCCAGGCCCAAGGACTGACAGCCTCAAGGTCTGAAAGTGCACCCGCAGCACTCTTGTTATTTTTCGTGCTGTTTGCTCGATGTTTGGCGAAGTCAAAAGTTGCTCACGAAGCATAATCGGACGCGAGTAGTTCAAGACGACATCTTTACCCTGAGCAACAACGATTAACAATTTCTGAAAAAATCCTGCGCGATCATCATCTGGGAACAACAATTTAAACACGCCGGGCTCGCCGCGCCCAGGATCCCGGCCCCAAAAAACGCTGACGGGGATAAGCTGGACATCAAAATCTGGCTCGGACTGTGCCCGGCGCAAAAGTTTAAAAAACGGTGACGGTGGCTCATTACGAGTTGGATCGTAGGTTCGCAAAACTACCACTTCACTCAAGTAAACACTGGCCGCATCCTTAACAGAACCGAGATCTTCCATGGCAGTAAGAGGCCGTGGTAGCTTGTGGCGTCGACAGTAAATATCAAGAACCAGAAGATCAAAGATACTATTCGTTTTCAGGACGTAACAAATTGGCTTTTTTAAATCGATCCCATGGTCTGGCAGTGAGCTCGCTTCAGGCACTAATCGTGCCCTCACCCAACGCTCCAGAATTGATCTTAGCCACCGGAAAAGTTTTATTCGCGACTGTCCATTACTGATCGCCACAGTCTTTAAAACTCCAAGTTATCTATCAAACGCACGTCACCGAAAAGAACAGCTATGATCATAACCAAGTTGGTATCAGCCAACTTGGCGCCAGCTGGCTCAAGAGAGAACTTATCTACAATCTCAGCATATTGAATCCGCATTTTTTCGCATTTTGCGATGACTCCCGAGAACTTCTGCATCACTTTCTCTGAAGACCGCTCACCTGATTGCCAAGCTTGTTTTGCGGCAGTTAAACCTTCATAGATCAAACTCGCCTGACTGCGTTCCTCGGTTGACATGTAGCGATTGCGGCTACTCATGGCCAATCCATCACTTTCCCGAACCGTTTCACAGCCGATGACTTTAGATGGCATCTGCAAGTCTAAGGCCATTCTTTCGATAAGACGCCACTGCTGGTAATCTTTCTTGCCGAAAAACGTCGCATCTGCTTGAACGATGTTGAACAACTTTGCCACCACCGTCAGCACACCACTAAAGTGACCCGGTCGAAATCGGCCGCATAGGCCAGCGGCCATTTTTTCGTTACTAACTACTGTCTGAAAACCATCTGGATAAATCTCTGCAGCCGCAGGCGCAAAAACAGCCTCGGCGCCCGCACCCTGCAGCTTCTCAATGTCGTCTTTCAACGTGCGCGGGTATCTTGAAAAATCTTCATTTGGACCAAACTGTAAGGGGTTCACGAAGATGCTGACCACGACCTTCATATTCTCTTTTTTGGCGATGTTAACCAATGATATGTGACCTTGATGAAGGGCACCCATCGTAGGAACAAAAGCCACTTGGTGTCCGGTTGAACGCCACTGGCCGACCAGGGCACGCATATCCGCTACGCTTAATACTGTCTCAATTGTCAATTAAACTAACCCCATTGCCATCCTGATATTCACTGGCTATCGTGGCAAATTTACAGGAAAAAACCTGTAAACAGAAGGATAATTCGTTGGGCTGGGAGCTTTGTGAGGATTTTGGAAAAGGTGATTCGGCACTTGTGAGATCCGAGGGGTAAGAAGACCATTGAACTGCCCTCCTGGCAATCCGGCCCATCCTAGGCCCTGCACACTTGAAGTAGGTCATCCAACCTAAACTTCTTCCATCTCCGTAAGAGTCCCATCGCCAAGCGAGAACGACTCATCCCATTCGGTCATCACACATGTAAGTTTTGCAACTTACATTAGATGATTCGGAGGCGAGATTAAAAACTTTAGCCCACCTGGCCGGGGGGCGAGGTGGGCATCTTTGATCCAGCTCAAGATGCTGAAATTATTTTGGAAAATCAGATTCGGCAGCTTTTGCCTGGAAGTATACGCGGCGTTTGCGACCTTTGGAACCCAAGACGCCAAGGGAACGACCGTTATAAATCACGTCAACTTCGCTTGCATCCAGCAGGTAAAGCTCAGCCAAATTATTAAACGTGAAACGGTAGGTATCCGGCTTAAACCAAGTATCTTCCTGCTTCTTTCCATCGAGCGTGAGCCGCATTTCAACCGCGTTTAACACGTTGATCTCGAGTACTTGCTCAAACGCTGCTGACGCATCCGATGGGAGATAGAGCGTCTCATCCTCGTTCTTAGCGAGCCCTTTGGTTTTGATTTTAGCTACATCTCCAACCACACCGGGAATAACAATGCTTTCAGATTTTCCGGCTTGCAACTCGAGGGCAACACTTTTGGCTGGTTCCACGGAAACCTGATCAAGGGTAGCCACTCCACCGGCAGCCACCGGCGATGAAGCCACAACCGACACATTTGAGCTGGCATCCAGGCGCGCCTTGTGCCAATGACTTGCTGCCCAACGTCCAAAAACAAGGGCGACAAAAAGCGTAACAACTCCAACGAGCACCCAGAGACGAACATATGGATTTATAAATCCCCGTACTAAGAAATGCGGCAAACTCACGTTCAAACCGGCACGACTTTGAGCCATTCCTAGCGCGGGCATCCGCGGTTTCTCACCAGCAGCCGAAAAACTGCCACCAATCAATCTTTGTGTAACGAGAGATGACGTATTAATGGGCTCTGCAATCCGAGCCATCACAGATTTCGTTCTATGAACTTCCTGAGACTCTTCTTCAGCCTCGGGCAACGCGGTAATGATGGTTGCGCCCCAGCATGCGTCATAAAGCCTAAGCCCTTCAGCGCCATCAGTTTTTAAAAGTCTGGTAATACATTTAACGAAACCACGACCAAAAACCTTGCCAGGAAGTGCGTCCACGTCCCCTGACTCAAGGCTGAGCAGATAGGATTTATTGATTTTCGTTTCATAAGCAACTGCGTCAAGGGAGAGGCCAGCCTTCTCACGCATAGACTTTAACCACAATCCAAACCGCGTCTTTGCCTCTGCCGGGCCATCTGTAGCAGGTCTCAATGTTTGATCAGGTGTCGTATCGCTCATCTTTACTGCCTCGATTAATTTAAGAGCGTCTTACTCCGGGATTTCATGGTACACTTGTCGCACCTGAGAACTTCCGTTCTGCGATGGAGCCAAGATGATAAACAGATCATTTAAATTAACTGCGGCCTTGAGTTTAATACTGGTAGCCTTTGGGTGTCAAACGATGAAAGGCAGCCAGGACACGCAAAGCATGGCTGATACGGATACTGAACTGTCGGTGGCCAGGGCCTTTATTGAAAGCGGCAGACCGGATAAAGCGTTGTACGAATTAAAGGCCGTACTGGAAAAAGAGCCCGAGAGCGTCGGGGCTCACACTCTAATGGGGCTAGCGCAAATGGCCCTTCGGAACCCCACAAAGGCAGTAGAACATCTTAAAATTGCTTGGAATTTAGATCCGAGTGCACAAAATGCCCTCAATTTATCATCAGCGTATCTCCAAGCCAAAAATCTCGAAGCCGCCCAAAAAATAATCGTAAAAGGCCTTGCCGTGAAGGAGACACCACCCTACCGCCACAAAGAGCGGTTCTATCATAATCTAGCGCTGATTGCCCAAATGAAAGGCAAACAAGGTGTTGCTGAAAAAGCCTTTCGTAAGGCGCTCGAGGAGAACCCGACCTTCTATATGAGCCGGCAGCAACTGGCGATTCTGCTTGGCAAGGCCGGCAAAGTTGAAGCCGCAAAAGAACAATGGGATCTTGCGCGTATCGCTTGCCCACTGTGCCTGGAACCTACCGAGCAACTAGCAAAATATTATCAAAGCAAGGGCGACCTAAGAACTGCCCTGGGGCTCGTCACCGACTTCAAAAAGCTGGAGGGGATAAATCCGCCAGAAGCCAAAAGAGCTCTCGAGCTAGAAGCGGAACTGAATATTACTCGCGCAAAACTAGCAAAACAAGCGGCTAGCAGTGTCCAAAGTCGCTGATTCTTTTGGAGATAAAGATTTGAGCTGCGATACCAAAAGCATGATCCCGCTAAAAAAAATATTCATCAGTTGTTCATTAGCACTTATCACTTGCACATGGCCGAATGCGCCACAACTCCATGCCGCCGAAACAAAGCAAGCGACAACCGACGAATCCGTCAATCGCTACAAAAACCTTGAGACTCTGGCGCGAGGTTTGTTTTACCTTGAGACTCTCTACGTGGATCCAGATAAGGTCAAAGAAGACCAGATGATTCAGCATGCCCTCAAGGGAATCGTGGACCACTTAGACCCCCACACCATGCTGATGCCCGCAAAAGCTTTTGAGCAGATGACCATCGACACCCAAGGTAAGTTTGGCGGCGTCGGGATTATTGTTTCGCAGGAGCGAGGGAAAATTATCGTTGTCTCCCCAATTGAAGATACACCTGCACACCGAGCGGGCGTGAAGGCAGGTGATGAAATCATTGAGATTGACGATCAACCCGTGGCCAAGTTCAAGAATTCTGATGCGGTTGATCGTATGCGCGGTGCACCAGGCAGCATCATGAAAATAACTGTCATCCGCAAAGATGTGAAAGAGCCTCTACTTTTCAAGCTTGTACGGGAAGTTATTAAAGTCAAATCGGTCCGTGGGCAGTTGCTTGAGGACGCCACTCTTTATGCCAGAATATCGAGCTTTCAGGAAAATACCAGCGATGAACTTGAAGCGCTCATCCTAAAAAATGACCCCAAAAAACTTACAGGAATGGTGCTGGATTTACGAGACAATCCAGGGGGATTATTGGACCAAGCCGTCGCAGTCGCGGATCTTTTTATCGAAAGCGGAATTATTGTAAGCACAGTGGGTCGCAACAAGGGCAAAGTTGAGCGCGAGTTCGCCCGAAAACGCGGTACGATCGCTTCTTTCCCAATCGTTGTGCTAATTAACGGCGGCTCAGCATCAGCTTCAGAAATTGTTGCGGGTGCCCTTCAAGATCATGAACGGGCGCTTCTTGTGGGAACCACGTCGTTTGGTAAAGGCAGCGTCCAAACGCTTATGCCTTTACCCGACGGTAGCGGCCTAAAGCTAACGGTCGCGCGATATTACACACCCAAAGACCGTAGTATTCAGGCAAAAGGCATCAGACCAGATATTGTGGTCTCGGAAAAAGGAATTGGCGACAAAGATGGCGCGGTAACTCGGAAAGAGTCAGACCTGAAAGGTCACATCGAAAGTGCTGATCTCAGTGACCTCGCCTCTAACCAAGGTATCACTCAGGCCATCCGAACATGGCCCGAGTCAATGCGGAATGACATTCAGCTAACGACTGGTTTCACTTATCTAAAAAGCTATGCAATGTTCCAACGCCGGAGCATGCCACCCAAGTAAAATCTGAGTATTAGAGCTTAAGTATCAACCGCCACCAATCGACATGGGGTAGTTGTTGTACATCACGAAGTAAAAACCAGCGTCCATTACTGTCTTAATACGTCGACCCCGACTCTTACAGAAAGTCACGTAGTTGTTGAAAGACTTCTCATCAGCAAAACACTTGATCATCATTTTGCAATCAGGGCAAACCATCATGGGATTGTGGGCCACATGACTTCTGACCGTTTGCCGGCAGCAGGGCGTCAAATTTTTAAGGGCTGTCTCCACCATCAGCGGCGCAAACTTCTCAGCAACGTCTTCCGACAACGGGGCCGACTTCGGCGAAAAATTTTCAGAAAGCTCTTCTTTAGCCATACCGGTGATTATCCTACGCTCTGAATTGACGTTCGATTGTTGCTTTAAATCCCTCCACCCACAACTAAAGATTGCCTCTAAATGGTTAAAAATGCAGGTGCCAGACCCTTATGGGTTATTGTCCAAAATCATTGGTTTCAAAAATAAAGCAATGCTTTCAATCAATTAGACTAAGCATGCCAAATTGACTTATTTTTAGGCGACCCACCTTTGTGTAGAGTGCTCTTACTTGGATCAGCTGTCCAACAGCTTGAACAAACAGTCCCTCTGTGTTCTGGAGAATTTCATGAAAGATCCTGACGAGACGAATGATGGCCGATTGCGAGATGTTGCACTTATAACCAGGCCAATAAAAAATGCATCAAACCTCAGCGCAGAGGCTTTAAGAAAATTGGTCCACGACCTTCACAGTGCCGCAAATGCATTTCATTTCGCTGTCGATACCCTGGTGTCCGAAATGGAGATTGGACCAAGAGAGCGACACTTAAAAAAAATCAGTCAGCTACGGCAACACGTCAGACTTAATTTCGAATGCATAGAATTAGTCTGTCAGGCGTTAGTTAATATTCAACTGCAGGATCTTTCCGATGACAACCACCCTCATCCATCTCGATGACGAAATTCAAATCCTCGACTTATATGCGGCAGCATTTGCGCGCTGGTCTTCTACCATGCATTTAAATATAAAAAGCTTCAGTACGATTAGCGAATTTGAGCGTGAACTGACTGTTCATAAAAATGTGGATATCTTTATAATCGACCTATGCCTGGGGAAAAGCTGCGAGGACGGACTAGCGCTTATATCCCATTGCCGAGCCTTGTTCCCATTCTCACTAATCTTAATCTCATCAAATGCGAAAGATCATCACCTGATTCACTCAAGCTTAAAGCTCGGAGCAGATGACTTTATTCCTAAAGATATAGACACCGAGGGCTTGGTTCGTCTTGTTGATAACAAATTCCAGTCCCACCGAATGACGTATCATCTACCTAAAAAGCATGGAACTATTGCTGGCAATTTCATGGAGAAAATGAGTCAACGAATACCACAAATCATAAGTTCTGCGATAAACTGCGTACATTTATTCGGCGAAACCGGCACGGGCAAAGAAATTATTGCCGACACATTTGAAAATTGCATGCCGTCAAATACACCATTTGTACGTGTCAATTGTGGCGCAATCGCCCCTTCCCTTGTCGTGAGCGAAATGTTTGGTCACGTAAAGGGAGCCTTCACAGGAGCCATTTGCGAAAAAAAAGGCCTGATTGAAGCCGCGAACAATGGCTGGATTTTTTTGGATGAAATTGCCACTCTGCCCTCAGATGCACAAGCAGCCTTGTTGCGAGCGATCGATAATCAAAAAATAAGACGCATCGGTGCCACAAGGGATTTTACGGTCAATTTTCGAGTCCTTTCAGCAACTAATGAACCGCTCGAAGACTTAGTCGCCGCTGGCAGGTTTCGCAAAGATCTCTGGCAACGTCTGAGGGAGACCGAAATAGCCTTGCCACCCTTGCGTGAAAGAAAAAGTGAAATCTCAGAATTTATTAACTATTTTTGCCAAACCATGCGCGGCGGACCTTATGCGCTGGCACCCACTGTTATGGATATTCTGAATAATTATGATTGGCGCGAGGGTAACATTAGGGAGCTAAGAAACTGCCTGCGGTCAATGACAGAGAAGGCCGTTCATCAAATTTTAACGCCAAACTGTATACCGGATCGCGTCTGGTGTTCCGCCCTAGGCAGATCCGTTTCACCTATGCCAACCAACTCAAAAAATGGACCGTCGACGATGCCGAGAATCGAGCTCACGTGGCAGGAAACATCTCGTCCCGACTTCGAAAAACTATCTGCTATTTTATTCATGGAGCTAATTAGGGCGGAACATGCAATACACGGCAAAGTTTCCATGCGTTCGCTCGCGAGAGCACTTGGAATTCCCAAATCGACACTACCATCTAAAATTCAAAGCATTGTCGATTATGGACTAGCAAATAAACACGAACTACATGACTTAATAAGCAGTCGGCCTGGGTGTGTTACCTAATTGTTTTGTAGCCGGTTAATGATGGCTGACAAAAGCCTAGACCTCACATCCTCAAAAGCAATTTTTGCCTCGAGGATATTGGACATACTGGTGACACTTCGCGTCCTAATCCCGCAAGGCACAATCTTGCCAAACAGACCAAGGTCATTATTAATATTTAAGGCCAATCCATGCATCGTAACGCGGGATTTTACCCTAACTCCAATTGCACAGATTTTAGATCCCTTGACCCAAACTCCTGGTAAATCCGGATCACGCGCTGCATGAATACCGAAAAAATCTAGCGTATCGATGACCGTTGACTCAAGGGCACCTACATAGTCTCGCACTGATAGTTTTTGTTTACTCACATCGATAATGGGATAAACGACCAGCTGTCCTGGCATGTGCGCCGTGACCTCGCCCCCACGCTCGGTCTCAAACAGCTCAACACCAATTTTTAAATAGTAATCTCGAGAAAAAAGTAGATTTTCAAGGTTTGCATTTTTGCCAAGCGTGAGCACCGGACGATGCTCCACGGTCAGAAGGACAGGGCGATGACCTTCTACAACTTTTCTGTGCCAAATATTTTGTTGTTCCAGAGCTGCCCCATAAGACATCACACCAAGATCAACTATTTCTGGATGGTTTAACGAGTCTGCTGGCATAAGATATCCAAGGCCTCGATAAATCCGAGCGCCTCTTTCGGGGTTCTTCCCCAGGCCCAGACGCCATGGCCTTCTAATACGACCACTTTTGCTGTATCGCCAAGTCCAGATTTTATTCTCCCCGAGTAGGAAAGCATTTCCTCTGGCGTTGCATTGGGTAACACGGGGATTGTTAAAGCCTCGGTGTGCGACTTCAACCCAAGGGCTTTGCCCATTTCCTCGCCTGAAAACGTCAATTTTTTCCTATTTCGGCTGAGTCCCACCAGTGCCGGGGGGTGCGTATGTACAACACACTTCGCATCGGCAACGAATTTATAAATCCCAGCGTGCACTGGCATTTCAGCCGACGCGCGATGAATCGAAAACTGCATCTCTTTTTCCGTCTCCAGATCGACCGGGACAAATAATTCAGCGCGTAGATCACCCTTACACACACCGGTGGGACTCTGCCAGACAACCCCGTCACTGCCGCGTAAACTGAAGTTTCCTGCCGTACCCCAAGACCAACCGCGGTTGTAACACTCTTGTGCCACCTGAACTAATTCAGCTAGTAGGATCTTGTCGAGAGGCGAAGGGACCGGAAATGGATTATGCAGTGTCATGAAAACAATAACTCCAGGGTGTTTTATCTTTTTTAAACTTTGAAGTTCTGCTCAATCATACGCTTAAATGCCCGCACGCCGTCTGGTATAGAACCACCAGAACGCATCATCCCAGTTCCGGCATTAACGATAACGTTTGCACCAAAATCCTCCCTAATGGAGGAAACGAGCTCAGGTACAATACCAGCGGACGGGACTGAACCAACGACTTTCAAGTTACCTTGATCACAGGTTAAACTTTGATGAAGGTGCAATGCTTCGGACCTCGGTAGAGCAATTGAACCGTACGGACTAGGAAATAAAACCGCGTCACAACCAGCCCATCGCAATATGGTACCCAACACCACTCTAGCTGAAGCTGCACTTGGGCCACTTGTGATGGGGCCTGTGAAGGCTGGATGGGCAAAAATTGGAACTTTAATTTCGGGGTCCTGACAAAGTGATTGTAACGCCGATAGACCGTAAGTGAATGGGCAAAACAAAAAAGCTTTGGCACCCTGATTTTGCATCTTCTTGGCACGCTTTGCCAAATCAAACGCTGGACCAGTCAAATGTGTGACGTAAATTCCTTTTCCATTTGCCGCATTCAAGACACTTTCGAGCCTGCGCAAAGCATCATCGACAGTTAAATCAATTCGCGTCTCATCGTCTTTCACTAGATCAGTGCCAGCCTCAATTAGTTTGGCATATTGCTCTGCTAGGACGTCATCGGAAGGACCCATGCCAGGCTTCAAAATCGCCATGAGTAGAGGTAGCTTCGATTCCACTTTCGTCGCAATTTTTTTTATACCCTCAAGGCCAAATCGGGGTCCCTGCAGCGAGGCCAAATATTGCGAGTCAGCTGACACCGCTTCGAGCCTCAAATTTGGATAGAAAGAGATTTTCCCAAATAGAACGGTCAAGAGGCCAGCCATATCGGCACCAAAAAGCTTAGCTGGAAAAACCACCTCGACCTCAGCAGCCCCGTCATTCCAAGACGCCTTGGTCACACGGCCCACATAATCTGCATAATAATCAAGATTTTCCGGCTGGTAGCCCAAGGTTTGACCCGTGGCTATCTGGATCGCGGTTTTTTCGGCAGCACTCTGACTTGCCGCGTTAAAAGTATAGCTCGCCGTCACAAGACCTGTGACACGATCCGAAAGCTCTATGAGCTCAACGCTGTCTGGATATAAGATTGTTGCGGCCATTAAAACGTCCTCTCAAAGCGAGCGTTGGACACTGATATGATGCTGTCATGCTGCGGTCAACGCCTAATCGGGGCTAAGACTGTGGAACTGCGCAGCATTGACTAGCCCGGTGTTTCTGGAAAAGGCCCCTAGCTAGCATAAAAATCAATGATTTCGTGATATTATAGGCAATAAGTAGAAGCCCGCCCCAATCTCCCAACAGATTTTTCAGGCGGTAACTTGGACCTGAATTTAATATTTGAAAGGGCTGTCATTATCATGAAAGCCACGAGACTACTCTACGTTACTTGCAAAAACCCAGATGAGGCGCGCTTGATTGCAACGGATCTTGTCGAGCGTAAACTGGCTGCCTGTGGCAACATCATTGCGGGCATACAAAGCATCTATCGCTGGGAAGGCCTGCTTCAAAACGACCAAGAGACGGTGTTAATTCTCAAAACATCTGTGAACCGAACGGCTGATTGCCAGGCAAGAATTAAGGCCATTCACAGTTATACGACACCGTGTATTTTGGAAATTGATATATGTGGAGGAAATTCAGACTACTTGCGTTGGGTGGTAGATCAGACTTTGCCACCCTGAATGTCATCGTGACCAGGCTTACCATCAACGCCTATCTTATCGTAGAACAATTCATCAATCGTTTTTTTAATTAAAATCCAGAGAAGTTCTTTGTCTGAGACGTTTGCAAAAACGCCGAGCGGGATCTGGAATCCACCCTTATCTTTCCGCCCACCACCATAAAAATGCCCGCTCTTATCTTGACCAAATACATCTTTAATCCACTTATCTGGATCCAGGGTGTGGGAGCGCGTTCGCAGGGAGCCATCAATCCACTCGTTACCGACGACGCCATACACTATGACTGTATCAATACCCTCGCGATGCAAAAGATAATCTGCACACTGCCCAATACCATCCCGGTCTTCTTCACGCACATAACCAACACCTGCAAACATAAATGTTCCCTTGATATCCTTGCGTTGGAGCGCGATCTGAGTCAAATCCATGGTCTTCGCCGGAATCGACTGACGGGAGATAAGGTTAAGTAAGTCTTTATCCATATGCTTTGCCAAAAACTCGCTTGCTCGATAGTCCATCGGAGTTGCGTTGGCAAAATTATCAGTATCCGAACGAATTCCATGCATCATCGCCGTGGCGATTTTCGTCTGTTCCGTTGATGAACCTTCAAATTTGGCGGGGCCGTCGATCAAATACTCTGCATAGATTGCTGAAGTAGAGCCGCTGTGTTCACGAACGTCCACAAACTCTCCCGTCACGGTACCCAATGCCTTGTGATGATCAACGAAGACTAGCAAACTACAAGACGGTGGAAGCTTAATGGGCAGGTCACAGTTCTGCGCATCATTAACCGCAAAGTAATCCCACTGGGTAAGATCTACTGAGGGTTCATACTCCTCAATCTCTATATCAAGTTTTTTGACGAGAGCACGATTTTCATAGTGCGATATTTCTTCAAAATGCAAAATCTTAGTGCGGATATCGTGATGCCTTGCCAACCATTGCAGACAAAGAGCCGCTGCTATGTTATCCGGATCAGGATAGCCCTTGATACAAATCAATAAATTTTTCCCGCGGACTCGCTCCAGCACATGATGAAT
>JBAXLR010000046.1:0-17640 GCA_037134655.1 bacterium | reverse complement strand
TCATCAAGATCAGCCATTTTTTGTCGGCGCGAGTTTAGGCTCTCGAAGTATCTCACTAACTACCAGTGCTGATATGTCGTATACCGATGTGACAACAGGAAGCTCGACAACGACCAGTATCGCTTGGACCCGCAAGGTTTCACAAACTGTATTTTTTCCCAAAGCAGGTTGGTTTTGGTCCAATAAGACCTCCGCCGTCATAGCTGCGGGTGGCCTTATCATGCCTCTCGGAAGCAAAGCATCCATAACGGGTAACCCGCCCTCGGCGGACGGCATCAGTGATGAGGATTATCAGGCAACGGCCGATTCTAAACTACAAGACGTCACCAAGACGACTAATGCCATATTGCCAAGTCTTGAGTTTAAATACGCCAGATTTCTGAACTGACAACGATTCGCAAAAAAACATTATAACGCAACCGTTAATATCCCCTGAATATTAACGAAACGTCAGGAAAAACTGTCGAACGTTCTGCCAAACGGTCGCGTCCGTTTGCATGGCTACGTGATTGGCGTTGACGCGGATATTTTGATGCGCGTATGCAATCGGCCCAGAGCCAAGAATGACTGCGGGTTGATGATAAAGATTAATCCAGCGAGTTCGTGTGTTTAGATTCTGAAGCTCGACTGCTGTGAAGTCTCTTGGTGCCTCACGGCATCCTTGCTCTCTCAATCGTTGACAAGTTACGCGGCTCACTGGGTCAATCGACGCTAGGAACATCGGTACCGTCGCTCTGCTCAGAAGAAGCGGTGATGCGGCCAGTTTCATTGCAAGCCACCCGGCATGAGAGTGACCCACAATGAAGATTTTGCTAAAGCCTTGCATGCGACCCACGACTAGCTCAGGAATCTGGGTTTCAAGGATGGGTAGCATTCTCCGTTCCGCTTTTAGATCGTAGAATTGCATCTGTGGACTTTGCCACTCGTAGCAAGCATAGATGACGCGGTCATTGGCCGTTAGAACACCGCCAGAGTAAATCCACTGATTAAACGCCATAAACAATTCATTTTCTTGGAGGCCGGGGGCGACTCTTGATGGTGACCCCTTCGGGCAACTACCATTGCCTGACAAGACAACAAATAAGTTTGCAGGCGCAGCTGCAACCAGTGGCTGCGTCCATGTGGTGATCGACGGTGGCTGAAGATCGCCGGTGACCGGGTAAATTTTTGATTGAAAGGCGCTTTTTTTAGTTCCGAAATCAAAGTCAGACGGCTGAGCTTTTAACACTTGGCGGGGCTTTGCGTGTTCCAACTGACCGCACCTAGAACCGAAGAACACTATAAAAACACTTATAAACAAAAGCTTCATTGAGCCAGTCATAAAAACCCCTTTAAATTTTGTAGCCCCCTATTAGTAGCCTAGACGCCAAGCGGTCAATTGATTTTTTGGCATGACTTAGCGATTGCCTTTAAGAAGGGCTTGGCCCAAACTGCTCCTAGAGCAAAAAAATCATTAAATTCAGCGGTCTATCTTGTTAAATGGGGACACCCGACTGATTGAGTATTGAATAGTCAATCTTGGATTAACTACGCCCGATCATGTCAGCTTCACTGATGGCGTCGGCCACCATCTTTGGGTCAACTCTAAACGGCTCGTTGTGAATCGTTTCGCCTGGACGACATGTGCGTTCGCCTATCTTGAGAAGATCCTGGCGAGAAGGCTCAATAATTCCGATTTGCCGAAGACAGGTCGGTAGACCAACCTGTCGAGCAAATGTCAAAACCTCATCAATCTCATGACGCGGCGCACCTTCAAGCACTAGTTGTGTCAAAACACCAAATGCAACTTTTTCGCCGTGATAAAAATCATGAGTCGCCGGGTGAGCAGTCAAGCCATTATGGACAGCATGAGCCGCTGCAAGCCCCGATGATTCAAACCCAAGACCAGATAGGAGCGTATTGGCTTCAATAATTTTCTCAAGTGAGGGATTTGTACTCTGACTTTTTACAGCGTCGATCGCTTGCGCGCCCTCAGATAAAAGAGTCTTGTAGCAAAGTTCCGCGAGCGCGAGAGCCGATATGGTGCTTGCACCGCCTCGCATATTTTTGACTTTATTAGCAGCACACGTTCTAGCCTCAAACCACGTCGCCAGTGCATCCCCCATACCTGCCACTAAAAGGCGGGATGGCGCTTTGGCGACAACACTTGAGTCCACTAACACAAGATCAGGATTGCGCCTTAGGATGCGGTACTCTGATACTTCACCATTTTTATGATAGACAACAGACAGAGCGCTACACGGCGCATCAGTTGATGCCAAAGTGGGAGCACTGCAAAAACCAATATTTAACGTAGCTGCAGCAGCACGCGCTGCGTCTAGCACTTTACCGCCACCACAACCAATGACGCAGTCTGCCGATTCAGCCTTTGCCGCGTCTTCGATTGCGACAATCTCTTCAGCCGTACATTCACCACCAAATATATGCACGGAATATTTGATGCCAGCTTTTAAAAAAGTCTCATGCCACGTATCCGACAAACTTTTTCTTGCGCTTGAACTTGCCGCAATTAAAACCGGGCCACTAAAGCCAAGGTACTTCAGTTCGCCAGCAAGGTGTCTTGTGGCATCTGGACCTTGAACGTAGCGCCCTGGTGCAGAAAATACTGTTAGAGAATGAGTCATACCGTGAGCACCAATTCTAGAACGGGTTAATTGATTTCTACTTATCCACCAAGAGCACAAGCTAGCACTTACTTGTTACGAGATATTTTGAGGTTATCTATACACTTCAAGGATCCTTCGGGTATTTACTGAATTCCGCCGAAGCAGCCAATGTAAGGGCAATACTTAATCAATTTTGCCCCGATGAATCTACAACATCAATAATTAAGTGGGTTCAGGCGCACACCCTATACTAAAGTTCCCAATGGGTAAATATGTTACACCAGCCTTCCATCCGAAAACCGAATAACAAATCTAAATTTAGCAAGCCTGACACAAATAAGGTAGACTTGTAACTATCCTGAACTTTGATGAGTTTATCGAATTATCAGCCGCATAGACCCGCGGTATTTGCGAGAAGCCCATGACCAATCGTTTTTCCGCGTTCACAAATGACTCTATCGGGACGCTTGATGCAACTGGCATAACGGATTTGATCCGCCGCGGCGAGATCTCGCTGGAAGAGGCCATTAATGCATCAATCGCCAGGGCACAGAAGTCTCAAGAGTTCCTGAATGCCATCGTTACCCCGGACTACGAGCGGGTTAAAATACGCGCAAACAGGCCCTTGCGAAAAGACTGTCTCCTGAACGTTCCTTCTTTTTTAAAGGACAATATTAATCTCGAAGGATTGCCAACCAGATTCGGTTCACGAGCTATGTCAACTGCATCCGTTGAAAACAGCGACGATTTAGTAGCACAAATGCATGCCTCTGGACTTCACTTCATCGGAAAATCCTCAACGCCTGCATTCGGATTTGGCTGCACAACTGAATTTGATGATGATTCTCCGCCCACACGTAATCCGTGGAATCTGGGTATTTCAGCCGGCGGAAGCTCTGGTGGATCCGCGGCTTTGGTTGCTGCCGGTGTCGTTCCCATCGCCCATGCCAATGATGGCGGGGGATCGATTCGTATCCCAGCGGCACTTTGCGGGCTAGTTGGATTAAAACCCTCGCGAGGACGTCTAGTTTTGCAAAAAAAATCTAGGTCCATGCCTGTTGATATCGTATCTGATGGAGCCGTAACGCGCTCCGTCAGAGATACGGCAAACTTTTTTTATGAAGCTGAGAGGTACTTCAAACCCTCGCACCTTAAACCAATTGGACGAGTCGAAGGCCCATCAAGTAAACGTCTCCGAATCGGCTTTATTTTTGATTCGCTGTTGACGAAAGCCTGCCCAGAAACTCGACAAGCTGTGGAATCGGCTGTAAAAACTCTCTCAGACCTGGGTCATCATTTAGAGGAAACCAAATTTCAGGGCGAGCCGCGATTTGCTGATGATTTCAGCCACTATTGGAGCTTTCTTGCATTCACAGTAGAAAAGTTTGGAACCAGGATTTTTTCAAAGGACTTTGACAGTCGAAAATTAGATGGTTTGACCAAAGGATTATCGGCAGAGTTCAAAAAGAATATGTTCGCAACTCTAAAAGCTATTTTATATCTTCGAGGGATTGATCAGCGTAATATTTTTCGCAACTGGCAGTACGATGTCATCGCCTCCCCTGTCCTTGCCAGAATAACACCAGAACTTGGACACCTTAGCCCCGCTGTTCCGTTCACGGAACTTTTTAGCCGCCTAAAACAGTACGTTGGCTATACCCCAGTCGCAAACGCCGTCGGCAATCCTGCGATCTCCCTCCCCATGGCCATGTCAAAAAGAGGAGACCCTATCGGAATTCAGCTTTCTGCTCCCACCGGCGAAGAAAGACGTCTTCTAGAGTTGGCATTTGAACTCGAGGCAGCCAAACCTTGGCCGCTTCTTTGGCAAGTCACTTGAGATAATTTAGGGATTTAATTGATCTCGATATCGTAGCCGTAATCGTTCATGCGGCCGATGCAGCTATAAGGCAAATAGCCATATCCTTTGTCGCCCCAATAATCTCCCCAGCTATTTTTGATGACAAACTTTTGATTTGAGTCATCGTAGCCAACGATTGTGTAAGCATGCGCTCCATTCGAACCACGGCAGCTTAGACTTGCATTGCCGCGACTTGCGCCGTTCCACGACCCATCAACATCGGAGGCAAAGTAAATCGGCCTGCCAGCGTCAAGCAGTCGCTTATAACCAGCGACTGACGGGTTATAACTCCGAGATTTAGTGATTCTGAGTCCGTCAAAGTTCATTCTTTTTGCCGCACCGATAGCTGCATTAGTGTTCGGCTGTTGACCTTGGGAATTCCAAAGATTCCAGGCGTTATACTCGCCATTTTTACCTTTGATTCGCGCGAGTATTCCCAGCGTGTGCGCCAAGCCGAAGGCGGTACAAGCCCCCTCTGAACCCTGGTTCTGCACTTTAGTAGCATACTTAGATATCAAGAAGAAATTATAACCGGAGTTATTTGTGGACACACCATCGTTGTTCAAGCTGAATGACCCTGACTGATCGTCATTTGCACCACCGTGGCTGATCGCCACAGGTAAAGTCTCGATGTAGCGCTGGCAAACTACGAGGTCAAGGCCTGATAAACCTGAGCACACCCCACGGGGTTTCATTGGTGGAGCCAAATCAAATGCTTGTCTCACCTCGTCCGTATCCGTTAATAACATATCGCTATTACCAGACATGCCAGTGAACAGTCCGATAAGCAGGCTTAGCAGATTAGTTCCGCCACCACCGTTATTGTTATTATTGCCGTTGTTATTATTATTCCCGTTATCTGGGAGTTTAAGATTGGGATTTGTATTATTTTGAATGGGAGCAACAGCGCCGCCGTCGGCAGCAGGATTAGTTGGATTCACAGCGTAAGGATCATTAGCGTTCGGATCCCTGTTTGCAAAAATCCTGAGTCGTGGCGACGCCCCACTTGCCGCAAAGCCGCCAGGTGATGCCAATGCGCCAAAGACACCAAAAGCCTTACCGCTTGACCCATCCAAGGCTCCGACAGTGGACTCTATGGATGAATTTAAAGCCAAATTGGTTTGCGCTGCCGCCTTGCAATCACTGCGAGAGGATCCGGTCATTTCCTGAAGAACTCCCACAACCTTAGCGCAGTTACTTTCCAGGCTCTTTCTAAATTTCTCTGTTGCCCCTTTTTCCGTTACAAATGAGCGCGATAGTATCTTGGCGAAGTTGTCGCGCTCTTTTTCCATACCAATAACCAAGCTTCGTTGGGATCTAGCATACAGTTTCTCAAGGAGTTCAACCGAATAGCGATCAATAAAGTTTCTTAGGGGCTTATGGGCGATTAAATGAGCCAGTAGGTCTTTGGTCTTTGGTTGGTAGTTGGGCTCGATCAGAGCCATCAAAATATCTGCCATCTCAGCAGCTTCAAGCTTCAACAATTGATTCAACTTGTCGGGGCGATTAAGATTAGCTTGGAATTCCGCAATTCTTGACTGCTGTTGTTTGAGATAGGCAATAAGTCTTTCTCGATATTCGGCAGGCAAACTATCAAAAGTCGACTGGGTAAAATTCCCATGCACTCGATAGGCAACTCCACCCGCTTGGGCTTTTGCCACGTCGACGGGCAACTCATGTTTAAACCACTGCTGAAGATAAAGAAAAGATGGGGCTTCACCGCGAACAATATTCTGATCGAGCTCAGCGCTTAAGCCGACCAAGGATTTGGTTCTCGAGGATTGTTCGAGCCTTTTGCAGGCCGAACTTAATCCGAAAGAAACTAAAGTCGCTAAGATTACGATTTTCATCTGGCTTTACCCTCTACACCCCTCTTTACGTTCACCCTTATCGGAAAGCTGTAACCGACACTTAACCATTACGATTTAATTCTTTAAAATAGTCAAAAATTCGGTGGGTTAAACCAATCAAAAAAGACCTAATTAAAGCCACCCAAAAGACGTCGAAAAACCTATTTAAAATCACCGCCGAAACACTGCGCTTTAATTGCTTCATAGCCTGCGGCTGAAGACTCAGCCCTATAGTGCGGAAAATCATGTTTTTCTTCAGTTTTTTTAAAGACTATCAAAAATGGTATATTAAATGTTGTAATAAATTTAGCCGAAATTTTACGTGTAAAGATGAGGATTGGCACTCTCGGCCTCCACTGGATATCAGAATCACAGGTCTAACAAACCAAGCATAAACGGAGACATCAATTTGCTTTTATTGAGTAACCGCGCCAAAAGCCACGGGCATCGACAACGATTGTCGGTCTTGATTTTAATCTCGACTGTCATTCTATCCTCATGCGTTACACCGCGTCCCGGACCGAGAAAGCTCACGCGCGACGAAATCATAAGACTAACTACATGCCGCACATCATCGCAAAAAATTATAAATAATCTAAAACTCCTTGGTTACACAGTCAAAGCCGAAAAAGGCGGCGTCCTGACGACAAATTTCATCCAAGTCAGCGGCCACTCTGATGCGAAGAGAAAGCAAAAGATCATTGTAACCCCTCAGTCACGCACGACATCTCGATTTAAAATAAGAATAAAAAACGAAGAGACCGAGACTTACAAGGATGATTCGAGATCACTGGAGTTTCGTGGTCTTTCATTTGGAGACACTGGAACATCAAAAACAAAAGTGAAAACCTCCGAAGCGGACATAGATTACTGGAGTCATGAAATCCAGGAGTATAAAGACATGCAGAAAGATGTTTGTGGATAAACGCCATCAAAGCCGGCAGGTCGGAGTAACAGGATGCGAACCTTCGACCTCGTCGTCCCGAACGACGCGCGCTACCAACGGCGCTACACGCCGTTCCTAGACTCTTTATCCCTCACCAAAGCCAGCGTCAGATCAACCAAAAGACGATGCTCTAACGTGGAATTTTTAATGTCCACTATGTTGGCGATGCATTGCCTTTAGGATCTAACTTCACCGCGGCAAATCTTGTCCAATCGCTCCCGGCAGGCTTTATAAAAAATTGCTTCATGATTAGATGCCGAGCTCTTGGAATCTTGTTTACATGCTGCATCCCCTGTATAGAAGCTCTTATCCAGTCCCCAAATGTCGATGCCCGTGCACAAGCCTCATAGTAACCAACCCGCCCCAGTCTTCGGTAAACGAAACTAGCCGCCGGCTGGAATAACCGGACTCGTTTTTACTAAGGTTTTAGTGAGCGTTACGGAACCAACGGTACTCACGCCAGTACCAGCCTTAACACCGTTACCGAATAATTTGAAACTGCCTTCAGCGCCGAGTTTACCATTGATCTCAAAGTTTTCGAGAGTAGATATTTCAATTGATCAGCGAACTTGAGTACCGGCTGAATAGAGATCTGATTGCTCAGAAATTTTCTGATTAGTATTGCCTCACTCCGGTGTGACTGCGTGCGGCACAAAATTCTAGCCGAAAAGCCTCAGAAGTCTTCGAGCCAAAAAGAAAATCGCACTTACGGCTAGCACTCCACCCATGGTTAGGAGATAACGTGAGCTTTTGATTTTTCCCCGACGTTTTTGTTTTATCCCAGCCCAGATGAAAAGGCACGCACCGTAGCAAAATAATGCGATAAACACCCACGGCAGGAATCCAGGCATCATACGCTCACCTTGATGGAGTCTCCAGATAATTTAAATTGGTCGTAGAATCGGTAAATATACCAAATCGCCACAGCATTGAGTAAATGCCAGACAGCATGCCCACTCAAGATGTGGTTGGATGGATCACAAACAATGTTGTGAATATCCAGATTCCAAATCACAAAAGCAAGTACGAATGCCCCAACAAAACGTTTGGAAAAAGTAAAGTCGACTTCGTCATCTCTAAGATGCATCAAGACTTCAAGCGTCACGGCCGCAGTTATCTGCAAGGCAAACAAGACGATTCCAATCTCCCGAAATGAAACCAGCAGGGCAAGAGCCAAGGTGGTCATGGCTAAGTAAGGAATAATTGTTTGCCTAGACTTCGAAAATCGCCAATAACGGGCGGCGTTGAGACTCAGCATCAAGCCACTAATCATGTACATGGCGAGAAGATCCCAAACCTCAAAAATAAACGTGGCCGATGCATGAAACATGGCCGAACCCAGGCCCAAAAACCAGGCACTATGACCCATCACTTTCATTAGGGAATGCTTCGAACTCGCCTTCACAATCATAATACCTACGATAATAAAGGGAAGATTGGACCAAGTGTTTGAGGGCTGCGCAATCCAAGAACAGAGATTTGATTCGCAGAACGTGGCTGTTGCTGGCGCAAAGTTCGACCAGGGACAGTCGGCCTGCGGCATCCAGGTGTTGAGATGAATAGTCAAAAAATCTCCGCGTCAAATCCATATTGTTATTAATAAAGATTAAGCTGCCGCAAAAAAGCTGAAATAGAATATCACAATGGAGATCGTCAATAACACCAAAGACGGCAGTCGACGAAAGGCGGCTGTGCCCGTGCGAAAGTGGGTGATCTGCGCGCCCAACATCAAACCTGCAATCCCAAGAGACCCTATGACATCAAGCCCATTATCTTGTGTTGCGAAAAGAAGCATGGCGGCAAAAGCCATCTTTAAAATTCCGGTCAAATCACGCAGCCAGTCTGGTAGACCATACTCTTTGAACTCTTTAATGATATTGTCATAGCGCACGACCCATACGAAATAGATAGACGTGGCAACCAAGATCTTCAAAGCCAGTAAGATAGTATTCACTGATGACTCCAGTTTAGTGCTATAGTTTGCATTAAATTTGCTGCTTAAAATCATAAACACTAAGCAGCAGTCGCGCAATAGGGCAATCACCACCCGTCGGCCAGAAAACTATGGAATAGCCGATCACAAAGGACGTCTCGGGCAAATGCTTTTCTTGGATGGTCTCATCATCTTCCTGGCAATCAGCTTTCTTTTCTATGGTTTTGCGTGTCTTTTTACTCAGCATATGATCGATGAATTCACTCGATACGGCGTGCCGCAGTTTAGACGCCTGATCGGTACACTTGAGGTATCGGGCGGTGTCGGGCTTCTGGTAGGCTATTTTGTGCCGGTTATTCAGATTTTGGCAGCTGGTGGCCTAGCATTACTGATGCTTTGTGGATGTTTATTACGCATCAAGATCAAAGATAGCCTGATTCAGATTCTCCCTGCATTCACCTTTCTTTTAGTAAGTCTCTATATTCTTTTTAAACTTAGTGTTTAGTGCCCAAGCGATTTAATTTAGCGGAGTGACGCACGATGCTTCCTAGAACCATGAAAGCCCTAAGACTTCATCAGTATCAAGGGATCAAAAGCCTAAGAATTGAGGACGTGCCACTGCCTTTACTTGGGAGTGACGAGATCCTCATCAAGGTGGCAGCGTCTCCCATTAACCCATCAGACGATCTTTTCTGTGAAGGTCTCTATAAAATCCAAGTTAGCCTTCCCATGACGCCAGGGTTTGAAGGATCAGGACAAGTCGTAGCCGCAGGAAATTCGTTTATGGCAAGGCGTCTTGTGGGTAAATGGGTTGCTTCAGCAACTCAGCGTGGTGACGGGTTTTGGGCCGAGTATGTAAAAGTTCGAGCCCTGGAGGCCATGCCATTTGACCCAGAAGCCCTCTCCCCAGAGCAGGCTGCCATGTCATTTGTGAACCCTTTAAGTGCCATGGGCTTAATTGAGCCTCTGATCAACGGCCAGCACCAAGCCATGGTGCAGACGGCTGCGGCCAGTCAGCTTGGCCGTATGATTGCCCGCCTTGCCAAACGATATGACGTCCAAGTGATTCACTGCGTGCACCGCAAAGAATTAATTCCTATCCTGTCAGAACTTGGCGCCAAACATGTCCTCGTAGCGACGGATAAAGATTTCGTTGAAAAACTACGAGATCTCTCCACATCACTCAACGCGACCTATGCCATTGACGCCGTAGGAGGAACACTAACTGGACAATTGGCAGAAGCTTTGCCCAATCACAGCACAATTGCAGTCTATGGAGCGTTAGCCAAAGAGGCTGTAGCCATTGACCCAGGAGCTTTTATTTTTAAAGATCAGAAGATCGAAGGATTTTGGCTTGGCACTTTTTTGTCTAAAAAATCATTTCTTGCGCAATTTTTATTCGTATGGCGCGCTAAGCAAAACCTCAGAGGGGATCTGGCTAGCTCCATCAATCGAACAATTTCCCTTGAAAGCCTACCGGAAGTTGCTGCCACTGGTTTAGGTCCAGCCAGTGCAGGGAAAACTATTCTCAAGCCATAAGAAAAAGGGACTGTATATTCGTCCCGTGGAAATCTCTGCAATATCTTAAAAATCAATACTAATCATCGTATTTATCTGTTTTTATAAATATCAAACAAGCCACATAATAAGCGGTGGCAAAGTTACCTAAATGCATTCTGCCCTAGGAGAAAACCATCATGCTAAATCGTATTTTTGTCTTGTTATGGCTTTTACCCGCCACGTCGGCGTTTTCTTGGACCCACTTTACCACTCAAGACAAGGCAGAAATCCGGGATATTCTCAGGCATCACAGAGATTTACTTGACGATTATCTTATTTACGCCGCAGAGAACCCAGGCGCAAGCATCACAGAGGCTCGCGTTCGCTACATCACAGTTATCGGAGAAAGCGGCGGCGAGAAGGTCTATACCTGTGAAGTTCAAACAGAGCTTAAGCTAAACGATAACTCTCGCCTATCTGACAAAGTTGAAGTCGAGAAGCTTTGTGAACATGTGTTTTAGGTCCCACGTTGGTGGAGTCTAGCATCCTTAGACTTATGGTGTGGATTGAATTGTGAAGACTTTATTTACTTTTTTATTTTTGATCATAAAAACCGAAAGCGTCATGGCTTCCGGTGAGGCTACTTTTGCAGAAGTATTTTTTAAATCCTATAGAGAGGGTCGCTGCTACGAAAACACCCTCACATTCGTCACAGAGGCGCTTAGCACTTCCGGTGGGGCCCAAAAATTCTCAGTTATAAAAATTGAAAATAAAGGAACCAGCTCTTTTGGATTAGTGAACGCCGAGCGCGCAAGATCAAGACTGAACGGTCAGCTCGTCGCTGAAGAAAAGAATTGGTATGAACACTGGGTTGCCGTTGATGAAAGAGGAATGGTTTACGACTTTGATTTCTTGATAACTCCATCACCAAAAATTTTTAAAGACTACGTGGAAGAGATGTTTCTAGATGAGACGGAGTGCGTTACTCATTCTTGGACCGAACTGTGTGGTGGCCGAGAAAACAAGCTAAACGACTACTGGCTTACCGTATTTGACGCTACTGAGCTCCTCAATGGAAACAAAACAGTAGTATGGTCTGGAGCCTTGGCGGAGGCCCTTAATGATGAACGAAACATACCTTTGATGAATTAAATATAGGTTTTGGCAGAAGCTCTGGCTCTAAGGCCTGGCACTTTGGATGGTTCGGGAAATGATTATCTACGCAACTATAATCCCTGATTTGCAATCTAAGAACAGTGACTTCAGAACGAGTCAGACAGAGCGCTTAAGGTGCTTTGAAAGCAAGTCTTTCACACTCGTCCAAGTCATTGGGTAGCGATCATTATCAAGTCCCTCAAATTTGGTAATCCCACTATACATATTGTGCATGTACTGCATTCCCTGCCAGGGAGGATAGAGTTCGTTTGTTCCTGGGACGAAAAATTTCGTGACTTGAATTAGACTTTTAAACATCCCTAGTCCGCCAGGTCTAAGAATTTTATGTTTACGGCCTGTTATCTCCGTCATGACATTAGCTAAACTATTTGCACTGATCTCACTGCCGGCAATTTTTAGAAACCTCGGCGTGCTCTCATCAAGCGCAGCAAACGCCGTGTACTTAGCCGTGTCATCGATCGTTGTCCAATCAGTCAGTTGGTCTGGACTACCCCAGCACAAAATACGGTCCATTTTGAATAAAATAAATGGCGCAACGCCCGTCAGCATGTCCATAAACCCGCCGTTCAAAATAGACGTCAACTTGATATCAGCCTTTTCAGCGATCTTTAAAAATTCCATTCGTAGATTTAGGTTTCGATTTTCGCCCTCAGGTATTTTTGTAAAATCGGCGGAGAAATCAGATGGTATAAATCTTGGAACTCCCGCCTCCACGGCGGCGCTGAGAATCTTGGATTGGGTATCAACAATGACATCACGAAGGCCAGCCAATGTAGACAAGACGACCGATGCGTCTTTTAAGGCGTTAACGAGCTCTTTGTGGTTGGCGTAGTCTACTTTAACCACTTCACATCCAAAATCTCTAAGGACTTTCAACTTTGATTCAGACGTATCTACCCTAACGATAGCCCTCACAGGTGCTTTTAATTTAAAAAGCTCTCTGACAATTCTCCCACCCAGGTCACCAGTTGCTCCAGCGATTACGACTAGTTTTTCATTCATATTAAATAATTTCCTGTCTTGAAAGACTATGGCCAAGTCCTCGTGGGACCGGTAAGATAAGCTTTCTTATCCACGAAAGATTGGAACAAATCAATGGAAGAACCAACCGAAATTAGCTGCCCATTTTGTGGCGAAACATTTACCACCTTTGTGGATATCTCTGGAGGCAGCCAGCAGTATATTGAAGACTGTCAAGTTTGCTGTCGCCCCATCGAAGTAAAAGTCTCAATCAGCACGAAAACGGGTCGATTCCGTATTTCCACGGCGCGCGACTAAATATTTTGATCAATCAGGAAAGCATGGAAAAACTTGCAAAAAACTTTGCTAACCGCGATGAGCTCGTGACCTACGTAAAATCACTTGCGCCCTGGTCTGAGGGAGAACGAAGCTATATCCAAGGCGGGCGAAAAAAAGCGGACATCAAACTATCTAATATTGACCCAGTGGCCTACGTAGGGTCTCGAAACTTTGGTGACGGCAAGATTACGAGGCTTTCACCCTATATTCATCACGGCATCTTAAGTCTAAATGAAGTGCGTAACCACGCATTAACAAAATGCGAGGACTCCGCGGAGATCATAAAATTTATTCAAGAACTTGCTTGGAGAGACTTCTGGCAACGCGTCTTGGCTCTTCATCCCGACTGGGCTTGGAATGATATCGAACCCTACAAGACAGGCTTTACGGCTCACGACTACGCTGATTCCCTGCCCGATGATATTGCCGATGCCGAGACAGGCATCGCCGCATTGGATGCATTCATTAAAGAACTTATTCATACAGGCTATATTCATAATCATGCCCGTATGTATCTAGCAAGTTATGTGGTGCATTTTCGCAAGGTCAAATGGCAGGTCGGTGCTAGGTGGTTTTTACGTCACTTATTAGACGGTGACCTCGCCAGCAATAACTTCTCCTGGCAATGGGTGGCCAGTACGTTTAGCAATAAGCCCTATATTTTTAATCTTGAGAACATTCATAAATATTTCGGCAATCTTGTGGATACCGCGCCAAATTCAAATAAACCGATCCATGCCAGTTATGAAGAGCTTCAAACAAGACTTTTTCCAAACTTGGGGAGTCCGTGATGAATCAGCCACTTATCTGGCTTCACGAAGAAGCTCTTAGAACGGCTCATCCTGTGTTCAAAGCTGCACCTCAAGGCACGAGGACCATCTTTGCCTGGGATGACGATTATCTTCAAAAATCAGGTTATAGCTTAAAGCGTCTTGTATTCATTTACGAAACCCTCTGTGAACTACCTGTGGATATTATCCGAGGCGACACCGTAAGCGTCATAAAGGAGCTCGGCCCTTCTCAGCTATACATTCCAGAGAGTCACAAACCGCACATCGTCTCACTGATCAACCGCCTAAAACTCATCACAACAGTTGAGATCATAAACGACGACGAGTTCGTAAAAGTCCCAGATACAATTGATTTTAAGCGTTTTTTCAAATACTGGGGTTTGGCCGAAAAAAATGCGTTTTTAAGAAATGGCGGCGTGGATGCCTAAAGGAATCAAAAAAGAAAATCTACCATCTAAAATCTGCGAGCGTTGCGGCAGACCTTTCACTTGGCGAAAGAAGTGGGAAACAGTCTGGGAGCAAGTCAAATACTGCTCCCATAAGTGCAAGGGTCGATAGTCAAAAAATTGAATTGCTGGTTTATTTTTGTTACCAGTAAAGTGCTTCGCGGATGCGTCATTTTGACCGCGCTTTCCAATAATTTTAGGTATTTAAATCTCTGGCACACTCCATGCTGAAATGATCTTTGCATAATTTTCTAAATCTTTTGGAGGTTTGCCGTAATGAATTGGTCTCTGTTGCCGCGCAGCATTCTAATGGTCTGGTTGATGATCCCTATTTCCGCATGTCAAGACTCGCAGGACAAGACTTCCGCATCGACACCGGAGAGCTCCGCGTTTCGCTCAGCTCTAAATTTTGGCCCATCTGCATTGCGAAGGGCTGGCTCCGACGCCAGATGTATCGGCATAATGGGGCGCATCAATCCCGAGTGGGATGACGGGGATCTTAACCATATGTGTAGCTGGGGAGCTGATACAAGCTGCCTCGCTTGTTGGGCAAGTAATCATACCAATGCCAGCCGCTCCAATATTCTTGATAACTGCCTACCAGATGAAAACGGAGACGACTCCGACCTTCACGGTAACGGCTGCTATAACGGACCAGGATCTGACTACGGCGGACCATACACTCCACCGCAACAACCCAGCCAGCCTGGTTTTCCGACTGATCCTAATTTCGGACGAAACTGTGGTGGTCGACTTGCAGAGATCAGGCCTAATTGGTCCCCAGGTCAACTAAGCGCCGCCTGTAGCGGAGCAGACGCTGAGTGTGTGGTGAGCACAGCACGTCAACGCCCGAATTGGTCTCCAGGTCAATTAAACGCTGCTTGTTCTGGTGAACCTCAACCGCAGCCTGTACCAGTACCGCCATGGTTCCCACAAGACCCTAACGTTGGACGAAACTGTGGTGGTCGACTTGCAGAGCTAAGGCCTAATTGGTCTCCCGGTCAACTAAGCGCCGCCTGTAGCGGAGCAGACGCCGAGTGTGTTGTGGGCACAGCGCGTCAACGCCCAAACTGGTCTCCAGGTCAATTGAATGCTGCTTGTACATCTGGGTAAGCATCAAACTAGCTTAAGTCGTTTGCGGTCATGTCCACGATCGCCATAGATTTCCTGCGGAATTATCTTCAATTTGATTTAGCCATACACATATGGTAATTTGCCATATATGTATGACTGGAGGTCATACATTTGGAATTCGAGTGGGACCTAGCAAAAGAATCTGAGAATCTACAAAAGCATAAAGTGTCATTTTTAGAGGCTCTAAGTACATTCAGTGACCCAAAAGGAATTCAGGTGGCGGACCAAGGGCATTCTAATTTGGAGCCTCGTTTTTATTGGATTGGCAAATCAAGCAACGGCCGCGTCTTAACCACGCGTTTCACAATCCGCGGAGAAAAAATCAGAATTATTGGTAGCGCCGACTGGCGAAAGTTCAGGAGACTTTATTATGAAACAGCCAAAACTTAAAAATCTACAGCTGGATCTCAAAGGCACAGGCCAGATGAGAGCTAGGGCCAGCAAATCAAAAAAAATTAAAATTACAGTCAATATCGACCAAGACATCATTGAAGCCCTGAAGAAGCGCTCAGATAGCAGCGGGATTCCTTATCAAAGTTTACTAAACCGCATGCTGAGAACTGCTCTGCACGAAACAAAGCCAAATGATGCAAGTAGCCGACTTGATCGGCTGGAAAGAGAACTCGCTGCCATCAAGAAAAAATTGACCGCATAATTACAAATTCCCCAGACATACCAGGCCATCGAAGTGACTATCGCGATCATGAGAGCTTTTTCGAAGTTACGCCGAATTCTCCGAGAAAACAGAGAGGTTGCGGTCGAACGGCACGATCTCGAAAGTAAATATGATAAGCAGTTTAGAGTCGTATTTGATGCCATTCGAGAACTGATGGAACCAGACGTACAAAACACGAAGCGAAAGATAGGTTTGCATCGAGACTAAATGACCAATATTCATTCGCGCCTTATGCGTTTGGACTAATTAGGAGAAACTCTGCATAATAAGTTTTATCTTGTCACCTACTCCCGACTTCATCCGAAACGATACAACGTCGGAGTAACCCTTGTCGGGCGGACGGGAAATCTTGCCAAAGGTTATTTCGCGAAATGCTTAATCAATACTCAATCAGTCGGGTGTCCCAGATAGTCCACCTGCCACAAGAACCACACCGTTAGGATCCCCGATGAGCTTAAAACTTAAATACGCTGGATTTCTCATGAGGCACGGCATTAATTACTGGGGTCCCTTTCTTGGCGCCGGCATCAAAGTGATCGATGCCGACAAAGAGATGACAAAAATCACCGTAGAACTAAGAGAAACATGGTTTAATCGCAACATCGTAGGCGTTCACTTCGGCGGCTCACTCTATGCCATGTGTGATCCTTTTTTTATGGGCATATTGATGCATCATTTGGGCAAAGACTTTGTAGTCTGGGATAAAGAAGCAAAGATCAGGTTTAAACGCCCAGGCAAGGGACGAGTGCGGGCGACTTTTGAAATATCCCCGCAGGAGATTGAACACATTCGTCAGTCGGCCATCAATCACGGAAAAATCGAGCCAGTTTTTAAAACAACAATCCGGGATCTAGACAACAATGTCATCGCCGAGGTCGAGAAAACTGTGTACATCAAATCAAAAGCTAAATCGTGATTTTACAAATCAAAAGAACAGCCATCGCATGAGATTTAGGGCTGTCCTGGGACGTAAGCTTCTTACGAGTGGTTTGCAGCGCTTGGAGAGCTGACCCGGGGGCTCTTGGAAAACAAGAAAATCTAACCGAAATTGCCGGCCTAATAATCTGCCGTTATTTCGGGCGGATCCATCTATGTAAGGTTTTAAATAATGTCAAAAATATCATTTTAGGATGATTATTTATACCCGCTCTAATGACCTCAAGTTTTCACGCAGATCGTCCGAAATTTCCAGACCAGGGAGCCAGGGCTTGATACCTTCGGAGGGCTTTTGCATGAAAATTATTGGACATGCCGCGATAGTTTGGCTGGCCTTTTTATCGGTAACTTTTTCAAGCTGTATCAAAAGTGGCGAGGTCACGCAGAGTCCTAATCGTGGACTCAACCAACCCGCATGAACGGCTCCGTCTCTACACTCGCTATTGACTCAAGCGGTAATCTTTACGCTGGAGGAAGCTTCACGAATGC
>JBAXLR010000045.1:0-18035 GCA_037134655.1 bacterium | reverse complement strand
CGTTAAATATGATGCATCCGCTACGATCTGTATTTGCGAGGAATTTACCAAACGTTGCGTGTAAATTCTCTTCAGTTCCATAAAAGTCCATGTGGTCAGGCTCTATGTTATTAACGATCGAAATAAACGCATGATATTTGACGAAAGAACCATCGGACTCGTCGGCCTCAATCACTAGAAGCTCTGAATCGCCCCGCTTAAATGCCGCGCCACCATCTGCAAATGTCGCACCTATTATCCAAGATGGTTTCAGATTCAATTCAGCCAATATATGTGCGATCAGTGCAGAGGTTGTGGTTTTACCATGGGTTCCAGCGACCGCCACCGTCTTTGCATGGTTCGAAAAAAGAGCTAGCAAGTCACTACGATGCAGGATGGTTTTACCAAGAGTCTGGGCAAATTTTAGCGCTGGGTTGTCCATGGAAATGGCGCTCGAAAATACCACAACTTTAGCGGCGCTAATCGCTGAATTTTCAGCTTCGCCACCCTGTTTGCAAAAAAATTTAGAATCAAGCCAGGTTGGTGCGACGAGGTCACTGCCAGAAATTCTTGCGCCAAAAGCTGCAGAAAGCTCTGCGAGTGGAGCCATTCCAGACCCACTGATACCGAGAAAATGGATTGGACTAAGCGCAAGAATTTTAGCGCCGATCTCAGGATTGTGAGGGGTGTTGTTCATATTTACTCAAACGGAAAAGTAGTGCCGTTGTGATTAAGCTCATGAACAAACTGCTGGCGCCGCTGCTGATGAAAGGCAGAGGAATGCCCTTTGTCGGTAGCAAGCCCATCGCAACAGCCATATTAATTGCGCCCTGAAAACCGACGGTAGCGGTAAGCCCGAAAGCAAGATATCGCTGAAACGGTTTGGTCTGAAGGAATGCGATCCGAAATCCAAGAAAGCAGTAATAAGCAAACGTGAGGCACAAAAACGTCACTCCCAAAAAACCAAGTTCTTCGGCAAGAACGGCTAAAATAAAATCCGTGTGAGCTTCGGGTAGAAAAAATAGCTTTTGACGACTTTCGCCGAGCCCAAGGCCCCAAAGGCCACCATTTTGGAAAGCCAAGTAAGATTGGATGATTTGAAATCCGCCACGCTTAATCTCTCCCCATGGATCTAGAAAGCTGGTAAGTCGCGCCATTCTGTAAGGGGCCACTGCGATCGCGGCGGTGATGGCTGAAACTGAAGCAAAGAATGCACAAAAGATGTATTTCCAGTCGAGACCCGCCACAAACAACATTGAAAACAAAACCAGCCCCATCAGTACAGTCGAACCGAAGTCGGGCTGTTTCATCATGAAAAATGCAAGAAATCCAAAAATTATAAGATTTGGTAGAACGCCTGCGCGCAAGTCGTGCACGTTGAAGCCTCGGCGAGATAGATTTTTAGCGAGGAAAAAAACCAATGCCAATTTCGCACACTCTGACGTTTGGAATCGAAACCCGCCAAAAGAAATCCAACGCTCAGCTCCACCCCCCGAAGTGTAGACGCCGGGTATAAAAATCAGAGACAGAAGCAAAATGGCGCACGCAAGAAGTGGCATCGCCATTCGCTCGATTACTTGCATTGGTATTTTTGCGATCGCAAAGATGATGGAGAGGCCTAAAATGGCAACTAAACCCTGCTTTCGTATAAAAATAAAACCATCATTAAACTGTTGCTCTCCCTTGAGGGCGCTAGCCGCATAAACCATGATGAGCCCGGTCATGACCAGTAAAAGTGTGGTGGCTACCAGGAGACGACCGGCATCAAATAGCTTCGTTTCGTCCGTTGAGCCGCTGGCTGCGCCCCTGCCGCCCGCACGGCCGAGTGTTTTGTTTTTAAAAATGCGGTTTATCAAGTGATGGCGCCCCACGGCTAAATTACAAAATCTTCAGACGAAGTCTTTGAATTCCAACCGAACTAATTGGTTGAAAATTTCGCCCCTCTCTTCAAAGTTCTTGAATTCATCAAAACTTGCGCAGCCTGGGCTGAATAAGACGTCCACCTTATTGTCTCTCGCCTTGTGCAGAGCATGCAAGACTGCGGGCTGCATTTTTTCAAAAACTTCAGCCGATAAAAAAGGCGAGGCGTCGGCGGCAATTTGATGGGCGGAGGCACCAAACGTGATCAAGCTGTGAATCTTATCATCAGCAACCCCAAGTCCAGCATAGGATTCACCCTTTCCTTGCCCGCCCATGAGTAAGATCACTGGCTTGGCGGCTAGTGTTAACGCAGAAAGAGTACTCTCGAGATTTGTCGACTTGCTATCGTTGATGACGCGAACATGTTGATTTGCAAAGATAGATTGGCAGCGGAATGGCAGTCCTGGGAACTGTCTAAGCATTTGAAAAAAAGTTGCTAATGGACGGCTGCATAGAGCCTGAACCATCAGACCAGAAAAAATCGCATTGCATTGATTATGTAGTCCCAAGATACCGAAATCTCTGAAATCAAAGCGAACCCCAGCGATTTCGCAGCACCCATCTTTAATATCAATGGCCTCAAAAGCGACCGGCAGACGCAAACCAGAAGCATTTGTCCCGACCACGATGATTCGCGCCTTTGGCCAGGTAGCCCCTGTCTTAAGTGCAAACTGGGCAACATCAGACGAAATAATGAGAGGAGCATCTGGCTTTAACCACTGGGTTATAAGCCACTTCGTCCGAAAGTATTCATCCATGGTCTTGTGCCTGGCAAGATGATCAAACGAAAAACTGGTAATGGCTGCGGCATCAGAGGGCCAAGAGTGACTACCTTCCAATTGGTAGCTTGATATCTCAAGCGCGATGGCGTCATCGTGACCACTCAGCCGCAAATTGAGTGCCGTTGGTGGAAGTCCTATATTACCGCAAGCTTTTAAAGATAATCCAAGCTCGTGTCCCAAAAATTCTGTCATGGCCACCGTGGTAGATTTTCCATTTGTTCCAGTAACAGCCAATATCTTTCCGGGAAATCCATCTAGGCCCAAGTCAATTTCAGAAATAACCGGACGACCATGCTGGGTGGCCTCCCGGTAGATCTTGTGACTAGGAGGCACGCCCGGACTGACCACCACAGCTGAAATGTCTCCCCAATTTATGTTGTTTGGGGGGATGATCGTCGCCGAGTCTTTTAAGGCGCCGGGTAGCACGATTGGGCGATCATCGCTTATGAGAACTTTGTCGCCGAAGCGATTGAGGTGTTCGGCGGCAGCAAAACCACTAACTCCGGCTCCGAAAACCAACCAAACACGTGGCGCACTAAGCCCTGCAATAGCCGCATCTTTGTCGCTAAATGGAAGCTTCTTCGTGCCAATGATCTGGTAGTTTTCGTGACCCTTTCCGGCAATTAGCAGTGTGTCGCGCCCATGTAGCTCAGCAATCGCCTGAGCAATTGAGGATTTCCTGTCGGGTATGACTCTAATCTTCTGTTTCAAAGTCAAATCGTTTGAGGCATCCATCCCGGTACCTGCCGCGATGTCGCTTAGAATTTTTTGGGGATCCTCTGTCCTCGGGTTGTCACTCGTTATAAAAACCTTGCTGGCCAATCGCGAGGCAATATTTCCCATCATGGGCCTCTTACTTCGGTCACGGTCCCCGCCACAGCCGAAGACAACAGCGGGCTTCATCTTGTTTGAGGAAAGGCTCAAGATGGATTTCTCAAGCGCGTCGGGCGTGTGTGCGTAGTCGACATACACTAGGGGACGCCAAGGTAGATCTCGAATTTTAACCAGTTCGAGTCGACCAGGAACAGGAGCAAGCCCGTGATTTTGTAAGGCCTCAGCAAGCTTTGTAAGCGGCATGTGAATGGATTTGCTTACAAGGATGGCAGCTAGGGCAAAGTTTTCAGCAAAAACCTCTCCGATCATGGGAATTTCCATGGTGGCGTAGTCCTCACCACATTCGAGCCGGACACGCGTTGTCCCGAGCAGTCGATTCACAGCAGAACTAACCGCGAGATTGGGTCTCATGGAGGCTGGTCCATAAGTTTTGAAGTTATTGGCTTTGTGAATGAGTCTTTTGACCTTCTCGTAAGACATCAGACTTACGTGGAAAAAAGCGGGAGATCCGATCTTTAGAAAATGTTCGAAGAGCAGCAGTTTAGCATCCAGATAATCATCCATGTCTTTGTGAAAATCCAGATGGTCTTGGCTAAAGCTGGTGAATCCCGCCCCACTGAATTGAATCGGCCACACTTTACCCTGAACCAAAGCGTGACTAGAAACCTCCATGACTACCACTTTGATGCCCCGCTCGCAAAATTCAGCCAATGCGGGATAAAGCACATCGGGATCGGGCGTGGTGTGGGTTGTTTCAGTCTGTCCCCAAGGCGTGTGAATGCCAAGAGTTCCAATGCTGGCGCAAGGCGTGGACATTGCGTCCAAAAGAGATCGAACCATCCAAGTGGTGCTCGTTTTGCCGTTTGTTCCGGTAATTCCAATGACGGAGATTTTTTTTGATGGATGATTGCAAAAAAAAGACGCCAGCTGTGCCCACGCTGCACGCGCTGAATTCACCCGAATAATCGCGAGGCCGCCGAGAGTTTCCGTTGCAAGATCGGCCCGCTCAATGATCGCCAAACCGAGTGATGGATTTGCGGAGGAAAGAAGAAAGTCATGACCATCGTGGTGGGAGCCGCGCAAAGCACAAAAAGCAAGTCCTGGTGCCAGTTTGCGGGAGTCTGCCACGACGCCCTTAATGTCGAGGTGGCCCGTCGGGTGTCGCAACACGGTTGGATCAAGATTGGCCGCCTTGAGCTCGTCGAGAATGACGCTAAAGTCGACGCCGCTTTTTTGCATGGCTACCTTCTTTGACATTAACCGCACGTTTTACTGGCAATTTCGTAGATATTTTGCCAACTGATATAGAGTTCTTGTCTGGAGCAACATTTAGGTATCTCAGGCTACGCTGAGCGATCTCAGAAAAAACAGGGCCTGCCAGTAATCCGCCGTAAGCAGGCCGAACCGCCGGCTCATCAATCATGACATAAATGACCAGGTAGGGATCTCCCACTGGGGCAAATCCAGCAAAGCTGGAAATTCTCTTATCTGGCGAATAGGCCTTGAGCACAGGGTCAACTTTTTCGGCCGTCCCTGTTTTCCCACCGGTGGAATAATCAGTTGTTTCGGCCCTGCTGGCTGTTCCTCGGGGATCGGTTACCACTCGGGCAAGCATCTTACGCATTTCAGTTGCAGTGTCGATCCCGACAACGTGGGATGTGGCTTCCGGGGTTGCCGCGTAAACAATATCACCATTCGGACTTATGATCCGGTCTACCAAAATGGGGCGCATCAGATTACCGCCGTTTGCTAAGACGCCGTAAGCCATGGCCACCTCAAGCCCGTTGACAGTCATGCCCTGTCCAAAGGCAACGTTCGCAAATCGGATGGGCTTCCAACCGGTTGGTTTTGATATGTTGCCTTTGATCGTTAGCGGAAATGTTTCGCCGATGGCAAGACCGCCCGAAAAACCAAAGGATAAGAGTGCATCGAACAACCCTTGCTTGCCGATGCGATTGGCGATTTTGAAAGTACAGATATTACTTGAACGAATAATAGTCTCAGCGGTCGTGAGTTTTGTGGCAGGATGATCATCGCGAAATACAACGCCACCTGCTCGGTAAACCCCATTTTCGCAATCGTGTGTTTCATTAACGGAAGTTTTGTGGCGATCGATGGCAGCTGCTACAACAAAGGGCTTCATTACTGACCCAGGTTCGAATGAGTCGAGCAGCGCAAAGTTTCGTGTGTGCTCGGTTTTAGCGCTAGCAATTTGATTGGGATCGAAAGTGGGGTAGTTGGCGAGTGCTAAAATCTTACCTGTGTGGGGGTCTGTCACGATCGCAAACCCACTTTTTGCCTTGGCAGCGATAACCCCTTGAGCCAAGGCATCTTCGGCAATCTCCTGGATTGCGTGGTCTAAAGACAATTGAATGGTGTGGCCAGGCAGGTCAGGTGCTGCCATGTCGCTTGAGTACAAGATCGTCCGTCCTCGCGCATCCTTTGACGGGCTGACCGCCGAAGATTTTCCAGCCAAAATGCTTTGGAATTGGCGTTCGAGTCCCAAAAGGCCCTGGTTTTCGCTACCCACGGCACCGATCACGTGTGCGGCTACAGACTGCAACGGATAGAGGCGAGTCGCCTCGTTCACAAGATAAAGGCCCTTTAAGCTCAAAGCCTCAACTTTTTGTGCTACGGCGGGATCAATCTTGCGTTTAAGCCACGCAAAGTAGGCGGTCTTCCCTGAAATTTCCTTTATTTTTTCTTTCGGCAGATCCAGCAACTCGCTTAAACGTCGGAGTTGTTGGGTTGACGGCGCAAAAGCTCGAGGGTTAATGGCAACGGAGGGCTTTTTCAGACTGATGGCTAATGGATGGCCATTTCTGTCTAGAACTGGGCCACGATAAGGAGCTAGCTCAAGATGTTGCTCATACTGCCTCTGTGCAATTCGGCGGAGTGCCGCAGCAGAGGGAGGGAATAATTGTATGATGGCCGCTCGCGCCACCAAGCATCCAAACCCAGAAAGTAGCAAAAGCGCTAAAACAGATGCTCGGGAAATATCAAAGCCCTGCGCCCCTTTTGGCTCAGGATTTAGCCGGCCTAAAATTCGAGAAAGCCTTGTGCGCCAGCTGTTTGATCGACCTTTCACCGGATAACGGCTCCTTCAGAAGTATTTTTCCTAGCGGATTGAGTAAGCTCCTCTAGCTTCTTCTTTGTCGTCAGTCGCGCAAGCTCGCCCTTAAGATTGCTGCGATCTTCTAATAGACGGCTTTCCGTATTCTTTAACTGACCAAGGTCATAGGCCACACCAGTCGTCAAACTTCTAAAATGTACACGAGCAAACGCCGCGCAAGAAAGCACGAGAGTCCATAGAATTGCCAAGCGCACCGTTAATTTACGCATGTGGTGTTATCTACCCCAAATAATTTGCAATCTGCCAAAAGAATTTTATCCAATTGTCACACTAATTATAAACATTCTTTAAGCAAACGGATAGCGCGCAGCTTTGCGCTTCGTGCACGAGGGTTATCTTTTATTTCCGAATCGGTAGGTGATGCCGGGAAAGGTCGAACGATCTCAGCGCAGGCGTTTTTGTAGGAAGCAAGCTCTTCCGATGTCAAGACGATCTCACGCGGCATATCCGTTGCCGGTGATTTGCCCGATAGTCGCAACATAGTTGTTTTTACCAAGCGATCTTCGAGTGAATGAAACGTAATAACGGCCAGGATGCCGTCGACTCTAAGGACGCGGCAGCTGTCAGCCAGCAGTGTTTCCAGCTCTAAAAGCTCTTGATTGACGAATATTCTAAGGGCCTGAAATGTTTTAGTTGCAGGATGCTTGCGACTTTCCTTTTTCCAATGGACTTTTGCGGCAATGAGGTTTGCAAGGCTTAGAGTTGTTTCAAACGGCTGGCGCTCGCGTCGCTCGCAAATAATTTTTGCAATAAATCGGGACTTTGTCTCTTCGCCGTACTTGTAAATGACATCTGCAATCTCCGACTCAGAGGCCGAAGCAATGAATTCGGCTGCGCTTTGCCCCGATGTTTGATCCATTCTCATATCCAAAGGGCCCTCAGACATGAACGAGAACCCACGATCAGCAGTATCTAGCTGATGGCTCGATACGCCGAGGTCGGCAAGAACGCCGCCCACTTTGCCGATCATTTTATGATTTGCCATGACCGTATAAATTTGACTGAAAGGACAATGTGTTAAAACCAGGCGACCAGACGCCACAAACTCACGCAGGCTGTCCTTCGCGTTTTCGATAGCAGCATCGTCGCGATCAAAAGCATAGACTTTTCCGGCTGGGCCAGATCTTTCGAGGAGCAATCGGGTGTGACCGCCTCCGCCGAGGGTACAATCAATATAAACGCCACCAGGCAAGGGGTTTAAGATATCAACGCCTTCTTGAAGTAAGACGCTGCGATGATGGTAGTTCGTGTCGTTGGGTGTGGCGTTCAAAGCAAATACCCTGAATCTCAAAGGTTTTGGGATAGGCTGAGTTATTATTTTAATTGAATTCGAAGTTGAAATAAACGCCGCCACAAAAAGATTTCGCAGGCAAAAAAATTTACGCGAAAATTCCAAAAAAAAATTAAATCAGATTTTTTTGATGAAAAAAAATTGCCTGCTCACAGCCCGTGATTCGGCGTGACTATTGGTCACTTGGCGCCGTAAAACCATTGGGGCGCAGGGCTTTTAAAATAAGACAGCGTGAATAGGCGTAAAATAGGGAGTTTTGATGATCTCCTACAGTGAAACCCTTGCCCATTGCTGGACTTTTGTAGGTGTTTGAAAATTAAAGCAGGAAAAATTTCTGCCGAAAGTCGACATGAGGTTTTTCTTTTATTAACTTTTTTGGAGGTGTGAACATGAGGTTCAAATGGAGACGTCGCTTGGCAGTGACGGCCTTCGCTCTGGGCTCGATGCTGCCGTTTGCTGGGTGCTCCAGCCAACAGCAGCAGGCATCAGACGAGGTTGCTGCCGAAGGACAAGGACAACAGGAAGAGGGCGGTCAGCAGGAGGAAGTTGCTGAAACCCAACAGGGAGGAGAGTCTCAGGGCGAAGAGACAGCTCAGGAAGCTCCGGCGAATGGTGAAGCTACTGCTGAAGTTTCAGGGGAAGAAAATGGCGTAGCCGGCAATAATGTTGTCAGCAACGAGGCGCCAGCGGCTGATGGAGAAGCTGGCGACGGCGGTGACCTTCAGTCCATGATTACTGAAATGAATGGTTCGAATCAGGCTCAGCCAGCGGCCGAGGAAGTAGCTGCTCCAGCGGAGGCTCAAGCTGCGGCTGAAGTTGCGGCTCCGGTAGATGCTGGACAGGTACCAGCTGAAGCAACCCAAGTAGCGGAAGCAGCAGCTGTTCCAGGCATGCCAGAGATGGGTTCAAAAATGGCCTATGTTGTGGAAGCAGGCGATACCCTAGGTAAAATCGCGAGCAAGATCTACGGCGACCAAAAGCGCTGGAGAGACATCGCAAATCTAAGTGGAATGGACAATCCAAACCATATTTACCCAGGCGATATCATTTACTACTCTCTTGAAGAGTCCAGCCGTAATTTTGCTTCTGCTTATGAAGGCATCCGTCGCGCAAAAGAAATCGTACAAGATGGTGATACCCTTGCCGCGATTTCAAAGCGAGTCTATGGCACATCGAAAGCGTGGAGACATATCTGGCGTCAAAACGACAATATCGATAATCCAGATGTTTTGACCGCAGGCATGGCTGTTTACTACGTCGAAAAAGGCGCGTTTAACGCAGCGATGACAAAAGTAAAAGGCATGAATGTAGCAAAAGCTGCAAAAGCAAGTGCTCAAAAGGTTTTTAAGTCGGCTAAAGTTGGACAAAAGTCTAATGTTACAGCCCAATCCTATGCGTTTATTGGTTCTAGCGTTTGATTACAAAGCCGCCTAAAGCAAAACTGGCAAAGTGTAAGGTTGGCATTACGAGTGCGATAAAAAAGGCGAGAAATAGCTTCTAAAGTGACACTACTGATTCTTAAGAAGCGCCGTCGAGAGATTGGCCAGAAGTATTGAAGAGCGAGAAGGACTGCGTAATTAGATTCGAGATCGTCGGGTTAAATTCAGCTTGGCTAACGAGATTAAGGCGCCACCCGGGCAAAGTTTGGCTAAAGTAAAAGCGAACACCACGACACGAATCAAACATCGCATCCACCGGCTCTAGCCGTTACCTACCAAGATCCTGCCCCTATTAAAATCCAAACAACCAATATTCATTCGCCTCAGGTACGCTGGGAATGCTTAGTCAAGCAATCACGTTAAGTGCGCCCTGAAACACCAGATATTTAAGGCTGTTATAGACGGTGATTAGTCACTGCCTAGGCACTTTGCTTAAGCAAAAAGTAAGAACGGCTCAGGGTGGACTGTGACGAATTTTATCCTTCGAATGATTCGTTAAAGCCACACCCACGCAAACAACCTGATAGATTTTCCCCAGCTTGTACGACAGCACCCGGAAGTAATACTGATTTCGAAATGGTCGCATTTGGACCGAATGTTACGTCGTCAGCGATCACAGAGATTGTGTCAACTTTGCAAGTGGACGGCACCAAGGAGCGCACGCGCGAAGAAGCGCCCAGGAGCTGAAGACGTTCTGATTCAGCCATTCGGGCCATGTTTAAATTTGTTTCCCAGAGGGATTTTGGAGTTCCAACGTCTGCCCATAAACCAGAGAAATTAATGGCCCCAATGGGGCGGCCGTCAGCGATGGCCCGATTAAATCCATCAACTACGTCAAAAAACTTTGGATCACCCGGTAAGTATTGGCGAAAATCAGAACTCACAACATATGCACATGCAAAGCCAGCCTCTCGCAGCTTGTGGCTATCGGACTGTGGCGGCAAATCCGAACGCTTCGCTATGTGACGAACCAGGCCATTTTCATCCAGCCAAATTGAGCGTCCGCCATCCCTAGGCGGCTCCTTGCGCACGACAAGAGTCACCAAATTTGCGGAGGCTTGGTGCCGTTTAGACAGTTCACTGAGAGGAATATCCGAGAGTACGTCACCATTGTACACAAGCAGATCCGATTCACCCCACCAGCCGCTTAATTGACAGAGCGCTCCGCCAGTGCCCAAGATGGCTGGGTGCTCATGAGAAATGTGCAGCTTATTGAGTCTGAGGTTTTCCGCCACTGCTTGAGCGTGCCGTGTCATTACATCAGGCAGGTGATGTGTATTTATCGCCATTTGTACTGATCCCGTGCTTGCGCAGGCACGTAAGGCGATATCAAATAGGGAAACATTGAAAACTGTCGCCATGGGTTTTGGCAGCGTTAGGGTCAAGGGCTTAAGACGGGTGCCAAGCCCAGCACAAAGGATCAAGCATTTCAGATCTTTACCATGGTTAGTGCGCACTAGGTGGAGATCCCCATGGCCTCTGGTGGGCACTTATGAAAATTTGTGAGAGCTACCCGCCGCAAGACTTAAACCCTCATTGTCGTTTAATGTGCTCGAAGTCCTATCGGGCAGTGTATTGGCCAGGATTTGCAACAAACGCCCGCTCAGAAATGGCCACCGACTATCCTGCACGCCAGCATCAAACAGTGTTTGAAGTGCAGGCGCTACGTTGCGAAGGTAGTCACCCTTATGCTTATCGACAGTCAGATAGCCAAAACTTCCAATCGCCTTGAGCTGGCGCTGCAGTAGCATGGGTCGCCACTCCTCTTTCGCTCGATCGTATGCGGCCTGTCCAGCATATAACTTCACGAAATCAAATCCCTTTTCCAACAGGGAAAGCCGTATTTCCGGGGGCAGCGGAACATAGCTATCAAATACCAGGCTAACGAGGTCGTAAGATGGGGGGCCCAAACGTGCATCTTGAAAATCAATAATAGCAACCCGGTTGTTGTGAACCATAACGTTGCGGCTGTGGAAATCGCGGTGCACAAAAAATCGGGAGTTGGAGGCCAAGTAACTTGATAAAGCTATAATATCATTATCAAATTCTTCGATTTCCCGATTTGATAGGGTATAGCGCCCAATGGGCTCTAGGTATTTGGAAATAAAGAAGCGCAACTCCCAGATAAAGCGGTCCCGGTCAAATGATCTTTTTGTCCAAACATTTCCAGGTGTTGCTGGGATTGCTAAGAATTGTCCGACCACCTCAAGAGACGCCTCGAAAAGAGGTAAGGTCTCATTAATACTGCTATTTTTTGAGCCAGTGAGGGCTGCTGTTTCGAGCATGGTATCACCGTAATCATCTATTAATAGGGCGGCGTAATCACTCAAAGCGGCCACACAGGTGGGCGCGGCGATTTTATGAGCCTTTAAAATATTCGAAACTTCAACCCAATCATATTGGCCGCGCTTGAGGTTTTCCGCATCGGTGCCAGAAAGTTGCATGAGCACCAGGCTAGAGGGAAGCTGAGGAGAGCGCACCCTAAAATAACATCGATCAGAGCCGTCACCAGCCAACCAGTCAATCGTAAGTTTTTCGATTTTTAACGCCGCAGCGATTGCGGCTGGAGGGGGTGGGGTTAGCCTACCACTTATTTTGGACATTGCTTCTCCAGGTCCAGTGTTTATACCACTACAAATTGTACGACTGGACCCATGTCAACCGCAAGTCGTCCACCTGGTGCTTCAAACAATTCTCCGTCGAGCGTATAGGACTGTTTCCCAGATTCGGCTGAGACGACCATCTGGGCGGCCATTTTTGTGACCTTGCCAAACCACCTGCCCGGCCGATTACTCAAGATGGCCAGAGGCAGTCGCCAAGGCAGGGAGCGCGGAGACATCTCTAAGGAGAAAAACTGAAACCTTGAAAGTCCCTTGGCCACTTCAGGAAACATTCTTACTTTTAGGGGCATTCGCTCCACGGTACTAGCCATCATGGCCAAGCTTATATGGACGGCCGAGCTAGCCTGACCGTCAAAAACAACACGGTACGACTCGCTAAAGATCATTTTTGAATAATTACGGTAAGATACAATCCAATTTAGATATATTTTTAGGACTAAAAGTAGGGCTCCAATTGGGCCAGTCTTTTTCCTATAAAAATCAGCCAAAAATCTCGCCACCAGACCGTTGCCAAATAAAAAGCCATACTGCCCACCTACCGATAGGGTGGCCAGCGTCTTGGTGCGACGTGTTCTAACCCCACTTTGGCTCTCCAACATCCGGACCAGGATTTCCTCCGGGGTACCCCGAATTCCCAAATTATCGGCCAGCATATTGATGGTGCCACCTCGCAGAATCAATATTTGCGGCAGGGGCTCGTGTCCGTAGGCGCGAATAAAAGCGGTCAGAGTTCTGGATATAGTCCCATCCCCGCCATTTATGGCAAGGGTTTCAATGGCCTGTTGCTTAAAAAGTGCGGCTACTCGACCGATGTCATCGACGGAGTTGGTAATTTCTAGGTTGCCGAATTGGCCAACGATATATCCCAAAAGTCTACCGCGCGCGGGCATTTTTTTGTTCAGTTTAGAGTTAGGGTTAGTAATGATGCCGATGCCGCCCATTGCTCGCGTAATTTTCATCCTTTTGGTAGAAGATTTGTTTGGTAAGTAACGCCAGATATCATTAACAAAGGGCGGATAAACCGGCAAGTAATCGTGACAAATCAAAAAGATCATAACATACGAAATTTACCCGCAGTCGGTGGACAACGGCTACCAGCCCCGCCGTCACCACTGCAAGCCTACTTGCGTGAGATTAGTCGATACCCTCTATTAACCCCCGAGGAAGAGTACGAGTTAGCTGTCGCTCACTTTGAAACCCAAAGCAAAGATGCAGCCCATCGACTCATCACCTCAAACCTTCGTCTCGTTGTAAAAATTGCGAATGATTTTCGAAAAAGTGGATTTGTCCCTCTGGATCTCATCCAAGAGGGTAACTATGGTTTGATGCAAGCCGTGAAACGATTTAATCCTTACAAAGGTGTCAAGCTTTCCTCGTATTCGGCTTGGTGGATCCGAGCTTATATTCTCAAGTTTTTAATGGATAATCGCGGCCCAGTCCGAATTGGAACCACGGCCGCTCAGCGCAAACTTTTTTATAATCTTCGCAAGGAGACAGAGAGGCTGCTGCGAGAGTATGAGACAGTCGACCCGAAACTTCTCGCGGAGAACTTGGGCGTAAAGGAACGCGACGTTGTAGCCATGCAGCAAAGACTGAGCGCGCGTGACATTAGCTTGGATGCTCCAGTCGCTGACGGTGACGGGAGAACGAATTACGAATTTATTGAAGTCGATAATGGCGATAAACGAGCAGATGAAGAGCTGGCCGATTCCGAGCTGCTGGAAATTTTTGAAGGGCATCTAGAAGAGTTTAAGAAAACCCTCAAAGGCCGCGACTTAGATGTTTTCAGTGATAGGCTGATGGCGGAAAAACCCCTAACACTCCAAGAGATTGGTGATCGTTATGGAATCACCCGCGAAAGAGCCCGCCAAATTGAGGCCAAGATCATGAAGAATCTAAAGGAGTTTGTGAAGAAGAAGGGAACACTGCTCGAGCTTATGGATGATCAGAGCATGACTACAATCGACGCCTAACTAGTTGCGCGTTCCAGGTTTTGTGTTGTTTTTTAAATTGGCTCTTAAACTTTGTAGGGACGCCACAGTTTTTGCCTTGCGATTTTCCAGTCGCTCCGCAGCGGTCGTTTGGCTATCGCCTTGAGCACAAGATGAAACGGGTAGTTCCGATAAAAAACGGCTGGGCATTCTAGCTGACTTCATATAGCCCAAACCTCGTTCAGCAGCCCACGATAGCGTAAGCTTTTTCTTTGCGCGAGTGACCCCAACATAAAAAAGTCTTCTTTCTTCCATTAAGCCACTACTTGATCCGGCAGAGTTCCGGTGAGGGAAAAGATCTTCTTCGAGTCCACAGATAATCACGGCTGGAAATTCAAGGCCCTTGGCCGCATGAATCGTCATTAGGGAGACGCGATTAGGTTTGCCCTGATCATCCCGATCAGAAAAGTCTCGGTCGTTAAGTGTGAGTCTATCGAGCATTTCATTGAGATCCATCGCAGATTTTTCACGCAATACATCTTGTGCGGCGCTGGCAAGCCAGCGTGGAAGGCTCTTTAAAGCATCGATCTTGCGTTCCTGACTGGCCGCATCTTTCACGTGCTCACGAATATCAGCCGCAAGGTGAAAGCGCTTGATGATCTCATGACCCATGGCCGCAAGATCCTCTGGCCCCTTTAGATCCCAGGTGCGAAATGTCTCCATCTCCTCCAGAAAAGATTTTAAGCTTTTTAAGCTTTTCCCGCTCAGGCCAAGTTCCTCCGAAAATTTTTGTGCAACGGCGTTTGGCGATAAATTGTGTCGGCCTGCTGCCAGGTCGATTTTTTCCAAAGACTTGAGGCCAATTCCGCGGTTTGGTGTGTTGATTACCCGGTAAAAAGCCAAACGATCATCCGGTCTCACAATGAGGCGTACATAGGCAAGAAAATCTTTAACCTCTTTGCGTTCAAAGAAACTGCTACCACCAAAAGTCTCATAAGGAATACCCATCTCGCGCAGCGCAAGCTCGATGGGTCGCGCCTGATTGTTTGCGCGATACAATACAGCGATGTCAGCGGCCCTAAATCCCTCTCCGATCCAAGAGAGGCACTTGTCAGCGATAAAACGGGCCTCTTCCTCCTCGTTTGTGAGCGACGAGATTTCGATCGGGTGGCTCCCATCGTTATCACTCCAAAGATTTTTTTCTTTCCTCTTCGTGTTGTTTTTTATGACGGCATTGGCGGCATCCAGGATGATGTTTGTGCAACGATAGTTCTGCTCCAGTTTGATTAGTTTTGAGCCCTTGAAAATGGTCTCGAATCTTTCAAGGGTCTCAAAAAGTGCGCCTCGCCAGCTGTAGATCGACTGATCATCGTCGCCCACCACACACACATTTTGGTGCCCAGCGCCAAGTAGTTCGATGATTCGTAATTGGGCTCCGTTTGTGTCTTGAAACTCGTCAATCAGATAATAGCGATACTTTTGCGAGATTTTTTCGCGGATATCTGCATGTTCTTCAAGCAAGCACACTGTTTTGAAGATGCAGTCATCAAAATCGATCAACCGATTTAATCGTAACTGACGCTCGTAAAGCTCATAAGCATTTATCAAATGTTCAGTCGAAAGACCGATTGCGATATGCTGAGCTCTTTTAGCGAAATCGGCGGGTTTTAGTAGCGCATTTTTCGCGCGGGATATCTCAGCGTGTAGTGAGTCAACATTGACACTCGAAAGATTTCCTTCTTCTTGTAGAGCTCGCCGCAGCAAATCGATTTGATCACCAGTTCCGGCCAACGAAAATTTCGCCGGCAAACCTATTTTTTCACCATACTGCCTTAGCAGTCCGAGGCAGAAACTATGGAAGGTTCCCAGACGCACCTTGCCGGCAATTTTTGGGCCAACCAGGGCCGATAGGCGATCAGACATTTCACGAGCCGCCTTGTTTGTGAACGTCATGGCGGCGATGGATTCAGGTGTGATGCCCATGGAGATCATGTAGGCGATGCGCATGGTTAACGCTTTTGTTTTACCAGTCCCCGCACCAGCGAGTACCAGTAAAGGGCCTGTTATGGTCTCAACAGCAAGTCGTTGTTGGGGATTCAGTGAGCTTAGGTCGATCATTTACATTGCACACTATTAATAGATATTAAAAAGACCCCCTTTTTTAGAAATTTCTATTCAAAAATTTTCTAAACTAAGGCGGGAGCCATCATTTTGCCGCGTGGCTTCAGTTATGCCACATTAGCATTGATCTTGCACCTCGCGATCAGTACTTTGAGCAGGCATTTGACAAAAACTGACGGTTATTTAGAGAGGACAATACGACATGCGCGTAAGATTATTAGCTGCGACTTCTTTACTCATCCCAACTTTAGCCAAGGCTCAAGCGGCTGCCCAGCAGGGTCCATCTACAGTCGAAATGCTGATCATGCCGCTAGGATTTTTGTTAATCATGTATTTTTTTATGATCAGACCACAGCAAAAAAGAGCTCGTGAACATCAAGCATTTATTTCGGCCCTTAAGGCAGGCGATGAAGTCGTTACTTCAGGTGGCATCATCGGTCGCGTCAAGTCCGTAGCCGAGGGTTTTGTGAATGTTGAGGTGGCGGGTGATACAGTTATTAAAGTTTTGAAATCCGCCATTGAGGGACAGAGCCCCAAGGCACAAGCGGCCACAACTAAGCCTTAATTTATCTTTGGCCGACATGGTGAAGCTTTTCTCGTATCTTGCTAGAATACCTTGGCGGTGTTCGGTGGCAGAAATGCCCGCGCTTTAATAGGTGTCTCTAGAATTGAGAGGGAAAGTTCACGATGACGTTTCGGGCACGATCCTTTTTTGACGATTGCGGCAAGGCGACGAAAATCTGTCTTATTATTTCCGCCAGCCTTTTCGGCCCCAATGATTTTTCTTGTCTCGCGGCTGGTTCAACGCCCGCCATTCCGGAAGAGTTTGAGTCCACCGGCGGCCACTCGTTGGCGTTCGGCGGCTCAGTTGCAACAGCCATTGGGGGCATGTCGGCAATTCGTTCAAACCCAGCATTATTGGCTCTCGAAAAAGAGTACACGCTGAATGGTAGCTATCATTGGCCGATTGCCGGGCGTGACTTTTACCAAGTTGGCATCATAGACGGCAAGACAAGTCCGGTTGCTGCCGGCGTCAACTACACAAGTGCCGCAGATGATTATCAGGGAATTGCGGCAAAACCAACGGGTGTTAATCTTCTTTCTCTATCGAGAGATACTCCCATTGTGCGGCGGGCCAGTCTTGCATTGGCGATGCCGCTCGGCCGAATGTATTTAGGATTTACCTCTAGCTACATTGAAGCGCGTCCTCCTGAGGAAGTTTTTTTGGACAACACGGTCAAAAACTCGAAGGGATTTACCGTGGGCTTTGGTGCGGCTGCACATCTGACGCCAGCGATCCGTGTGGGCATCTCCGCAGAAAACTTAGCCAATAAAAAGATGGGATATGCAGCGCCGACATTTTATAGAGCTGGCGCAAGTTACTTTGCTGGTGATGTGGTGTCGTTTCACTTGGACTACCGTCGCCGACAAGAAATCCCCACCTACGAGGGCGCCGCTCCTACGATCGCACTTGCAAGTGATCCCGAAAATTCATCGTCCGACGACCACGAAAATTTCATCAACCTTAGTAGTTCAGTTAAAGTATATGACCTCTTGCGACTAGTTCTTTCCTCTGGGCAAACAAAAACAGCAGACGTGACGAGAACGCGCATGGCCGGTGGACTTTCGCTGATCAATCGTAATTTTAATTTTAGCTATCAAGTCTTAAAGTTTGACGTCAGTTCAGAGTTAATGCAGCACTCCCTAGCGATGGGATTTGAAGTTGCGATTTGAACGCAATTAGACCCGCAATTAGACCCACGGAGAAATGAAGTCGATGCGCCTCAATCTGGCCAACGGAATGGAAATGGTCGTTTGCCCCCGCGATGGGGCTAACGTTGCCACTATTCAGTGCATCATTTGGGCGGGCTCTCTCGACGAGGCAGAACATGAGCGCGGCATCGCCCATTTTCTGGAGCACATGCTATTCAAAGGAACCAAGAAGAGGGGCGTGGGGCAGGTTGCCGCCTTAATCGAGGGTGCA
>JBAXLR010000044.1:0-18169 GCA_037134655.1 bacterium | reverse complement strand
GGTCAATCGGAAGGATCGGCAGAGGTTGCTGTTGCCGAGCCACCCGTAGCCAAAACAGCCAAGCCGGTCCCCGCTGATCCTAATGCGCCAGTAAAACCACTGCCAAAAACTCTCGCCGATTCCATCGCAGGTGAGATTAATCTTAAGCAGCTCAAAGATCGTCACATCAACGATTTAAACAAGATCGCGCGGGAACTAGAGATCGAGGGTGCTAGCAACCTTCGTAAAAACGAGTTGATGTTCGCCATTTTGAAAAACCTGTCCGAACGCGGCGGTGTTGTCTATGGCGAGGGCGTTCTGGAGACCCTGCCAGATGGTTTTGGGTTCTTGCGAGCGCCTGATTACAACTATCTTTGGGGCCCAGACGACATCTACGTGTCCCCAAGCCAAATTCGAAGATTCAATTTGAGGACTGGTGATACGGTTTCCGGTCAAATTCGTCCGCCGAAAGATGGCGAGCGTTATTTTGCCCTGCTAAAAGTTGAGAAAGTAAACGGGACTTCGCCAGATCAGAGTGCCGAGAAGATTATCTTTGATAACTTGACTCCACTTTATCCAATGGAAAAGTTCAAGATGGAGTTTGATCCCAATAATCTGGCGACACGTATCATCGACCTACTCGCGCCAATTGGTAAAGGTCAACGGTCCTTGATCGTGGCGCCGCCTCGTACTGGTAAGACGGTTCTTCTGCAAAATATCGCATCTGCGATTGCCAAGAACCACCCAGAAGTTATTTTGATTGTCCTCCTTATTGACGAGCGTCCAGAGGAAGTGACGGATATGCAGCGTAGCGTACGCGGTGAAGTCATCAGTTCCACGTTTGACGAACCGGCTCAACGGCACGTTCAGGTCGCTGAAATGGTCATCGAAAAGGCAAAGCGTTTGGTTGAACATGGAAATGACGTAGTCATTTTGCTGGATTCGATTACTCGTCTAGCTAGGGCTTACAACTCAGTGGTCCCGCCGTCTGGTAAAATTCTATCCGGTGGTGTTGACTCTAACGCTCTTGACAAGCCTAAGCGTTTCTTCGGTGCGGCACGAAATATCGAGAATGGTGGATCACTCACGATCATCGCTACAGCTCTGATTGAGACTGGGTCGCGTATGGATGAGGTAATATTTGAGGAATTCAAGGGAACCGGTAACATGGAGCTCAACTTGGACCGCAAGCTTGCCGAAAAACGTGTTTTCCCGGCAATTGATATCAATAAGTCCGGTACTCGTAAGGAAGACTTGCTGCTTCCTCGCGACATCCTGAACCGCATGTGGATTTTGAGAAAGTTACTCGCGCCTAGAAGTACGGTTGACGCTATGGAGTTTTTGCTCGAGAAAGTAGAGAAAACCAAAACCAACGCTGAGTTTATTTCGTCAATGAACGGATAAGATAGAAGAAGAAATAGTCTTCATGTTTAGTCGATTGGATACAGTTGAACGCCGCTTCGAGGAAATCGAGGCGGCGTTATCGCAAGATGGCCTCGATCCGCGTGAGTTGACGCGTTTATCGAAGGAACGCGCCATGATTCAGGATATTGTTGTGGCGTGGCGGGCATTTAAAGACCTTCAGAAAGCTAGGGAAGAAGCCAGGGCTTTGTTAGACGACAAAGATCCTGGTTTGAGGGCTATGGCGAAAGAAGAGCTCGACACCGTCGGTAAAGAGCTCGAGAGAGCAGAGCGCGAGATTACCGTCTTGATGTTGCCTAAAGATCCTAACGATCAGAAAAATGTCGTGCTGGAGATTCGTGCTGGTACAGGTGGAGAGGAGGCCGCGCTGTTTGCGGGCGACCTCATGCGCATGTACACGCGCTATGCTTCGCGAGCTGGCTGGAGAACAGAAATTTTGTCAAGTACGACAGCCGAGCGTGGCGGGATCAAAGAAGTCATCATGATGGTGGAAGGTGATAAAGTTTACAGTCGTCTGAAGTTTGAGAGTGGTGTCCATCGCGTTCAGCGGGTGCCGGAAACCGAAGCACAAGGTCGTATTCATACATCGGCCTGCACGGTGGCGATCTTACCAGAAGCAGATGAGGTTGAAGTCACCATCCGTCCACAAGACCTGGATATAACTGTGTGTAGATCCTCCGGTGCCGGTGGGCAGCACGTTAACACAACAGATTCAGCCGTTAGGATCGTCCATTTGCCTACAGGGCTAGTTGTGGAATGTCAGGATGAACGCAGCCAATTGAAGAACAAGGAGCGAGCGTTAAAAATTCTGAAAGCTAGAATTCTAGAAAAAGCACAAGCCGAGCAAGCTGCCGAAATATCGGCGACACGAAAAAGCATGGTTGGCTCTGGCGATCGCAGTGAGCGAATTCGTACCTACAATTTCCCGCAAGGTCGCCTTACAGATCATCGCATTAACTACACAGTCTATAATTTACCCGAAGTTATTAACGGAGATCTTGACGACGTCTTGGATAAACTTGGGACTCATCATCAGGCAGAATTACTGAAAGAACAGCTCGAAAAATCACATTGAAAGAGCACTTAGTGGCATTAGATCCGGAAAATGATGGGCGCGCGTTAGATCAGGAGATTTGGACGATCAAGCGTGTTCTCAAGTCCTCCTTGGACTGGTTGAAGTCGAAAAACTCAGACCCTTATTGCAATCACCGACTTGATTCCGAAGTGATGCTCTCTGATGTTTTAGGTGTTGACCGAATGCAGCTTTATCTGGATCTCGATCGTCCGTTGAATAAAGATGAGCGCGATCGGTATAGAACGTTATTGATGCAACGGGGGATGGGAGTTCCGGTGGCTCAAATCATCGGACATCGAGATTTTTATCGGCATCGGTTTATCGTAACCAAGGATACGCTGATTCCGAGGGCTGACACCGAGTGTTTGGTCGAGGCGGCAATTGCGCAGCTTTGCCCTTTGGAAATGCCTAAAGTTTTGGATATTGGCACAGGGTCCGGGTGTATAGGTATTTCTATCGCAGCCGCAATACCGAATGCACGCATAGAGGCTTGGGACGTTTCCGAGGAAGCATTGGTTGTGGCGAGGTCCAACGCTGAGCGGCTGGGGTTTTCCAATATCAACTTCATGCTGCGGGATGCTCTGAGTGCGAACTCCTACGGTTCCGAGCGATTTGACATGATTGTGTCAAATCCTCCCTATATTCCCTGGAATGAGAAGTCTTTATGCGCGGCAGAGACTTTGAATTTTGAGCCTCATTTGGCACTTTTTACTGGTGAGGAAGACGGTCTGACGTTCTACCGACGATTCGCCGCATCTGGAGCAAACTCACTCGTTGAAGGCGGAAGAATTTTCCTAGAGGTCGGCCATAATCAGGCGGAAAAAGTTGCCCATTTGTTTGAGGGTCAAGGATGGCGGAAAATAGTAATGATAAAGGATTTGTCCGGCCGTTCTCGAGTTGTCGCGGCGGAACGACAGTAAGTAAAACGACAGTGAGTTAATTTAGAAATTTTGGTGCGATATGTCAGAAACCAGTCTGCACAACATACGGCATCACAACTGGCGATCCATTCAGCGATTCGCGGTTTTTGTATTTTTTTTGTGTTTGTTACTCGCATCGTTTGCATTCTACTATGAAAAGGTTTTAATTCCTTTTGTTATTGCGGTGTTTCTAGCCTACCTGATGAATCCATTGGTCAATTTTTTGGAGGCGAGGAAAGTTAATCGCGCTGTCGCGGCTCTGTTGATATTAGTTGGTATATCGGGGCTTATTGTTTGGGTAAGTATAAGGTTATTTCCCTATCTCTATGAGCAGCTTATTGGGCTTGTTCAGCAAGTTCCCGGACTGGTTGACTACTTTGTGAAAAATGCGGCGAAGATTTTACGTGAAACTTTGATGCGCTATGGTTTGAAAGATACTTCAGTAATCGATCAAGCCATCGGTAGTATCAATCTAATCGATCAGGCGTTAGCAAGATTTCAATTGGCGGCGCAGGGCGTCTTTGACGTAAGCGCTGGTCTCATGGGATCGGTGTTAAATATTTTGCTCGTGCCGATTCTGACTTTTTATTTGGTGGCTGAAAAAGCTACGATAATCCAGGGGCTTCGCAGAGTGACGCCGCGCGATCTTAGGCCGTATGGAATTCGTCTTGCCTCGACGATCGATGAAACTCTAACACATGTTATTCGTGGTCTTATCAAGGTGGCGCTAACCTTGGCCTGCCTCTACTCGGTAGGTTTCTCTGCTATGGGTCTCTCTGCAGGTGTCGCGATTGGCATTGCGGCCGGTGTCTGTCGAATCATTCCATACCTTGATATCGTGGTTGGTCTGACTCTTGGGGTTACCTACATTTTTACACAGCAGATACCTCCTGTGGCCATATTCTGGCTGGTTGGAATTATTGGGAGCGTTCAAATTTTGGACGGTATGCTCATAACGCCCCGCTTGATTGGAAGCAAAGTTGGATTGCACCCCATAGTGGTTATTTTGACTGTCATTGCATCTGGAGCGAAATTTGGCTTTTGGGGTGTTTTGCTTGCAATTCCAGCGGCTGCCATCGTCAAAGCTTTGTATAAGTTGACGTTGCCAATTTACCGCGACTCAAGATGGTTTAGCGGCGATTTGAAGGGTGCCGGCGGGGCGTGAAGGGTTTGCCGCCGCTTTTGGTCGTCGGTGCCCTTGCGCCGCGGTTTGCTTGTCCAACTGCAGTTTGCTTGGCTCGTGCCCCTCTCGACTCAAGTCCCGTGCCCTCAATTATCACCACGAAATTCAACTTTTCGCCCAGCGCTGTGATCTTCTTTCGAACCTCTTCGGCCGAACCCAAAAAGAAGTTTTCTTTTGGCCCACTGATATCAATCGCCACAAATACTCGCCGTGGTGACCCGCTGAGAACTTTGGCAAGGCTTTCAAAGAAAACATTCATTCGGTAAGGCGTCTCGAAAATAACCACTGGCCATTGGTGGCTCATGCGCGCACGAATAAAATCTTCACGTTCGGCCTCATCCCTTGGAGGAAATCCCGCAAATTCAAATCTCCTGCAATCGAGTGGGCAGACCGAAATAGCCGCAGTCAGGGAACTGGGTCCTGGCACGCATCGCACAGGGGCGCCAATGCGGTAAGCAACATTGACTAGATCGCGTCCAGGATCGGCAAGTCCTGGCGTACCCTGATCACTCATGTAGAGGGCATCATTGCCAGCCCTCAGTTCCCGCTCGAGTTCTTCCAGCGTGAAAGCTTCTCGCTGCTCCGTGTAACGCATCCATTGGCGATGAACTTGTGCGGATTTTAAAAACTGGCGGGCACGTTTATCTTCCTCAAAAATCAGGAATGGGCATGTCCGCATTAGTTCTAATGATCTCAGGGGGATATCCTGAGGATCATAGAGTGTTGTAGCAGCAATCCAAAGGGTCCCAAAGGGCTTGGTATTTTCATTATTTATCATGTGATTACCGATGGTTGAGGTTGACAATGCAAACTCGTAGACGCTCCAAACTCGTTATGTTACACCTCGATGCTCGTTTTTGGCAGGAAAATATCCAAATAAACATCAAGGATATCTAGGAAAAAATAGATGTCAAACGTCACGTCATCAATTGATCGTCATCAAACTTTGCCACAGGTTCCGAGGCATGTGGCGGTGATTATGGACGGCAATGGACGCTGGGCGCGAAATAAAGGCCAGCCGCGTGTTTTCGGCCACAAATATGGCGCCGAGCGGGTGCATGAGATTGTGGAGCAAGCTGGTCAACTGGGTGTCCAGGTTCTAACGCTTTATGCTTTCAGTGACGAAAACTGGTTTCGGCCTCTAGAAGAGGTTGGAGCAATAATGCACCTGCTTGAGCATTATTTGCGTAAAGAGCGGCAGGCGCTGCTGGAGAAAAATGTTCGATTTCAGGTGATTGGAGATTTGTCTCGCCTCTCGCCGCACCTTCGAAAATTAATTGAAGAGACAAGGCAGATGCTCAGTACGAATGATGGTCTCACCCTTTGCGTTGCCATCAGTTACGGTGGGCGTGCTGAAATCGTGCGCGCCATGCGCCGGATAGCAGAACAAGTATCCAGGGGGGAATTACGGCCTGATGAAATTGGTCCAGACCTCATTTCGCGAAATCTGGATACTGCCGGATTGCCTGATCCCGATCTTCTGATTCGAACGAGTGGCGAGCTTCGACTTAGTAACTTTTTACTCTGGCAGTCGGCCTATACCGAGTTTTATTTCAGTGAGGTCATGTGGCCGGATTTTGATCGATATGAATTTAGAAAGGCCCTGGATGCATTCGGCAGTCGTGAGCGTCGTTTTGGCAACACCAACGGCAAACAAGCAGGCTCAACCGATTCGCGTGCAGACATAGGTGTTGCCCGATGCTGAGGGCGAGGCTGTTGACGGCAATGGTGGTGTTGCCGGCGTTGCTCTGGCTGATAATTTCTGGCCCATCGTGGGCCGTCATGCTGCTCATATTGGCCTCGATTTTTATCTCCGTGCTTGAAATGTCCCTCATGATCCAGCCCCGCCTTGACGAGATGCTGCGCAACTATGCAGTTGTGGGCACGTCTAGGACGGAGACTTCCGAAATATATGTTGCCGCCAGGCGAACGCCACACTACCGAGTTCTAGCGCTTTTCTGTGCCTCGCTCATGAGTGCGATTTTTATCGTCTCTGTGCTTTATAACGTGGAGGCTGGTGGTGGGGTTGTCGTTTTTGGGTTGATTTTAGCCATGCTTACAGCGGTTTTTGCGACGCGGGGCATTGAGGCTGAGATGGCAAGGGTGCTTGGCTTTACTCTGACATTGGCTTATGCGGGATTTCCATGGCTCATCGTTTGGGACCTCTATGAGAATGGTCCAAATGGCATGTATTTAATTTTGGTGTTGGCGATTGTTTGGCTTGGTGATACCGGCGGCTATTTTGGCGGAAGGTTTCTTGGTCGCCATCAGCTTTCGCCACATAAAAGTCCCAAAAAAACTTGGGAAGGCGCAATTGTTGGGTTGGCCGCGAGTTTGTTAGGTGCGTTCACCTGGTACTTCGTTGTAGGCGACGCGCAGGACTCGCGGCAATTTTTCGTGATTGGTGCGTGTGGGTTTTTCGGTGGAATCAGCGGACAATTGGGTGACCTAGTTGAGTCTGTTATCAAACGATTTACCGGTGTTAAGGATTCTGGGCGACTACTTCCAGGGCACGGTGGTGCACTGGATCGAATCGATGGTGTGTTGTTTGCAGCCCCTGTCATTTGGTTTATTCTTTATGTCTCGGGAGTGATTGGCGAGACGCTATAACTCTCCTTGAAGCCACTTAAAGGTTGTTTGCTTATGCAGAATATTTTATTTCATCCCGCTGTCGCCATGATTGTAATGTTGGGTTCTCTCGTTTTATTCCACGAGCTTGGGCACTACCTGGCCGGGCGTCTTTGTGGAGTTGCGGTTGAGAAGTTTGCCATTGGTTTTGGACATCGGATTGCAGAGTTCCGCCGCGGGCAGACGGACTTTATTCTTGGCTGGATTCCCCTGGGCGGTTACGTAAAATTTTACGGCAGCACGCGCAACGAGGATGTGCCAGACAATATCAAGGGATTACTTTATTGGCGCGCGCCAGTGTGGAAGCGTGCGGTGATTGTTGCTGCCGGACCGTTTGCGAATTTCTTACTAGCATTTGTAATATTTTGGATCATGGTGATGCGAGGTATTGAGCATGCTCCGCCAACAGTCGGTGATGTGATAGAAGGCGGGCGTGCCCAGCAGGCCGGTATTCTTCCTGGCGATCGTTTGCTGCGGGCGGACGGCAAGGACATCAAGAACTGGTCGCATATCGAACGCATCTTTCAAAAGAATCCAGAGAAAAAAATTAAAGTCCTGATAGAGCGTAAAGGCGAAACCATCGAAAAAGATTTGACGCCAGAAAGTGTCGTGGGTCGCACGATTTTTGGTTCAAAAGCGGAAATCGGTCGGGTAGGGGTCGCTCTGGCTTTCCCTAGCGCAGTTGTTACCATCACATCACCCGAATCTTTTCTAGCCCGGGATGGTTTAAGGACAGGGGATCGCGTTGAGGCATGGATTGATGCAAATGGCGTTGAGCATAAGATTCATGGGCTTCACGAAACATTTGGGTTGTTCGCAACGTGGGCAAAAAATGTCAAAAATCCGATGACGGTGTTCGTTCGTCCCATCACCATTATTAACGGCAATGATGGTAGGCCCGTTGAGCAGACGACGACGGATCAACGGCGAGTAGTCCTTAACGTCGGCAAGTGGCCAGCTTTCGGCGGACAATCTGACCGAGCTTACGCCGCAGCGCTGGGTGCGGTTGACAGCCATTTGACCGTTGGTCTAGTCAGGGGGCAGCTTACTGAGCATCTGCATCCCGGTGATCGGTTGCTTGCCTGGAACGATGCCCCCATCAGGAACATATTTCATTTGCAGGAATTGATGGAGTCTTGGAAATTGCCGCAAGTAAAGCTTTCAGTCATGCGAGACTACAAAGAGGTATCATTGACTGCACCTTTGAAACCTCTTGAGGTTCAGGCGCCAGAGGGACTAATTACACTTTACGTTCTCGATGCATCCATGCTCGGTCAAACCTCGTTGCCAGAATTTGAAACGTTACGAGAGCAGAACCCTTTGACGGCTGCTAGTCTCGCCGTAAGGGAGGCCTATGATCAAACGTCTTTAATGGTGATTGGTCTGTGGCAAATTATGACGGGTGCGGTGCCCATAAAAAGTTTGGGTGGTCCGATCATGATTGCCAAGGTTGCTGGAGATTCTGCAAAAGCTGGTTGGATGACGTTTTTGGCCAGCATGGCTGTTATCTCTATTAATCTTGGTTTAGTGAATCTTTTTCCCATTCCATTGCTGGATGGGGGTCAATTGGTTCTTTTGAGTTTTGAGGCAGTTAAGAGATCTCCGCTTGAGGAAGCTACCGTTGAGAACTTTCAAAAGCTCGGTTTTGTTATGGTGATGTCGCTTGTGATATTGGCCCTCTATAACGACTTGAGCCGGTTCTGGAGCAGTATTGTCGGGAGTGTGATTGGCGCAAAATGAGCAAATATACACTCATCATCGATACATCAATATTTGGCGCGGGCGTCGCTCTATTTGGAGATGACTCGGGATCTATAGAGTTTTTAGAAGTCTCAGCTGACGTTGCAGATAGTGCTCGAGAGCTGCCCCTGATGGTTGAAGCTGGGTTGAAAAAGTTGGATATAGACCAGTGCGCCATTACTCAGGTGCTTGTCTCTCAAGGGCCCGGCTCATTTACTGGGATTCGCGTTGGAATGGCGTATGCGTTTGGTTTTGTTGCGGGTCGAAAGCTATCAGGTGAGAGCGGGCCACGGATTGCTGGGGTTTCATCCCTTGGTTTCTTGGCAAAAATGCTGGTGCGGGAGATCGGTGATCAAGTACTTGTGTTATTGCCTGCGACCAAGGCAACGGGATACGTGGTGATCGCAGGAATTGATGGCTTTAAGGTCCGTGCCTTGGACTGTCTTAGTGAAGATGCGAGCCAATTTTTCTCGCAGTTTAAGCAGCTGCCCTGGGTAACGCTGGGTGATTGGTTAATGGTCACTGACCAAGGCCGCCATCACGGCGTCGGTAATATGCGTTCTATTCCAATGCGCAGTGCAGTGACGCTCGGGTTGAAAGCACTCGGAGAGGCGATCAAAACTAATGATAGTCTGTTATGGTCTGATTTTGAATCTGGCGAAGTGCCTGATCCGATCTACTTGCGTAAATCGACTGTAGAAGAGAAAGCTTTGGCTAGCAAATAGGGTTTTAGCAAGTCGGAAGTTGCTCGCTTAGCATGAGAAAGGTGTTCGAATATGGAAAAGGTTTCATCACAGGATATTAGACAAGCTCGACTTGGTGGAGCTGTGTACATTCTTCCCAATCTCATTACCACTGGGAACTTGTTTTTTGGTTTTTTTTCTATCATCAAAAGTATGAATGGACATTTTGGTTGGGCTGCTGCGGCGATTTTTCTGGCAGCCATTTTTGATATTTTAGACGGTCGCGTTGCTCGGTTAACGAAGGGCACCAGTGAGTTTGGGGTGCAATATGACTCCCTATGTGACTGTGTTTCTTTTGGCGTCGCGCCAGCGTTTTTGATGTACCAATACGGATTGCTGGAGCTAGGTCGCATTGGCTGGGTGGCGTGTTTTATGTTTATGGCTTGTGGCGCTCTTAGGCTGGCGCGGTTCAATGTATTGAGCTCCATTGGTAAAGCGTCTGGGGATTTTACTGGTCTACCAATTCCGATGGCGGCAATCACAGTAGCAAGTTTTATTTCTTTGATGGTCGATCTTGATCAGCGATATGCGCTAGGCACTTTAGCCGATAATGTTCTGGTCAAGTTTTTGATTGATACAGATATGCGCAAGTTTTTTCTGGTCGGCCTTAGTCCTTTCTTAGCACTTCTAATGGTGAGCAACATTATTTACAAGTCGCACAAGGTTTTGAAATTCGGGTCTGTAAGACCGTTCCAGCTACTCGTTATTTTAGTTATGTTGGTCTCAATCGTGGCTTATGCCCCTGAGATGGTCGGCTTTGGTCTAATATTTTTCTATGTATTAAGCGGTCCATTGGCTTGGGCGTTTGGCTGGACAAAGTTGACTAAAGAAGAAGAAATCTTCGCGGAATCTAGTTTTGACGAGGAACCGTAATGAAAGTTGCAATTATTGGAGCTACTGGCGCCGTCGGTCGAGAAATGGTGGCCGACCTTGAATCGTGTGGCATCAAGGAAATTGATGTAGGTTTTTTCGCATCAGAGCGGAGCGCGGGCGATCAGATCCAATTTCGGGGCAAGATGCGCGAGGTAAGGGTCTATCGTACGGAAGATCTCCGCGGTTTTGACTACTGCTTGATGAGCGCAGGTGGCGCATTTTCCCGCCAAAATGCCAAGTCAATTGCTGAACTCGGAGTAACCGTTATCGATAACAGTTCGGCGTGGCGCATGGTAGATGGGGTACCATTGGTTGTGCCAGAAGTTAATGGTGAAGTGCTAAAGCAACTACCGAAGGGATCTATCATTGCCAATCCAAATTGCTCAACGATTCAAATGGTTGTTGCGCTGAAACCTTTATTGGATCGTTTTGGCATCGAACAGATTCATGTGTCGACTTATCAGTCGGTCTCCGGCACTGGTCAGAAGGGAATCAGGGAACTCTCTTCCCAGGTTGAGGCATCATTTAAATTTATTGAAAAGGCGCCGGAGGTCTACTCTCAGCCGATCGCCTTTAACGTGCTTCCAGCCATTGATGTTTTGGATGCTTCAGGGCACTGTTTCGAGGAAGAGAAAATGATCCGGGAAACTCGAAAGATCTTTGGCAGGCCAGAACTTGACGTCCTAGCCACGACTGTGCGGGTGCCCGTATATCACTGCCACAGCGAATCTATCGCCGTCAAACTTAGCAAACCTGTGACGCGCAGCGAAGCCATCGAGTGCATGTCGGCATTCTCAGGTCTGACAATGCATCTGGAAGACCAGCACAGCGAATTCCCCACCCCGCGCGGCGCAGCCGGATCACAGGGCGTGCATGTCGCCCGCGTCAGGCTTCCTTTGGGGTGTGCGCGCAGTGAATGGGTTCAGTTGTGGGTGGTAGCGGATAATCTCAAGAAAGGTGCCGCTACCAATGCGGTTCAAATTTTGAGCGCGATCAGTTAATATTAGAGGTCTGGAGGGCTTAAGAATGATTAAGCTATTTGGGCCGCTTAAAAACGTCAGTTTATTATTTTTTTTGCTCTCTTGCCTTGGTGTGAACGCGCAAGCTCAAGAAGAATCACTTGGAGCGGACGTCGAAGAGTACGAGAATCTTGAAGATGCTGCGCTGACAGAAAGCCAAAGCCCTGCACCGGCCGAGACGGTCGAGTCAAATTCCTCTGCAGTTACCCCCACAGACGAAGCTGCAAGTCAGCCGATGGAAACTAAAAAGGAAGTGGCAGTAGATCCCAGCCAAGAGGCTACGCAAGCCGAAGAATCTGCAGCAGAGGCTGAAGAGCAAACAGTAGTTGCTCCAACTTCGCCGGCGTCGTCGGAAATCAGTGCGACAGTTCAACCTAGTGAAACGGACCAATCGGTAGCGAAGAGCTCGGGAAGTGCAACCGTTGGGACTTACGGTGGGCGAATATTTGGTCGTCATAAGATCCAGCTAGCCGCCAATCGGCCGACCTTTAATGAGGGGCAAAAGTGTTACGAGAAGTTTTACGGTAAGCCCGAAACCCATATCTCTTTTTCCGGCGAGTGGTTTCCTCTGGACTGGTGGATAAACCCAGGCTTATATACGCGCTTGGGTGTTTATTCGGTGCGAGGCAAGGCGGTCAGTGGATCGTCCGAGGCAACGGCATCATCCAACTGTGAGAATTTAACAGTGGATGAAAATAGTTCAACGAGCCTTCTGTTTATGCCAATACAAGTCGGCGCTAAAATTCAATTTTCGCCATTTCGACGCAAGTGGCTCGTCGTTGATTATTGGACTGGTGCAGAGTTGGGTTGGTGGCAGGAAACTCGCAACGAAGTCGCTTCAAGCTTGAGTCCAACCGCATTATTAGCAGCGAATCAGGTTTACACTACAACCGGCAGAAAACGGTCAATCAGCGCTGGGGCATCGGTCCACCTTTTGCTAAATCCACTAGATGAAAGAACAGTACGTTCCATGATCGACACCATGGGCTTGGGGTACGTTTACCTTTCTGGTTTTATGGAGACCGTGAAGTCAACGTCTGAAGACGGACTCACGTTTGGTCGGAAGGTACTTGGTATAGGATTCACATTTGAAGCCTACAAATAAATCTGCCACTTCGTCCGATGAGACAAAAAATTTGGAAGATGCGTGCCTTTATCGATTAGATCTGAATTATATCGGTGCGGATTATCTTGGATTTCAAAGTCAGCCCAACGGGCAAACAGTGCAAGATCAGCTTGAAAAGGCACTTGCCGTGTTCTGTCGTCACCCTGTCCGCATAACTGCGGCCAGTCGAACTGACACCGGCGTTCATGCTGAACACCAGGTTGTCACCTTTAAGACCAAAGCAGGTCTAGATTCAGCCAGACTCGTGAAGGGGCTGAATGCGCTGCTGCCATCAAATATAAGAGTCATGAATGCATTGCCAGTAGGCGGTGATTTTCATCCCATTTTTAATTGCACAGGCAAAGTTTACCGCTATAACTTGTGGCGCTCCCACGGCGAGTCATCGTTTGCAAACCCCTTGACATGGAAATTAGTCGGTGACCTCGATATTGAAGCCATGAGGCATGCTGCTGCCGTTTTGATTGGGCGACATGATTTTACGAGTTTTTGTGCATCGGACAGTTCCGCTAAGTCAAAAATAAGAAACTTGCGGGAAATTGTGATTATTGAGCACGGACCTTTGCTTGAGTTGTGGTTTTTGGGTGATGGATTTCTGAAGCAAATGATCAGGAACCTTGTGGGTGCCTTGGTGGCAATTGGTCGGAAAAAAATCAGTACTGAGCAGCTGATGAGTATTCTGGCTGCGAAAGACCGCTCACAGGCGCCGGAAACGGCCCCTGCAGAGGGACTTTGCCTGATGTGTATATTTTATGGTGATGACGCGGATATATCGACTTTGCTCGAACCGTCTACAAGCAGGTATAATCATTATCTGTAGTTGCATTAGATTTTGACTCTGATTGGTAGTTGCTTGGAAAAGAAGGCCTCAGCGTGATGGCGATAGATTCAAAAATTTTTATAATCCTAATTTTTGTTGCGGCAGAATTTGTTAGCTCATGCCGAACAGCCAAGCCCAAAATTGGTCCTGAAGTTCTGAGCGGATCAGAGTTACCACCAAATGCCAGTGGCCAAACAGGGGTCGATGAAGCCGACGAATCGATGGAGGAGGCTGCTAATATGTGGTCTCCAGCGAATCGTCGTGCAAGTGCTATGTTTCAATATTTGGTTGCGCAGAAGAAAATGTTACATGGTGATTCTGCTGCCGCGGAGAGTCACTTTGAGATGTCCTACAACCTAGATCCAAATGCATTTACGGGATCTCAATTAGTGCGTTCAAAAATAATTTCTGATCCACAAAATGATGAGGGCTTGACCGAGGCGCGGAGGATGTCATTACTCTATCCACTAGATGCCAACCTTAGGCTACTTTATGCGCAAGCCCTTCTTCTTCATCTTGATTACAAAGAAAGTGAAGTTCAGCTTAAACGGGCGATTGACCTTGATCAACGTTTGGAAGATGCCTACACGACCCTGATTAAATGTTACCAAGTGACTGGCCAACAGAAGTCAGCCATTGATGTCGCCTATAAAATGACTCGCAATAATCCGCAGAGCTTTCAGAGCTGGACTCTCCTCAGCCGTCTTCTAATTTCGGCTAAGCGGGTTAAAGAGGCTATCGAACCAGCCCGTAAGGCATGGGAAATGCAGGAGAACAATCCGGAACTAGCATTGATTTACGCGCTCACGTTGGACCTTAATAAACGTGGCAAAGAGGCCGTCAAGCTTTATGAGCAGCTTTACCGCTTCAATCCAGGCAATACGGACCTGGTTCAGCGTATGGTCGGCTTGTACAAAGAGCTGGGTAACTTATCAAACGCTCTAAGCTTGTTAGACGACATGATCGAAAATAGTGCTGAGGAAGTCCCTGGTCTGAGAATGCAGAAAGTCATCATTCTCTGGGAAATGGAGCGTGCAGATGAGGCCCTACGTGAAATTCTCGCGCTTGAAAAGGAATTGCCTGAATCAGATCGTGTTTCATTTATGGCGGGAATAGCTCTCGCAAAAGCCAATCGCCGTAAGGAGGCCATCCAGCGATTTGGCAGAATTCAGAGCGAATCCCCCCTCAAAGCCGATGCCATGAAGCAGCAAGCACTCATTCTTCGTGATGATGGAGATTTGAAGGGTGCTTTGGATGTTCTGAAGACGCTTAGTGAACGCAAAGACTGTGATGTTCAAACCTATTTGGTTTGGGGTGAATTCTTAAGCGAGAGTGGAGAAGTGGCGCAGGCTATCTCGGTGATAGAAGCCGGATTGGTTAAGTTTGCTGGAGATAAAAAACTATTATTCAGTCGCGGTGCATATTTGGAGCGTAAAGGTGATAGAAAATCAGCTGAATCCTCATTTCGTGACTTGATCGCAAAAGATCCAGATAATGCGGCCGCGCTCAATTACTTGGGATATATGTTCGCGGAAGAGGGCTCCAATCTTGATGAGGCCGAGAGTTTAATCCAGCGTGCTTTGAAACTTCAGCCTGCCAATGGAGGCTATCTCGACTCTCTTGGTTGGATTTACTACAAAAAAGGTCAGTATAAGCGAGCCATGGAAGTCCTGGAGCGAGCGGTTGCTCTGGATAAAAATGAAGGCGTCATTTGGGAGCACTTGGGAGACGCACTTGTGGCATTAGGTCAAAAGAAAGATGCTCTCGAAAAATACCGCGAAGCTCTAAGGCTAAAGAATGAGCCGCGCGATGAGGCTCGAATTCGTAAAAAATTCGAAGACCTTCAAAAAGAATTAGCTGGGGGTTAGTTTGAGCAGTTTTTTTCACTCTCAAACAGACCGCAGTCTGACGTCTTTTATCTTTTTAACGGTGATTTTCTTTACATCGTGTCAAACAACGCGCCCGTTCCATGAGCCCATATCGATGCCGGTGATCATGCAGCCGTCATTCGGCGCCTGCCATCCCTCTGAAGATGAGGCCAGGCTTGAAATTGAAAAAAAAGGGACGAGGATTTTCTCTGCAAATATGGTTTGGGCATTCAATGCTGCTCGGAATTCTGTTGTTCAAATCAATTCACCATTCGGTGATACGATTTTAGAGTTGAGAACTGATGCCGGGAGACTGTCTACCAATGGACAAGTTCAAATCAACGTTGGAGAATCAGCACGAGGTTTCCTGACGATTGATGGCTATGACGTGCCCGTTAAATCCTCAGAATTAGGTTGTATATTAGCAGGAGTATGGCCAGTCGAATGGCTTCGCTGGCTTGAGATCACCAGAGATGATCGTCAGACATTTATAATCGAAGGGGATGATGGTCAAAGAACAGTTAAAATTGAGATGGAAAACGATAATCGGCTCATTGGAGTGGGTCAGCAAGGGCGCACAGGATGCGCCTATTTCTCATGGGGTGGTTTTTTTGGTTTTTTTCAGAGGCGGGCCGTGCTCTGCCGTGAGAAAATTAGGGACAATACTACGGTGCGGTTGAGTGGTATAAATAATTACTTGATAAATTGGACAATCGGCAATGGCGAATGACAAAAGCAAAAGCATATTTGAAATGCTGCGTGAGCGCGGACTTTTTTCTGCATCGACACAAAAAATGGCTGTTGGTTTTATGGAAAGATGGGGCGTGGATGCTTTCCGCGCAGTGATTGAGACTCACCTCATTGAGGAAGGTAAAATCGCCGACATTTTATGTGATGAGCTCAAATTGCCAAGACTTTCCAGAGTTCGAACGCTGCACGTTGAAAGAGATGTTTTTGAATTCATTTCGTATGATGTCGCATTGGACCAGACGATATTTCCGTTTGAGCTAAAAAATGATGGCACCTTGAAGGTGGCGTTTGCCGATCCCTCTCCCAAGCAGAAAATCCAAGAGATTCAGGATCTGGCAAAACGACCGATTGAGCCTTTTGTGGCAGAACATAGTGAGATTATCAGCGCCATACAGCGACATTATCCTCTGTCGAAGCAGCTTCCGAGTTTAGTATCGAGGGTTAAAAGCGGGGGGATAGAATCGTGACAAAACGTATCGTTTTGACTGGCGGGGGTACAGCTGGTCATGTGATGCCAAATTTGGCCCTTCTACCGCAGTTGCGTGCGGCTGGGTTTGATGTGGTTTACATCGGTTCCGCCGGGGTCGAGAAAGGTCTTGTAACGGCGGCCCATGTGCCGTTTTTTGAGATTTCCACAGGGAAATTGAGACGTTATTTTAGCATACAGAATATTCTTGATGTAGGGCGTATCATTGCGGGATTTTTCCAGGCACTCATTCTTATGATGAGATTGCGCCCTCATGCTATTTTTAGCAAAGGAGGCTTTGTTGCTGTTCCCGTAACTCTGGCTGCTTGGTGCTGTGGGGTTCCCGTTGTTACACATGAGTCGGATTACTCGCCAGGCTTGGCGAACAAGATCATTACTCCATTTTCAAGGAAAATATTGTACACGTTTCCTGAAACGGCAAAGTTTCTGCCGAAGGAAAAATCGGAAATGGTGGGAACACCAGTGCGACAAGATTTGTTCTCAGGAGATGCAGAGCGCGGGCGCCAACTATGCGGCTTTGGACCACAAAAACCGATTTTACTGGTCATGGGCGGCAGTCAAGGTGCGCAGCGAATAAACGAAGCGTTGAGATCTATCCTGCCGGAGCTGACCCAGAATTTTAACGTTGTTCACATCACCGGTAAGGGTAAGTCGATAGGGTATTCCGCGCCGGGTTATGTTGGATTTGAGTTCGTTGGTGAAGAGCTGAAGGATGTTTTTGCTGCCACAGACATGGTTGTGACGCGTGCAGGAGCCAACAGCATTTTCGAAATTTTAGCCCTCAAAAAGCCGATGCTTCTGATACCCCTTGAAGTGGGGAGTCGTGGTGATCAGGTTCTTAATGCGAAGAGTTTCACGGCAAAAGGATGGGCTTTGACTCTGTCAGAAAGCAAAATGACTGGCGAGTTGTTGGCGGAATCGATCAAAAATCTCGCGCAATCTGCCAAGCAAATCGTCCAGCAACAGTCCAGGTTTGCGGTCGGATCAGTTCCGGCTCGCATCGTTGAAATTATCGGTCAAATCAGTCGGTGAGCTGGAATTCATTTAATTCTTGCAAGAAAGTTTTTTGCCAGTAGGGTCAAATCATCAGAAGCAAAAGACTCTGGGTGAAATTGTACGGACGCCACATCGAATTTTTTATGTGCTAAAATCATGTTTTGTCCATGACGATCTTTCGCCAAAATCGACCATTCAGCGTTGGTCTCGTCAGGCATTTGGACGACCAAGGAATTGTAAGTGACAGCCTTAAACTGCCTGCTTAATCCCGTGGTCAACCAGTGTTTCTGCAGAACTTCAATGTTTTCAACGGTACCGTGCCAGGTGTCTTTCGCCCTGATGATCTTGCCTCCGGCAAGCTCTCCGATCATTTGATGACCCAAACATATTCCAAAGATGGGAACATGGAGCATGGCTTGTTTAATAAGAGCCATCGTTCCCGGGTAGTTACTGGGGGTTCCGGGCCCCGGGGAAATCACAATGGGTGTGAGGTTTTTGCTAAGTTGATCGAGACCATTGAGATCGTCGCACGTGATTCGGGTG
>JBAXLR010000043.1:0-18625 GCA_037134655.1 bacterium | reverse complement strand
GCTACAAATCGGTCCATTCCCTTGAAGCGAACGGGACAATTGTCCGCCATTGTTGCGTCATCGTTCATAATGTTGATGAACGGTAGATTATGACGTTTACCCATTTCAAAATCGTTGAAGTCATGGGCGGGCGTTATTTTGACACAGCCCGTGCCAAAGTCCGCTGCGACGTAGCTGTCCGCAATAATCGGAATGAGTCGTTCAGTGAACGGTAATTTGACGTGCTTACCGACCAAGTGTTTGTAGCGCTCATCCTCTGGATTAACCGCGACGGCCGTATCCCCAAGCATGGTCTCAGGTCTTGTAGTCGCGATTGGAATAAACTCACCACTTAGCTCCGCTACAGGATAATTAAAGTGCCATAGGGTGGCATTCATCTCTACTGATTCGATCTCGTCGTCGCTAATCGCAGTGTTTAAAACAGGATCCCAATTTACAAGCCGTTGTCCTCGATAAACCAAGCCTTCGTTGTACAGCTGCACAAAAATGGCCCGAACTGCTTTGCTGAGGCTTGGATCCATGGTGTAAGCTTCTCGATCCCAATCACATGAAAAACCCATAGAGCGAAATTGTTCGGTGATCATTCCTCCGTATTTATCTTTCCACGCATGAAGCCGCCTCAGCATCTCCTCGCGCCCAACTTGCTGCCTTGTCTTTCCCTCTTCCTTCTCAAGGTTTTTTTCAACCATCATTTGGGTTGCGATGCCGGCGTGGTCTGTTCCGGGCAGCCAGAGGGCATTAAATCCCTTCATTCGTTTCCAACGCACGAGTATGTCTTGAATTGTGTAAGTAGTGCCATGTCCCATGTGCAGCTGACTAGTGACGTTAGGCGGGGGCATTAAAATGGTGTAAGGCTTTTTGGGGCTCTCGGTGGGTGCTTTGAAATATCGACCTTTGATCCAGTATTCGTACCACTTTTTCTCAAATATTTTTGGATCGTATGTGATTTCCATTTCTGACATACAAAGGCCTCGTGAAAAAGTTGGTTCACCGCAAAAGGGCAAGTTAATAAATAAGTGGGTTAACCCGCCGATCCTAAGGATTTGTTTTTAGCATAAATAAATGCCAAATGGCAGTAGATTGGCTAAGGAATTTACCCTGGTGAAGCGCAAAAAATAGGTTATTAGCTTAGTCTTGTTCCGGCTGGTGAGTGGACCATGTGGACTGTGATCCAGACCGCATAATCAAGCGGGTAGTGGCCTCGATATCTCAGGCTAAGCCGAGACAACCGTATATTTTTTGAATTCTTTCTACATCACCCTGTGAAAGGTAGCGATTTGCCAGACCTTCACCAATCATGATGCTTGGATTCATGATGGATGAACCATCGTGTTCTTCATTCACATGCGCTAGGCCAAGCCAGTGTCCCAATTCATGGGTGGCTAGACTTTGCATGTCAACAATCTCGCGCCCATCGATCGGACCGCCCCGTAAGGCGTCAGCCATAAAATAAAGCTGGTGGTTGTAGCGAATATCTGCGGCATCAATACTTAAGTAATTATTATTCGGATTGTTCCAAATAGTGGTCGCAAGTACCATGTCGCGTTTTCCAGTTTTTTTCCAGTTTGCATCAAAATAGTTTCCGTTGATCCGGTCGGACAAAGATGAGTAAAGGTCTGGAAATGAGTCTCCAGTGATTGAGGTATGTTTTCCTTCGTATGAGAATAGTTTTTTGCCTGTCGCCATCTCCCATGTTTTCATTGCGGTCTGAAGTGCAGTGAGTTGTTCAGTTGTCATATTTGGATCGGAACGGTATGGAATGGGAAGATTAGTCCAGCCTCGGGGTGCGTGGAGTCCAAATTCAGGAGACGCCGGGTCATTACTATTGGCAAGCTGCGAAGAGCTCAGTGACGAATGATCTTCATGGAGGCTCGCCTTATACATCTGGGCGCCACACGCTATGAAGTTTGTAAAAGCCGCGACCAGCGACCCTGCAATCAGAATGTATTTAGTCCCTAATCGCAAAGAAATCCCCCCGAATCCACAACCTATCCCCAGATGATGTCGTAGGGCTCACCTATTGGGAGGAGTATCGGCCAGTCTGGTGGGATCTCCAAGGAATTCAGACTTAGTCTATAAATTACAGCTACTTATATGAAGGCATAACGACCGCTTTGATACGCCGTACACCGCGACTTGAAGCCTCTTCTTTCTGAATTTTAAAGCCGCCTAAGTCCTTAGTGTTCTTGACGTGGGGACCTCCACAAACTTCTGTCGAGAAGTCTCCCATGAAGTAAACGTTAACACGATCGCCGTAGCGATCTTCGAACAGTCCGATGGCACCCGCAGCTTTCGCCTCATCGAGCGCCATGTCCTTCAAATTAATTTCAAGGCCGCGATTGATTTGCTCGTTGACCAAGTCTTCAACAGCTTTAACCTGCTCTGGTGTCATTTTATCAGGGTGACTAAAATCAAAGCGAAGTCTCTCAGGCGTAATGTTACTGCCTTTTTGCGCTACATGCGGGCCAAGAACTCGGCGCAGTGCCTCATGTAGCAAATGTGTAGCGGTGTGAAGTTTAGTGCTTTCTTCTGACGAGTCAGCTAGCCCACCTTTGAAGAGTTTCTCACCCGCCATCCGGCTTTTAGCCTGGTGCTCCTCGAAGGCCTTGTTATAGGCGTCCACATCGACAGACATATCGCGCTCTTTGGCGAGCTCTTGCGTAACCTCGAGGGGAAATCCGAACGTCTCGAACATAAAAAAAGCTAGTTTTCCGTCGATGACCTTGCCGCTAATCTTCGTGAGTTCTTTCTCAAAATGTTTCAAACCTTGACCCAAAGCTTTCGAAAATTTTTCTTCTTCTTCGCGCATGGCCCCAACGAGAGCGTTACGCTTATTGGTTAGCTCGGTATAGTGCCCGTCATAGGCTTTGATGAACGCGTCAACGAGTTGGTCGATGTAGTGGGGCTCAATGTGAGCCTTATTAGCCAGGCGAAATGCCCTACGAAGAATGCGTCTTACAATATAGCCTGCACCGACATTAAGCGGCAGAACGCCATCACCAATGGCAAACATGGCAGCTTGAATATGGTCGACAACTATTCTTTGCTCGGTAATGGAAAGTTGTGGAGCCTTATGCCGAATGATGGCCATAGCTTCATTGTAGATACTAGACTCATAAACGCTACTTGAACCGCTGAGAATAGAGCAAACGCGGAGAAGACCCATACCAAAATCCACGTTGGGCTTTGGTAGTTTGACGAACGAGCCATCTTGTTTCTTTTCATACTCCATAAAAACGTTGTTGCAAATTTCGACGTATCGACCGCATTTGCAAGCTGGGGAGCAATTGAGGTTATTGAGCGTGCAGTGATTACGGGTGATAAAGAAGGTCTCAGAATCTGGACCGCAAGGACCGGCTCCGCCAACTGGCCCCCAAAAATTATCCTCGCGACCTAGTTTGAATATGCGTTCAGCTGGAATGCCAAGTTTAAGCCAAGCATTGTAACTAGTTTCGTCGAGTGGAATGCCGGCTTCGCCAGCGAAAACGGTACAAGCCAATTGCTCTGGTTTGAATGGAAGAACTTTCGTCAAAAACTCATGGGTCCAATTGATGGCTTCGACTTTGAAATAATCTCCAAGGCTCCAATTGCCGAGCATTTCAAAAAAAGTGCAGTGCCAATCGTCTCCGACCTCATCAATATCTTGGGTCCTAATACACTTTTGCGCGTTCACCAGTCTTTTGCCAGATGGATGAGGTGTTCCCATCAAATAGGGAACTAACGGATGCATGCCAGCTGTCGTGAATAACACCGTAGGGTCGTTTTCCGGCTGTAAAGATCCGGAGGGAATTTGAGCATGTGCTTTTGACTTGTAGAATTCGATGTATTTCTGGCGAAGCTCACTAGCTTTCATCGGTTGATCCCCTATCGGCTCTCTGCGGCAAAATTCACTATGTTTTTATCCGGCCCTCGCCGTCAACCAGCTGGGGGCGACAAGGGCCGGAATTTTGTAATTGTCGACCAAATATCACAAAAGAATTGGTTCGCTCAACTATACGGCGCGAGCATGTGCGCCTTATTCAACGCTGAGTAATTCTACTTCGAACACTAGTGGTGAGTTTGGCGGGATGACGTTACCCACGCCTTTTTCACCGTAGGCCATGGCTGAAGGAATGGATAGACGTCTGCGCTCTCCAATTTTCATGCCATCAACGCCTTTATCCCAGCCTGGAATCACCTGCCCTTGGCCCAATGTAAAAGTAAATGGCGCCTTTCGTGTCTCACTTGAATCAAAAACTTTGCCATCCGTTAGGGTGCCTGTGTAGTGCACGGTTACTTTTTTACCCGAGCTTGCAGCTGCGCCTGTACCAGGTTTGAGAGTTTCGATTTTTAGTTCCACAAAATCCTGACCTGCGGCCGGTGCGGCTGAGTTGGCGGACGAAGAAGCTCCCTTGTCGCTAGAGCACTTTGTACAACTCGCAAGATTCAAGGTCGCTGTGAGGGCAACAGAAGAGACAAGGCTGAGGCTTAAGAAACGAATAACATTACGCATGGTTAACGAGCTCCAATGGGACTAAATTAATCTTGGCGAAAGTACGCCGCTTCAAACGGTGTCAGCCATTTTAGGTACTTCTCGGTTGGAATGTCTATAGCATTGTCTGGGTGAATTTAACGAGTTACGACGCGTGACCCATAATCGCCTCAGCCAGCTGGTCGAAGCCTTCGAGGTTTGAGCGGTCCGGGTTTAAAAGCGCTGGGCAAGTGATATTAATTTCGCTTAGCCAACCGCCAATCATGTCAATTCCAGCAAATGCGACGCCTTTTTTTAGCAAAGTTTCTGCAACACCTGATGCGACATCCAAGTCCCGCTCGGTTGGTTTGTACTGTTCAAGGGTTGAGCCCGCCCGCGTATTGGCTAAAAATTCACCAGTTTTGGGGACTTTAAGGCACCAACCCATGGGTTTACCGTCCACCGTAAAAGCACGAACTTCGCCCCTGTAGACCGCTGGGTTGAACTCTTGAACCATTCTTGACTCTTTACCATTCAAGGTCGCAACGTGAAGTCGTTCCAGTAGGCCACGTTCACCCTCTATGTGCTCGATTCCGCGGCCACCATACAAGCCAAGTGGCTTGATGACGATATTGGAGTTACAACGTTCCTTGGCAAATCTCATAAGCTCTTCGGCATCACTCGAAACTATGGCTGGCTTTGTGAACAGCGGAAAATCGAGGATGGAAAGCTTCTCATTTATTTCAAGCAGTGCCTTTGGCGCGTTCAGTACTGGGACAAGGTGGGATACGGAGTCTAAAATCCAAAGAGTTCCAATATAATCAAGATCATACGGAGGTTCTCGCCGCATCTGAATGGTCTTGAAATCCACTAAAGCCGCCCGCTCTGCCGGATCGAGGGATAGCTCAGTCGTCTTGCTACCGAAGGAGGCACGTTGAGCCAAGGCGTAGGAACCCGTTGGGTGCAGTGTTCGCGAAAGTTCTCGGCCGGTGCAAAAATAGACGGTTTCCCCGGCTTTTGACAGGCAGAAGGCGATTTTAATGGAGGTATCCCAAGCCAAATTAAGGCGCTCGATGGGATCGATGACAAACAAATGACTATTTTTTTTGGGTGCCATCCCGTAGTCCTTACAAAGCTAGTAGGGTCGCCAAAAATTTATTCGCCACCAAACGACCCGTCCGATATTCTACCACCCATTTAAGAAAATGGAGAACTAAGCCATGCAACTGCGTAAATTAGAGGACTTAGAGCTAAACGGAAAAAAAGTTTTTCTTAGGCTTGATTTAAATGTGCCTGTGAAGAACGGCAAAATTCAAGATGAAACGAGAATTACTGAAGCTCTACCGACCATTCGTTATATCCTAGAACGTACCTCAAAACTCACCATGGCCAGCCACTTGGGCCGTCCCAAGAATGGCGGCTCCCCTGCTGACAGTCTTGAGCCGGTAGGCCAAAGATTATCTGAGCTGCTTGACCGAGAGGTTGTTTTGTATCCCGATTATACCCGAGAATCGTCCGCAGCACTGCTGACGTCCCTTGGTAAAAATCAAATCATGCTGCTTGAAAATCTTCGCTTCCACTCAGGAGAAGAGGCTAATAACGCAGACTTTGCTCACTCATTGGTAGACGGATACGACTTCTACGTGAACGACGCCTTTGGCACATGTCACAGAGCGCATGCCAGCGTGAGTGCCGCTGCGGATTTACTACCCGCAGATCGTCGGGCCGCAGGCTACTTGATACAAAAGGAAATCCTGGCTCTCGGTGGCATCATCAGCAGACCTGAAGCTCCGTTCACGGTGATCATGGGCGGCAGTAAGGTGAGTGACAAGATTTCCGTGATCTTAAATCTTCTTGGCACTTGCAACCACATGTTGATTGGTGGCGCCATGGCCTACACCTTCTTGAAATATAAGGGTGTCGATGTGGGTTCTTCTCGAGTCGAAGCTGACAAGCTGGACTTGGTGGAAAAAATCATGCGCAACGCGGAAGCACGCAAGGTGCAGATTCACCTACCCACGGATCATCTGTGTGCCAGCGAGTTTAGCGAAACTGCAGACGCCGTACCTGTCACAGGACCAATCAAAGCAGGTCTCATGGGACTGGATATTGGACCAGAAACACAAAAAGCTTTCAGCCGAGTGATCAGAGAGTCCAGGACTGTCCTTTGGAATGGCCCCATGGGAGTATTCGAGTGGGATAAGTTCGCTAAAGGCACTATGGCCATTGCTCAGGCGATGGCGGATGTCCACGGTAAAACAGTCGTCGGCGGAGGAGATTCAGTGTCGGCCGTCCAAAAGTCTGGTTTTGCCAGCAAAATGACGCATATTTCAACGGGCGGCGGAGCCAGCTTGGAGTTTTTGGAAGGTAAAATGCTTCCAGGGATAAAAGTTCTTCTCAAGTAATTAACATCCCGGAGGAGGGAGGCTAACTGTGTCGCGTAAAAAATTTCTAGCCGGCAATTGGAAAATGCATAAGACTCGCTCTGAGGCGTCAGAGTTTTTTACATCGTTCACAAAGATTCTTGGCAATATTGGCGATGTAACAAAGGTAGTGGACGTTGGCTTTGGCGTTTCCTCCACGTTGTTTGACACCTGCCTGGCAAAATCCCAGGGCACGGGCATCAAAATTTTGGCGCAAAATTGTCACTTCGAGTCTCACGGTGCATTCACGGGAGAAACATCAGTCACTCAGCTATTAGATGCTCATCTCAACGGTTCGATCATTGGTCACAGTGAAAGACGCCAGTACTATAACGAAACCAACGAGGCGATTGGCAAAAAATGGAACGCTTTGGCAAAAGCTGGTCTGCTTCCCATCGTGTGCGTTGGAGAGACCAGGCAAGAGCGCGAATCTGGTAAGACCCTTGATGTTGTCAAAACCCAATTCGAGGGGTCTCTAAAGTTTGTTTCTGATGAAGCAAGATCAAAAGAATTTGTGATCGCCTATGAGCCGGTTTGGGCCATTGGCACTGGCCTAACGGCAACGCCAGAGCAAGCCGAAGACGTTCACAAAGTGATTCGCGATCTTCTAGTGAAAGCATTTGGCGCAGCTCGCGCCGAAGCTATTCGAATTCTTTATGGCGGCAGTATGAATGCGGCTAATTGTAAAGATCTTTTGGCAAAACCAAATATTGACGGAGGTCTCGTGGGTGGGGCGTCGTTAAAGCCAGAAGATTTTTCGTCTATAGTGCTTTCGAGTAGAGCTTTGTCCAAGCCATAATGTGGCACTCTTTAGCCGGGCAGTCCAACCTGCTTTCAAGACGTTCGATGAAATCACGTTTCACGACAAACAAAAATAGCGCCCCCATAAGTCCGTGTGAAATGAGCCGTATTTGCGCTGGCGTTGATCACCAAGGTCAGTTGCTGTGTCTGCGGAGACAAACTGCCTTGCAGATGATAAGCGCTGGTTTCCTTGCGGGCGTCCAGTGTCATCACGGCATATCCTTTTATTGTTGTGCCCTCATCAAGTTGGACTTCCATCAGAAGGCTCTCCGGATCAATTTTAACGTTTACCGATGCACTGTTCGTTTGACGATTGATTTCACAAACGTAATGAGTGTGTCTTGGTGTATGATCGAGTTCCTTATTGGTGGAAGCTGCGTCCTTGGCAAGGCTTTTACAGCTGCCCATCAAAGCGCTAATCATAAAAATTGTTTTTAAAATGGTTGCCATTGCAGACCTCTCTTTGGGTGAAAAATATTTAAAAGTTCCAATTCATCTGCTTTCAGCAAATTTTTTATAGGCCAAGCCATTCTTCGAAGGATCTGGAGGCCCTCATGACCTTCTCTGTTTGCCGATCTTTTTTTCCCTGTCCGCGCACTTTGGGGATTACGGGTAGAAGACCAAAGTTGGCATTCATTGGGGAGTAGTCTCCGAGTGGTCCGACCGTAATATAATTGACGAGCGCTCCTAGAATGGAGTCAGGTGGTGGATTTTTGAAATCACCATGAAGCAGTTTGGCAGCCGCGTGTCGACCAGCGATAAGTCCAATAGCAGCTGACTCAGTGTAGCCTTCAACTCCGGTGATTTGTCCTGCCAGAAAAACTCTGGAATTCGATTTAAACGATAGATCAGAGTTTAGGGCGTCTGGGCTTTTGATGTAGGTATTTCTGTGAACGGAGCCAAATCTTAAGAACTCGACCGTCTCAAGTCCCCGAATCATTTTGAAGACGCGAGCTTGTTCCGGCCACTTCATCTTGGTTTGAAATCCAACCATGGAAAACATGGTGGCATCAACATTTTCTTTACGAAGTTGAATGTTGGCATAAGGCCAGCGACCTGTCCTTGGGTCAGTCAGTCCCACGGGCTTCATGGGGCCAAAACGCAACGTGTCTCGACCTCTTTCCACCATCACTTCAATGGGGAGGCAGCTTTCAAAATATTTCACCTCTTCAAAATCATGCAGAGGCATTTTTTCAGCCGTCGTTACAGCATCGATGAAGTCGTTATATTCTTTCTCATTCATGGGAAGGTTCAGGTAGTCGCCACCGTCGTCACCTTTTTGCCAACGATCAGCAAAGAAAGCAGATTCCATATTTATGGATTCGGCATCGAGCACGGGAGCAATGGCATCATAAAAATGAAGACGCTCAGCTCCACCGGCCAACGCTTTGACTTGGCTGGCGAGAGCGTCTGAAGTCAGAGGACCAGTTGCGATGACCCAAATTTCATTCTTCGATCGCAATTCCTCCTCTGATGGAATGGACGTAACCTCAGTATGTAAGCATTCAACGTTGCCAGTTTTAAGAAGGGCTTCACTGATTGTCGCGGAGAACTGCTCGCGGTTTACCGCCAATGCCTGACCAGCGGGGACCTTTGCCTTATAGCCAGATCCAATGATTAAACTATCAAGGGCTAGCATTTCTTTTTTGAGCTGGCCCGGGGCAGAGTCCTCGGCCATGGACTTCAGACTATTGCTGCAAACCAGTTCGGCGAGGTTACCGGTCTGATGTGCTGGGGTCATTTTGATTGGACGCATTTCATGCAGGCAAACTTCGACCCCTCGCCGCGCAAGTTGCCATGCAGCTTCACAGCCAGCTAATCCGCCACCGATTACATGTGCTTTCATCAGGGGTTAATCCTCCAATGTTTCGCGTCTGGCGGTCGGGATTACCACACTAAAAATTTCCTTTCAAAACAAACCGTCCGTTGCTAGGCTTCCTTGCATGAATAACTCTTCTGAAATGATAAGTGGTTTAAGCACCTTCTCTCACAGGCGAGCCCAGGATTTGATTGAAGAGGGGCTTAAGGCTGCAAGCGAAGGGCTCTTTGATCAGGCCACCAAGAGATTTAGGGATAGCCTGAAACTCGATCGATCGGCTGACGCCTTGACTTATTGGGCTTGGGTGGAATCATCGAAGGGTAATTTGCAGGTTGCGGCTCACCTTTGCCGAGAGGCACTTCAGGTTGATGCTGATTTTGGCAATGCTGCCAATGACTTAGGTTCGTACCTCGCGGCTCTTGGCCAAACTGATCTGGCCATCTCATACTTTGAGCGAGCCAAAAAATGTGATCGTTATAGTTCCCGTCATTTTCCATATATGAATTTGGGCCGAATCTATTGGGATCGCGGCGAACACTGGAAGGCATTTAAAGAATATCGGCAGGCCCAAAAAATTTGCCCCGATGAGCAAACCATCGGGGCCGCACTTGAAAAACTAGGCCAGCTTGTTCTTTAGAGCCAACTAAGGGGCGCCTCTAAAGGCCTAAGCCCCTGTATTCCTATTCTGAGCGGCTCGCGCCGTCACGAATTTGATCTGTGACCAAGCCCAAAAGCTGACTTGAGACACTAATAATGTGCTTTGCCTCACAGCCTTCTTCTTGAAGATGTTTATAGATGGCGTCAGCCAGATTACGAACCGCCCTGTCATTTAGGTTTGCAGTCACGGCCGGCTTAACTTGGGCCTTAGATTTTGTCATAAAAATTCCTCCTTACTCGTCAGACCGAGGGTCAATCACTGTTCTGCTATCCATATTATGGTACAAGGAACGTACCAGATTTTGTCCCCGATGTTAAGGATTTCGAAGGCGGTGATTATTTCAAAAATTTTCATTGATTACAGAGGTTTACTAAGTTTATAGTGTGTTAAAGAAAAGGTCTATGTATCCAAATGTACACAGACCAAACGAGGTGCCATGTGTCGATTGGGCCACTTGAAAAATTAAATGATGAAACCGCCTTAGGTGAGGTTTCCGGCACAATGACCAACCGGCCACCGAGTATCGGGTTTAACCTAATGTATTTATTGTCATTTATCCCTAAAAACATCGTTAGCTTCGGGACCGGCTTTCTGGTTAGGATAAAATTTCCAAAGATTTTGCAGACTTACGTTAACAAGGGTTTTGTTAAACTCTTTGGCATCGACATGACAGAAGCGGCCCTTCCCATGGCCGAATTTGCATGCCTTGAAGATTTATTCATTCGGGAGCTCAGAGAAAATTCTCGAAAAATTTCAGGACGATACGTATCTTCGGCCGATGGTCGAGTGGAAATATCTCGCTCGATGACTGGGGATGGTGCGATTCAGGCTAAGGGACTGACATATAAATTAGGTGAGCTCATCTTTGGGGCGAGAGCTGACCAGTTATCTCAATCCTCTGAATTGGCAGCTGCTTGGTACACGACCGTTTATCTTGCTCCTCATAACTATCACCGCGTCCACGCCCCGTTTGCAGGGACCCTCCGCCGCCTGCGGCATATTCCCGGTGAACTGTGGCCGGTCAATCGTATGGCCGTATCATTAGTTCCGCGACTTTTTGTCCGGAATGAGCGCCTCGTCTTTGAGTTTGAACTCGAGCAAGGAGCAAAAGCATGGCTCGTTATGGTCGGGGCTTTAAACGTAGGGCGTATGTCGACCACCCTATGTCCGGGATTTGTTACCAATAGTTTTGGTCGGTTACTGTCGGCAAAAGGATCTGCTCGAGAGCTGTTAACCCCCAATGATGGGGTGGCAATCTCGGCGGGCGATGAACTAGGCGTTTTTATGCTTGGATCGACCACCGTGGTGGTCTTGGATGCAAAGGCAGCGTCTTTGCTTAACCCTCGAGAGATTTTAGTCCCAGAACCTGTCACAATGGGTCAGAGTTTGTCAGTCCAATAAGGGTCTGCGATAATATTAGGATCGGCTGATATCAGTCAGTCGTTTGCCCGGAGGCTACCTAGGGACATGATCCAAGAAAACACTCCCCATACAAAAGTCGTGTGGTCATTCTCGAGCAGAGTGCTTGATGAAAGTCTGGCCCGTCGGATTGCCAACGAAAAAGTGACCGCCCTAAGACTGGCTTTTCACGGTGATGGCGATGAGCGTATCCCAAAGTTTCTGCAGCAATTTAAAAACGCCCATGACCCCAAATCTGGGGAACAAGCATCCATCATGATCGACCTGTCAGAGGGTGCGCGCGTTCAGTTGGCAAATTTAACTGACCCCACAGAAATTCAATTTGGAGAGCTCATTACAATGGCTCCCACCGGATCTAAAACCGCGGTGCGATTTTCAGTACAAGTAAAGTACTGGGACGGCCTTTTTCGGGACGGCGCTATGGTGTACATGGGGTACGGCCAAGTCGTCCTCAAAGTTAAGGAGCTCAGCAAGGATCAGGTTACTTTGGAAGTCTTGCAGGGTGGTACCATTTTCCCAAACATGGAAATTCACATTCCAGAGACCAGGCTTAAACGAAGCCTCGAGAGTATTGACGATAAGTTTTTGCAAAAAATTTGTGATCTAAATGTCGAATATCTCGTTTTACCGGGTATCACTGAAGCCAACGATATCGTTAAGTTCTCAGAACGTATCGGTAAGATGACGGAAGATGTGCCGTGGCTTATTTTGCGCATAGAATCCATGGACGTTTACCGACGACTTGATGAGCTCCTGCCCCACGTGGACGGCATTCTCATCAGTCGACGCGAGATGGCTTTGACGACAAATCCAGCGACTATTCCCATGATCACCAAAGAGATCAATCAAATGGCGGACGACCATGCCAAAATAGTTTTGACTGCAAGTGAGATGCTTGGTTCCATGCGCCGATCAGCAACGCCAACGCGAGCTGAGGTCAGTGATATTGCCAATGCAATCAATGACGGTAGTGATGCGCTCGTCTTGTCGGAAGAAGTGGCTCACGGGCCTTTTGGTGCCCAGGCTATTGCCGTCATGAATCGGATCATTGAGGATACAGAACGTCACGGCGGAGAGGCTCTGAACTGGGTTAAGCTTGAGCCATCCATTCAGACGGAGATGGATGCGATCGCATACAATGCTTATTTGACCGCTGAGCGCGTCCACGCCAAGGCGATCGTTTGTATCACCAAAACTGGGAACACTGCCTTAAGACTTGCAAGTTATCGAGCTCCCGTGCCAATCGTCGCGGTTACCTTTGATGAGCGCGTGGCCAGAAAGTTATCCCTGACTCGCGGGGTCCGCCCACTGGTCTTAAAAGTGGACCCCAAAATTGATCAGGTTTTGCCCATGGTCAACAAGCAGCTAGTTCAAGAAAGCTGGCTCAGGCCTGGCGATAAAATTGTGTTTGTGTCCATTACGTTGTCTTCGGTCAGTGCGAAAGCTAGCAATCTGTTTACGGTTCAACGTCTCAAATAACAGGTCACACCTAAGTCTTCGGGAAATTAACTGATGCAGTATGTGCAAAAGCTAGAGCATAAAATAATTATATGGTTGCCAACCATGTTGCTTTTGGTTTCCTCGCCCTCATTGGCACAACTTTCTTCCGGCGCTTTTCGCGGACCGTCTGGCGAGCTCGACTCAGCGCGGCAAAAGGCGAGTCCTAGTGCTGGTCCAGAAAAAGACATGAAAAAGCTGGCTGCACCAGCTCAGCCGTCGGGATTTTACGGCCTTCTTGATCTGAGGCATACTTCTAACGACTATTACGACGAAAACGCCAGGCTTGCTCGTCGCGATCCGGCGTTGCACGGCAAACTCAGAATTGGTGGTAACTTTTATAATCGCTCCGTGGACGTGAGCCTTGGTGTGGGGGCTGCAAAGCTTCCTGCGTCCCAAAGGGTTTACCAGAAACGCCCAGACGTAACAGTCGACGTCTACCCATTGCGTGGAGCGAATTTCAACATGCTGGTGTATGGCAACGCTTTGTTCCCGGTAAGAGCCGAAGACTTGGATCCGACCGAATTCGCCGACGGCGACCGCTACGACCGCGACTATCGTCGAGCTATTGACGCAACTGTGATCGCGGTCGGACTAGCACCAAATGTTAAGTTTGAGAAGACCTTGGCTCTTGGTCGGCCAACAATCACCCTTGGGGCCGATGCTTGGACCAGAATGTATTCAAAGCCCATTTACATCAGTGAGTCCGACGGAAGTCGCGGTTTAGGCCTAGTGTCAGTTGATTCTCCAGTCATCGAAAAACCATTTGAAGATCGTGCCATGCGTTATGTTCACCAAGAGACTATCGCCATCGGGTTTTCTCCGGCGGTGTTGTCCTCGTTACAATTGGAAATCGCGGGCTACTCAGAGTCTCGCTACCTTCCCCAATATGCCTACACTGAGTCCTCAGACAGCTGGAGTTATTCTTATGTGCCGGAGCGAATATCGTTCACAAGATTCAAACTTGATCTGGATCTTACCCGGACAACTACCATCTCCAACGAATTGTATTTTTTTCGGAATGGTTTTTTTGCGCAAGATCGCCTGAATGACCAAAGACGATTCCGTAACATTATCCGCCTTGCGATCAAGTTGTAGCTGTGGCCGTCTCCAGTTGAAAAAGGATAAATGTGTGAGTTCCACGTCATTTACAGAAATAGAGCACAAATTTATCGTCGAAAAAAGTTTTGATAAGGAAGATTTTTTTAATAAAATCAGAAGAATTTCGCCAATTAGGGTCGCTAAGATCGCTGTCCGGGATATCTACTTTGTTCTTCAAAACGATTCTAAACATGTTTATCGACATCGCTTCGATAACGAGATCCAGCAGCTAACCGTCAAATCAGTCGAATCCGACAGCGCCGTAAGAACGGAAATAAATCTACCTATTGACCAGTCGAAAGGTGACCAAAAAGCAGCCGTCTCAGCCTTTATGGATGCGTTGGGCTGCAGCTGGTCTGGGGAAATCCGGAAGGATATCGACGTGGCCTACTTCGCCGACTGTGAGATCGTTTTCTACCAAGCGGTAGGTCCCACCAAAACGGTCCATTGCATTGAATTTGAAGCCGTCAGTCCTGAGTCTATCGAAGCTGGACTGGCCGTTTTAGAAAAATACGAGGCCGCGCTGGGATTTGCTGGTAGACAAAGGGAGTCCAAGAGTTTATTTGAAATAGCGTTGCTGGATGGCGCTCCAGCTGGGATCAGAAAGCTGTTTTCATAGCCCGTAATAACAGGCTTTTGCAGCCTAATTTAAATTTTTATCAAATGACTGGGAGTGTTCAACGTGGGACTAAAAGAAAAAATTCAAGACGATATAAAAACCGCAATGAAGGCGAAGGATGCTGCTAAACTTAGTGTCCTGCGCATGGTTATGGCTGAGATCAAGAATCAACAGGCTATGGTCAACCTGCGAGAAGAGCTCCCAGAGGCCGAAGTTTTAAAAGTTGTTGGAGCTTACCAAAAAAAGCTCACGAAAAGCTTGGAAGATTACCCAGCTGGGGATGCGCGAAACGCACTTATGGGGGAGATCAGGATCATCGATGATTACCTCCCCCAAAAAGCATCGGAGGCTGAAACAAAGGCTGCAGTAGAAAAAGTCTTGTCTGCGTCCTCCGACCGAAATTTTGGAAATCTCATGAAGCTTGTGATGGCCGAACTAAAAGGGCAAGGCGACGGAAAGTTGGTAAGTTCTTTATTAAAGGAAAAAATTTCCTAAAAAATGCCTCCTTATGAATTCAGGCGGGCTCCCTCCGATCTCCGTAGCTAACACTAGAAAATTTGTGAAATCATAAAATACGAAAACTATTAATTTAATTTCGGGGCTCTCGCGATCGGTGAGGGTCCCGCTTCGTTTTGGCGTCGTCAAGGCCGGGGTGTCAGCCCTGCAGTCTAACAGCCCCAAGCCTTTCCGGGTTATAATTGAGTGAGAGAACCAGGGGCAATTATTTTTTGAATTGAAAGCTAAAAATTTTCAGACAGATTCCGATAAGTGTCGAGTAAGAAAAGCTAACCCAACTCTATCAAGAAAGTTTGGCTTCATCAGACATGATGTGCAAGCAAACTGAAAAAATTTACAACCACACGCAGCGGCTGCTAAAGGTCATTGCGCCCGTCGTTTTAATCGGCATGATGTCGGCAAACGCTTTTGCGTCAAGTTCAGATTGGCTTTCGGTCGATCTAAACACACGAAAAAACGTTTCTTTCGACCAAGATCCAGGCAGCTTTGTCTTGCGCGATGTCGCACGAGATTTTTTTACTGATGATGTAAATCTTTCTGTCACTGTGACGCAGTCTGTTCGCGGCATGATGGATCCAAATTTGAATGATGATTCAGCGCGCCTTGTTGAGGGGATGTTTCTTACCGATGCTGTTCTTGCGTCCGACTGGTTTTCAAGCCTCCCCACTCAAAAGAATTTATTGTCGCAAGTTGAAAAGCCCTACTTTGAGTGCGAACTCAACGCGGCAGAGTCTACAATTTCCTGTGACGACAGCTCGCAATCAACGGTGCGCACTGGAACATCAGACGCTGCGCCAAAAGAGATGGTCTATGGTGAGGCACTTGTCTCGCAAATAATCCGTCATGACGTTCAGCAGGACTTGGCGCCCGCCGGTGCCGTAACTGTAAGCACGATACCAGCTGAGGAAAAAAATATTGTCTTGGTCCCAAAAGCAGAGGGGCTACTGTCCGTCGAGGGCGGTAAGATTGTGTTTAAGAGTGACGGAGTAAGCCGCCTCGTCGAATTAGCGAAAGACGTTAGCGTTGCTGACTGGAGTATCTTTGTTCGTGAGCCGTCTGTAGTGGCATGGGACGGCGTCGCAAGAACATTGACGAGTAAAAAGGCTGGGGAAACGGAAATATTTGTCGTCTCGCCAGGACGCATCAGTATTATTCCTTTGACTGTCGGCGGTGGACCACAAAAAATTGATAGCGCTGTTCTCAAGAATAGTATTTCTGCCGTTCAAGTATCAACTGGGCTAGCCACGTTGGACGGCCTTGATCGGGCTGCCGTAGCTGCGCCATTGGCAGCATCATTCGCGCAAAATCAGCAACAAAGTACCCCGGCTGAGTTTGCGATCGACAGGGGCGTTACCGAATTAGGTTCGCAAAGCTTATCAGCTTCAGGCCATATTGTGCGTGCAAAGGCCAAGGTCAGTTTTGACAGTATCCGTTTGAAACTGATCGATGAACGTTCTACCGTCCAAGGCCAGACATTCCCAGTGAGCGGTGTTCGCGTAAAAGTGGCTGGAACCGACTTCTCTGAATTGACTGACGCACGGGGCGAAGTTGACATTAGGGAAATTCCGACGGGTTCAAGGATATTGCTAGAGATCACCGATGACCGTGGGTATTTAATGCCACAGGTGACGGAGATTAACGCTGACCGGGACGGTGTTGCCCGAACGATTACGCAGCCAGTCCGCACCCGCAGATTTTCCTCCCTTGACCTGATCGCAAGGTCCGGAGCAGTCGTACAAGATATGCGCAAATCAAGTTTTTGCGGCACGGCCCACCATGGGCCGAATTCTCAAAGTGACGTGTCGGTGGCCCTCGATGTTTATGCTAATGGCCCGTACTATTTTAATAACCTTGGACTTGTTGATTTACGGCGCTCTGGTACGGGCAGTAATGGCCTCTTTTGTTTCTTTAACGTAGAACCAGGACCCGTCACCGTCTCTTTACGTCGTGGCAATGATAAGCATCAGTTAGCGACCCTGATCGGGCTTATTGCCGGTCGACACAGCGAAGAAGCCATTGATCTTAGTGAGGCAAAGCATTTAACGACCACAATCACGGCAATCCCAAGCGCAAATGAGCAGCTTGGGTCTGACGTCCTTCGCGCAAACGCAAGAGATATAATTGAGCAAGCTGATTTGTTTGCAGTCGGTTCGGGACAGCTCATGGTCTCGGTCGATCAAGGCCTCTTCTCTACTCCAACAAGAGTTCTGCCAATGAAGGGACGAGTCTGGACAGTCAGCTCCACACAAGATTTTGAGACAGCTGTTCAACCACTTGCAGCCCGTTCTCCAGCAGCCCGACAAGTGTCAACAATGATTCCAAACGGATTTATCAGTGACATGGCAGTCTTTGCGAACACGACCCATGACCTTAGCCTTGGCAGTGTCCTGGTTGAGCACGGCCATCTTTCGGGCCATGGCAATGAATCAGTAAAATTCAGATTGGTTGATCACTCTGGTCGAGACGTGGGTGATGGTTGGTATTTCTCTGATAATCCCGTGACGAAAGCTTTGTTTTTCAATGTCCCGCCTGGAGTTTATGGGCTGATTGTCGAGACGGCTGACGGTCACTGGATTTCAGCTGATACGACCGTTGTGTATAGTGAATCTGTAAGTTTTGTAAAAACGGGGAGTCCCCTGGAAAGACTTGCGAGATCTGTGCAGCGAGCGCTAGCACACTAGTTTTTGGCCAAAATAAACTCACTTAATTCCATGACTTTACCAGATGGAACTTTCGCTTCTATTTCAAGGGTTATACTTAAAGCGCCTTTGGCAAAAAGTGCCCGCGAAAACGCGCGGTGACTGATACTTAATTCCTCGTCATCGCTAATTAAGCGAATATCATGCTCGCCGAAGATGCCGCCGCCGCGCACAGAGTGAACACCGATGGAATTTTTTTTGCGCACGCCAGTTCGGTTAAAGTCTATAGTCGAGCCTGGGAGTGCACTGTGTATAACGTCTGCAAGCAGGAGGGCAGTTCCACTTGGAGCATCAGCTTTCATGCGATGATGAGTTTCCGTTATTTCAATATCAAAACCAAGGGGAGCGAGCAATTTTGCCGCTGATACGGCAAGTTTTGCCAAAGTAAAAACACCAATACTGGTATTGCCGGCGATCAATATTTTATGATCACCTGCTCGCGCAGCCTTCTGAAGTTCTGACTTTATTTGCTTGTCGAGGCCTGTAGTGCCGATAAGTACACATTTATCCGTTTCTTTGCTGAGGGATTTGATCAGACTTCGCGTTCCCTCAGGAGTGCTGAAATCGAAGACTACGTCAACCCCTGCCATGACTGCATTGAGGGAGCTTTGCGTTGGTTTCAA